>NZ_CP020472.1:4637951-4975677 GCF_002075795.1 Shewanella japonica
AAGATAACCGTTTTTTTAGTACCATTTTCAAGCTAACTTTTGATAAAGAAAGCAACTTACTCACACTAAACTATTCTTATCAATCAAAAGTTGATCACGTTAAACCCTCAGATATTCAAGAGTATTCCAATGCTTTAGCTAATGTTACTGGCATTGACTCGTATGGGATTGTTGACTTTGATAACCCATCAACTCCTACAGTTATTAATGAACCTTCAACTCTACAAGTATTCATTGACGAGCTTGGAGGGTTAACATATTGGATTGTAGCGATAATTTGTTTCGGTATTGGTGTGCTTTTTACTATCGTCAGCCTATTAGATGAAACGAAACATCAAACCACTGCTACTTTTTATCCAATTTCATTCAAAAAATTCATTCTGTTAGGTCTTTTTTCTTTTTCTTTATACTTACCATATTGGAGCTACAAAAACTGGCAATTCATTAAAGCAACACATCGATCTGATATTTGGCCTATTGCGAGAGCGTTTTTCAATCCCTTATGGTTCTATGCTTTATTTATGTGGATGGAAGTAGACAGCGAACAACGAAACAAGCGTAATTGGCTGATACCCACTTGGGCTGCAGGGTTAAGTTTCATTGCTTTAATCAGCTACAACATAGTAAATAACAATATAAGTGTAAGTGTTGTAAGTTACATTATCCCTATTGCGCTTTTTTTACCCTTAGTTCTATATGCAAACAAAGTAAACGGACGTGACTCTGAAGCGTACATTGCAAATTCAACACTCTATATTCGAAATTGGGTATTCATGATTTGCGCGATTCCATTGCTCGCTTTGATACTAGCTCAGGAGGCCAATTTAATTGCTAAAAACGACGTTATCAACGGTAAAAACCTCTGGCAACATGATATTAGTTTTATGCAAGATAATGAGATGATTCAAGCAGGATCCAGCCCAATTTATTTTTACAGTGAATCCTTTTTTAGCCTGCAAGAAGCAGGCAATGGCTTCACTCAAGACAACGTATTTTCGTACTGGACAGAAAATGATGAATTACACAAAGTTTCTGCAGCATTTACCTCAGTTGAAAACATAACTGTTGAATATAGCGACTCAGAAACTGAAGAAACACAAATAAACATTTTCTTAGAGAATAAAGATGAATTTTTCTTACTTGTCACAGCTTCTTCAGCCCAAGATAAAGTTTTTGTAGACAAGTTATTGCAACAATGGAATGCAAATAAAACGCCTAAAAAAACTGATTCAGTTGCCGAACACACCAAAATAAAAGCTGAGTCCGTTTTATAGAGATACACAAAAAGCCACTGAGAAGTGGCTTTTTTATGCTGTTATACATTTTGAAGCTTACTTCTGAGTTTTACGGTACTCGTCAAAGTTAGTGATGTAATCTTCCATATTACCTTCTAGCAGCTTGCGATATTCTTCAACATAGTATGCAACCATTTCTGCTTTTTTCTGCTTCATTTGCTCTGCATTATCAAAGCTTGTTGATGCAAACCAAGCGTTATAACGAGCAAGTGAGTACATAAAAGAGGCACTGATTTCTCCCGTTTTCACCTGAGGATCTTGATTATTCTCGTTAGCAACATTAATGAATTGATTAGCACGCTCGAAAAACGCTTTATCTGGATTTGTTTCAAACATTATAAGACCCTTGAAATAAAAGCAGCCAAACGGACATGGCTGAATAGTAATACCTATTAACGTACGTGCTTTTAAGGCGATAAACCGTAAGATTGTTCACATTCTAGGTGACTGATATGTCATATCTGTGAGCCGTGTCAGCTTAGTCAATCCGCACGTTCAAACAGGCATAAAAAAGCCCTACTTATGACTTGATTACAAGTATTAAGTAGGGCGACATATTACTTAAAATATGTGGTCTATCTATCAAGCATCTTACTTAGCTTTACAGTTGAACTCGCCGCTGTAGTCAAAGTTGAAGTTGTAGATAGTGAAGCCTTCAGTGCCTTCTTTAGTGCCATCTTCACCTTCAGTAGACAGGCCTGTGATTTCATTTGTTGCACAGCGTAAGCCTTCGTCAAGCTTAGCCGAAGCAAATGAAACGCTAGTTGTGTTTGGCGCTTCAAGTTGGAACACTTTAGCATTCGGGAATTCAAGTGTTGTGCCTTCCTGCATCTCTAAACGATCTGCTAAGTAGAACTGAACTAATTCACGGTTGTTAAATGCGAACTCTTCTTTAACCATCACAGCGTTATCAACACCAGGCATACTTGAGTTAGACGCACGGTAGTTGTTGGTAATCACATAGATTTCAGCATTGTCAGCAATTTCAACACCATTGTAAGTCAGGCTCGTTAGCTGCTCATTTTCAGTTTCAGTGTACTGGTGACCATTGATGTCAGTGAATCTTGATTCGTTTTCAACATTCACAGTGTACTTAAGTAGCCCTTCGCCATCAGCATTGAAGCCACCGTAGAACGCATCGAAGTTATAACCAGGGAACTCTTCTACTAAGAAAGTTTCACCCGCTGATAACGGTAAGCTGCGGTATGCATTTGAGTTAACCCACTCAATCCAACGCTTCATGTCGGTACCAGTCATTTTCAATACTGCTGGCGTGTTGTTATCAAATACATAGATATCAGCAACAGATGCGTTAGTTAACTCACCTTCTTGAATGTTGGTGTAATCAGTACCGCCATTACGACCAGACTTGAATGGCGCAGATACAGATAAGAAAATCGCATCTTCTGAAGCATCAGCGAACTCGCCTTCTGCTTTCCATTTATTTAACTGGTGAAGTTGCGCTTCATTAACGACTTGAATAGATAAATCAGGTACCACTTGCGGGAAGAAGCTGTTCATGTTGACGTCGATATCAGCAATTGAGTCAGCCATGTATTCCACTGTGCCTTCATGCTCAGTTTCAACTAAATCTTCGATAGCACCGTCAGAGCCTTCAACTAATGAGCGAAGTTCTGCAGTCGAGAAACTATGGTCAACCGCCCAAGTTTCACCTTTATCTTTAGAGAAAAGTCGTAAATCAATCACACCTAACTTAGCACCCCAGTAACCAGGCATCACTGCTGGAATACCGTTGATTAGCCCTTTCTCTGCATCAACATTTGGAATGTCACCATACTCGCCAGTCGAGTTAGGGAAGTCACGGTGATCGTGGCCAAACATGATGGCATCAATGCCTTCAACGTAACCTAAATGCAGTGATGCATTTTCAGCAAATTCGTCATCATTATTGTTTAAGCCTGAATGCGGGATAGCAACAATCACGTCTGCGCCTTCAGCTTTCATGATTGGTACGTAATGTTCAGCCGTTTTCTTGATGTCTGAAACCACAACGTTACACACTAAGTGAGCAGCATCCCAACCCATGATGTCTGGTGGAGTAAGACCAATCACACCCACTTTTACCGTGTATGTCTCACCATCTGCAGCAGTAAATTCACGATCTAAAATCACATATGGGTCATACATGTGCTCAGCAGTTTCGTAGAAATCTTCAGTAATGCGAACTTCACATTCATCAGCAGCTGCGCTCACTTTTTCTAGTGAATCATCAGCTTTCCACACGTTTGCACCAACGTAAGGGAAATCTGAACCTTTAAGTGCTTCATCTAAGTACTCTAGACCATAGTTGAATTCATGGTTACCTAAGTTAGCAGCATCATATTCTAAATGATTCATCGCTTTGTAAACTGGGTGCTTCTCACCTTTTAAGTGCTCTGCGCCAAGTGCTGCCATGTAGTCGCCCATTGGACTACCTTGAATCAAGTCACCATTGTCAAACAACATGCTATTAGCGACTTCTTTACGAGTTTCTGCAATCACTAAAGAAGTACGTGCTAAGCCCCACTCTGGTAGGTTAGCTTCATTGTGTTCAGCACTTTCAAAGTAGTTGTATGGCATAACGTTAGTATGGATATCTGTTGTCTCCATAAGACGGATATCCATTGAAACGATCGTATTTTCAGGCGGGGTTTCTGGTTTATCGTTATCAGATGAATTACAACCCGCTAGTGCAGCTGCAACACTTGAAACAAGAAGCAGTTTCTTAGCATTAAATTTCATGTTCACTCCAAAGGAATTAAAGTATTTCTTTCATTTGAACCATTACCGCCATGTTTCTATTAATCACATTAACTGAACATAAGCCGTAAAGTATTTATTAGTCACGGTCATTAAAGACGGCGACAAATTAAATAAAATTAACATCTAAGTAAAGTGAAGAATAAATGATACACCGAAACAAATTAACAACTCGGAATACACCACAATAGAAAAACAGAAAGTAAGTTAAATAATAAAATTACAGTTTTAATGGAAAAACAAGATAATCAGCACGGAAGGTTTATGACATGGGTATTAAAGTTGAAAAACAAATGCGTTTTTAGATGGAAGAACTCATACATCGCGCACAAAGACCCCAATGGCTTATCAAACTGGATAAAAATATTAATCACTGCCGATTAACAATAATATAGCTCACCAATAATCCGCCAGTCTGAACAATAAAATTATAATTAAGATCTATATATTACCATTCAACCACTTAGAGCAAAACGAGCCGCAAGAGCAAAAATACAAAATATCACAAATAACAACAAAACCAGCATAAAACACTTCAAAAATAAAAGTGCACAAACAAAACAACCCAAGATTAAAGCCAAAACAAAATATGATCTAAAAATTACAAACCTGATAGAAACATAAATAACATTGATCAAAAAACCAACAGTAAATACAACTAAACACTACAAAAACAAAATTTATCTTTGAATAACAGTAATCAATCCGCAAACAAACAAGCTCAAATGCTGACGCAATAATTAAACAGTTACAAAACAAGCATAACAAGTTAACCACAAAACTTATTGGTAGGCTGTATTGTTTGCTCTTTATTATCAACTCAGAAATTAAGTTCATATAAAACTAAGTAGTAATATCAGCAATAAATAAATTACACTCAACTAAAGAGACAAAAATACAATAGCAAAGTATAACCAATAAATATAATTTTAACGCCAACCAAATTTCAAATAAATATTACAACAACAAGACATACATATTAATTATTTAATATACCGTTATGGCGGCTCGCATATTTAACCGACTAGAGGATTAAATTATCTATTAATCAGTTAAAAACCGGATCCCACTTTAAAATAAAGCGCATTTTCTTCATCACTGGCTGCAATATCTATCCCCATGTGAATACCATAGCGGCGTGCGATTTGGTAGCGAAAGCCAACACCGTAAGCATTAACGCTTTCAAGACCATCTTTGAATGATTCATTTTGCGTGACGCCATAGCCGTAAAAACTTGAGACTGTCCAGCGGTGATCAATGTGATACATCAATTGCGCCTGTAACGTTCCTACCTGCTCCCCTTGATAGCGAAACGCCGATACGCCTCGCATATCAACATATGGTTTAGCGGTGGGCGATAATTCAGTGTCTTTCTCATAAATTTCGTCATAGCTGCCCGCCACCGCAAATGTCCACTTATCAGCGATAGGAAAGTAAGCTTCAGCACTGGCATTCAAGGTCGCATAATGACTATCCGATCCAAAAGCTTCATCAAAAGCCATATATTCAGCTGACAAAATATAGCCGTTTTTAGGAAAGAACATATTGTCACGGGTATCAAACTCTGCCACGAGCCCTAAGCCAGATGTCGTATGCTTATCACCTAATGCTTTTTGCAGTAACCAATCAATAATTTGATTTGACGATGATACGCTCGACTCTGACCATATCTGTTTAACGCCAAGCATTAATGGCGTATCTGCAACTCTAAATTGTAATTTTTGCAGTGCAAAAAAAGCCTCTGTCGATGTATCAAACTTAATACTTTGATTCGGAGGCAATATCCCACCCAAATCGGTATAAATGTTTAAATTCGCTTTGGCTGCACCAGCACCGCCTGTGTAGCGGATCCGATCATTAAGCCAAGAGTGGCGATGACCAGCCAGTGCAAACCAAGTACCATTTTCTGTACCACCTGCGCCCACTAGAGTCATTGCAGCAGGAATAAGTTGCGCTCCACCGTCTACAGACTCAAGTGCCTTTTGTTTCCTTAATGCTTTCTCTTCTTCTGTTTCATGTAAGAACAGTCCCATTAATCCGCCACCAAAGCCCACTGCGGGTTCAGTAATAATCACTGGGACGGGTAAAAAACCGTAGGCATTTTCCGCCAAATGATGCCCTAAATCGAGCTGACCATCTTGCTCATCAAAAAAGTATGATGACTCTGCCATTGCATGTGATGAAGCCACCAACATGGCAAATAGTGAAAGATTTTTGAACATGGAAATGCCTATTTAACAATGCAATAAATACAACTGGAACGCGCTTCTGAATATTCCGTTGTCAAAGAGGAGCCAACAAGAATTAAGGTCTATTTTGAAGGAAACATAAAAGGTCAACGAATCGCTGATGAAGGATCGCATCATACCAATGCAGGCAGCATTGCGTTCATCAGCCCCAAACTGATACGGCTAACACTGCGGTAAAATTAAGATAAAAACGATAATAAAAACATAAGCAGACCTTATATTAGCAATTAAGCGTTAATATTCAGGCCTTTTACCCGCCACCTCACACTTTACGCATTTCATCAACAGCAAGATAACGTTAATAACATATACTAAACACTCCTTCACTTTATCCCATAGGAAAAATGATGACTCGTTATTCACTTGCCGCTACCTGCATTGCTTTAGCGTTATCCACGACTGCCAATGCAAGCTCGATTGAAGAAGAGCTAAAAGCGTTAAAAGAACGAATTGAACAGCTAGAAGCACAACAAGAGGCTGCCAATAAAACGCAGCAACCCGTACAACAGGATGTTGTCGTCATCAATGAAGTTGAAGTCGTCGAAGCTTTGGAAACGGTTGAGAAAACCGAAGCCAAGGTCAACTTTGGTGGCGCAGTACGAGTCAATTACTCCTATGAAGACTTTAATGATGCTAATGCCGATCGTGGTGGTGATTTTGACTTCGACCTATTTAGAATCGACGTTTCGGGCAGTTACGGCGACTTAATCTATTCAGCACAATACCGTTGGTTTGAGTACATGAATGTGGTGCAACATGCATGGATTGGCTATAACTTTGACGAGCATCAACAAGGTAAAATCGGGGTCACTCAGGTGCCGTTCGGCATGCTCACCTACGCATCGAATAACTACTTTTTCAGTTCTAACTTTTATCTTGGTCTAGAAGATGACCATGATATGGGCCTAAATTACACATACAAAAGCGACGTAAACCGTTTTGATGTCGCCTTTTATAAGAATGATGAACAAGGTGGAATTGATGGGTTTGTGTCAGATCGTACTGACCGCTATGCCTACGATGTCGTGGGAATTCGCTTAGATGGCGAGGATGCTTATGATGCACCAACAGCAGGTTATGAAGCCGGTGAAGTCAACACCTTTAATCTGCGTTACGCCCACAATTTTACTTTTGACAAACTGGGCGTTGAATTAGGCGGCTCAGTACAAGCTGGCCAATTAGAAATTGCTAACGGCACTGATGGTGACAATTTTGCGGCAGCGATTCACGGTATTCTCGATTATGATCGCTGGAACGTGAAATTACAGGTCACTGATTATGAGTACAATGTCGATGGTATGGACGTTGACCGTATAGTGGTTGCAGCTTATCACTTCTATGACTCCATCCCAGCCGAAGCGACCACTTACATCGCAAATGTCGCATACAGCTTGCCGATTGATTTTGGCCCAGTATCTAACTTAACTTTTTATAACGATTATTCATTGGTTACAGGTAAGTCTGCATCACTTGAAGACACCTTTATGAATGTTACGGGTATGGCAGTGTCAGCAGGAGGTCTTTACACCTACTTCGATTATGTTGTTGCCGAAAACCAACCTTTTATTGGCGGCACTATGGTCGGTAATGGCGATACTAACAAGCGCTTTAACATTAACTTTGGCTACTATTTCTAATCGCTTATTGCGTTATTAAAGAAGACAATATGCCCGATTATCACTCGATAAACGGGCATATTTTTATCATGTTGCGCGCTCTGGCCTTTCTTTGATTTCTTCACTTTTACTTCATCTTTGCAGCTTTTTTCCCACTTGATGCAAGCTAATTACTGACAAAAAAAAGCCCATCAATCAAAGAGAGATGGGCAAAAAAGGTAAATGATGAAATATGAAAAAAAGCGCTAATTACACCTCGAATTTGTAATAAATGTAGAATCGAGTATCCGTTAGGTCGTCGCCTGTCGCGTAATTAACAATGGCATGGCGAGCTCGAACACTTAAGCCTTCCACGTATTCAGTTAAGTCATAACGGACTGACAAATCGGTTTCGTCGATATCTTGGCTTGAATCACCATCAACTTGATAATTTGCATAATTCAAATAAGCACTCACCCCATTCAAGGCAGAGCTAGGGGCAAATCGATAAGCTAACTGTGCACCATAGGCATCTTCATTCGCTCGACTCGATTGAACAACTTGCTGAATGATTACTTTTTCATCACCAAATGGCGCAATGATATTCCCGTCACCAGTAGTGACGTATTTCACTGTTGCATCAAAGCCATTCCACTTCATACCGAGGTGGAAACCTGCTTGATAAGTGTCAAACTGCGCTGCGGTGTTATCTAAATTACCAATTGAATCTTGCTTCAAATACGACGGTTTGAAGTACCAATTAGTCGCCCCTAACTCACCGCTCAAATCAAACTTGATGTGATATTGGTCGTACACATCTTGCATTGAGTAGTACCAAACACTCGTTTTAGCCTTAATAGCATCGATTGGTAAAGTGTAATTTGCGCCTAATGCCAACATAGGATTGTCATCAACATCAACGATAATACCGCTGCGTGCTAACTCTCCTTGAATCCCCTCTGACACACTTACAAAAGACTCTTCAGTCCATCCCATGTAGTCAGTGATATACAAAGCCGAAATGGCTAAGTTATCGATAGAGGTATTTTTAACACTCGCACCACGGTAGGTGAATGGAATCGCACGCAATGGGAACGGATTCATCATAGGTGTACGCAGTTCTTGTGCACCGACGGTAATTTTAGTGTCAAACCAATTACCCGACACAAAGTACTCTTGTAAACGATTAACCGATTCACGTTCAGCGATACTACCTGGTGCTCCACCACCAACAAGGCCATAAATACCTTCACTGTTCGCATCCCAAATGGGGTTAGCAGAAGCAAAAGAACCGCCGAAGCTCACACCATTTGCCTCGCCTGAACGTAAGTAAAATAATCCGCCTAACGATGTATCACGACGATCAGTCGTCTCGCCATCAAAATCACGTTGAAAATCGAATAATTGAAATTGACCTTTAAAGCTACCTTCATCAAACAAGTTTGAGATGGGATCGGCAGCGAACGCTGGGCTTGCGGTCATGCACGCCACCACTAAAGGGAGTAGTTTTGTTTTCATTTTGTCATCCTTGTAAATCAAAAATTAGTTAATTGCTGGACTCGCTCATTGGCTAAGGCACAACAAAATCAAATCGAAGATGACAACTACCACAGTAGTTTTCAGATGCTTTATGCTGATTGTGGCAGTAAGTACAGTCAGTCTCAGTGCTAAAGTGACGGTTTTCATGTGGGTTTGTTGGCATGACATTTTTAGTCGTTTCCGCCAAATCTTTAGTGTCATGACACTCTAAACACTTAAACATTGGCACCGCTTGAGGAGGCTTAGTTTCATGACAATCGCTACATTCAACACCAGCAGCTTTATGGGTGTTACCTAACGACTTATCAGCAGCGATTGCGCCATTAGCAAACACAGTCAATGCCATTGCAAGCAAGATATTTTGTAAGATAAATTTGTTCATTGTTTTATTCCATTTCCATCAAGTCATTTGGAATGGATGCCTGATGCTCAGGCTTCCATATCAGATATTCTTTGCAACTTATAAGTTAGCGACGTGCTTACCTGCTAAGTAACCGAAGGTGTAACAACGCCCTAGCGATAGACCGAATGCCGTTAGTGGGTAATCAACGCCGCCATAGAATCCGCCGCCAAGATTACCGATAACAAATAGGCCGCCAATCGGCTTACCATCGGCATCCAAAGCTTGATGGTTTTTATTCACCAACATGCCAGAACAAATAGTAGAGATACGCATACGACGATGAATACCGTAGAAAGGCGCTTTTACAACTGGCAGCATTTTGCTTGAAGGCTTGCCAAAATCATCATCCATGCCTTTTGCGCAAAGCTCGTTATAACGCTTCACATTCGCAGCTAAAGTCTTAGGGTCACACTCTAATTTCTCAGCTAACTCTTCGATTGTGTTAGCCACATAGGTGTTGGTTTGCGAAGCATAAACACCCGTTTTAGGTGTTGGATCTTCAGGCATATACTTTTTCAACTGCTCAGGAGAGTAAAGCTTGCCTGGCCAGTCTGCTGCTTCTGTCATGTAATTTGAGTCGAAGATTTGGCTGTAATGACCTGCATTTTCTTCGTCACGGAGATAGTTATTCATTAATGACATCGCAACGGTTTCGTTAACGAAGCGATTACCTTTGCGATTAACAGCAAGAAATGGCATATCACACATAGAAGCAGGGCCAGCATCAAAATCGTGCAACATCTTAGTGTGGCCAACAGGTTCAATGACACCACCCGCCCAATAAGCCATGCTGAAACCGTCACCTGTACGTTCCATTTGCTTACGTTCGAAGTTCTTCAAATCAGGGATGAAGAAATTACACATCGCTTCATTATTTTGGTAATCACCAGACGATAAAATGACGCCTTTTTTGGCCATGTATTTGTGGTATTTACCATCACGGCTTTTTGCGATAACACCAATCACTTTGCCTGATGCATCTTGAATAAGTTGTTGCGCTGGCGTATTGAAGAAGAATTTCACACCCGCTTTTTCTGCTGTTTTAGCCAAGTCGCGCATACCGTCACCAGCGGTATAAGGCTTTGGTCCGAAATATGACGTCACAAAGTTAAGCTTATGCTCGGTGACGCCATGAATACCATGTTGAGGACCAGTACCTTGGTCAACCACTGACGCGCCACCTTTTTTAGCACGGTCAATCACCCAAGAAATGGCTTCACCAGAGTTGTATGCCCACTCTCGGACAAGCTCAGGATGACAACGGTGAGCACTGTCGCTCATTAAACGTGACACCATGGCTTCAACACCTGCTTTGTCACAGTTTTTTAAGTCTAAACCTGAACCGGTATTACCTTGTGAAACCACAATGGCTTGCTTTTGCAATACAGCAACTTTGGCACCGTTTTCAGCAGCAGAAAGTGCAGCTGGGACGCCCGCAGCACCAGCACCCACTACTACCACGTCAAATGTTTGCGTCGAAGCAATGTCTTTATCAGCGATTGGTTTTGGTTTCGGCATGAAATCTAATGTCGCACCACCGACAGACGCATGAGCTGCTTCAGCTCCTGACTCTGCAGCAGTTGCACTTGCCATCCCCCCTAATCCAGCAAAAGCCACGGCGCCAGTACCTTGTACTGCACGTGTCATAAAACTACGACGAGAAATACCATTTTGAAGCACATTCGCAGTGTACTGATCGATAACGTTGTCTTTACTCATTTTAAAACTCCATTTGCATTCGCCGTAAATGAGAAGCTCCACGCTGCCACCAGCAACAATGAACTCTGTCAAAACAGCAAAGGCTACTTACTTATCAAAGTAGGGTTAGTGTGTTTGCGTCAGAAAAGGAGTAAGCCGCACTTTGATAGAAACGAAATTTGCTATGTCCTACCCCTTTAGGGCTAATGTATGACATATAACATTTAACCAAAAGGATCTAAGGTGACATTTATGCGGTCGATCTCAAAAAAAAGTTATTTTGTGATCCATTAAGTAACAAGGTTGTAAAAGGCTAATATACGTATTAGGCAAGATGATGGGGGCAGTGAGAAAGGAGCATTACAACAAGTGTTTTACCTATTAAAAACAGGGTCATACTTACTATTTATCAAAGGCTTAAAAATAAAAGGTGTATTTTTATATCGCATTATCCTTAACTAAAATGGAGCAAAAAATTCGCTTCTAGCAACCTGGTCAAGTATCCGAAATTATCCTTTTCGTAACAAAGCAAGAAGAAAAAAAAGCCAAAAGATCTCCCATGTTTATAGAAGAAACATAGACTTAAAAACACCAAGCAGATCAGTTTTTTTGCCAATTTACCCCAAAACCAACACGATATCCTGAGGCGATGGCCTATCGCCCATGCTATGATAATTGCCATAGTAAACTTCAGGAAAAATGTGTGATGGATTTTAAGCCAGTCAAACAACTTAAAGCGTCAAATGAAATAAGTAATCAGCTTAAAGATGCCATATTTCAAGGAAAATATATCGCTGGTGACAAGTTACCCTCTGAACGAGAGCTTGTAGAATCTTTTCAAGTCAGTCGCACCGTTGTTCGTGAAGCTATCAGAGGATTAGAAGCAAGCGGGCTTGTTGAAATCAAACAAGGCGCTATGGGCGGCGCATTTGTTAAAAGCATCACCTTCGAGCGTTTAATCAATGTGTGCCAAGAACTTTTTCTGATGGATCAAATGTCTTTTTCAGAAGTGTGTAATGCCAGACAAATGATTGAGCCAATGGTGGCGGGTTTAGCGGCCAAAAATTGTACCCCTGAAATGGCTGAAAAACTGCTTGAAGCCTGTGCTAATGAAACCCAAATACTTAGTTATGAAGAAACAGTCAAATTACGCCAAAATGTGCACTACCTGCTAGCTGACATGTCCAACAACCGCTTCTTAGCGGCTATTGTGAAATCCTTACTCAAAGTGATCAGTAATACCGCACAAGAGTTCGAACCAGACCATGATGAAATGCACCCTGCTGGTTTACATGATCCTATTGTTAAAGCTGTCATCGCAAATGATGAAGAATTAGCAAAAGCAGAAATGCATAAACATTTATTAGATTTCACCTTTAGACTTGATCAAGTTGAAACTAATTTCAGAAATAAATAATTTCAGTTAGCACTCACTTCAACAAACCTTACACATCACCTAACACTGCAGTGATGGTAAGGTTGCCGAGCAAATCCCTTCTTCAACAACAGTGAGGGCTCTCACAACCTAAATAGGCTAAGGATATAGAGTAATTTAAGTAAGATTATTCCGTGTTCACCTTCTGCTCATGTTACCTTTAGTATATTGATTATAATCACCCCTGCTCGAACATTGTGGTAACGGTAAAGACCTAAGTGATTGACTTCATTAATGTCACTATCATCAATAAGAGAATGTAATATGAAATTATTATTGGTCGAGGACTCAGAAGCCTTACGTCGACCTGTGATCAAAGCGCTTAAAGCATCGGGTTTTGCCGTTGATGCCACAGGTGATGGCCAAGAAGGTTTATGGATGGCGCTTGAGCACGATTATGATGTCATTATTCTCGATATTATGCTGCCAAGTTTAGATGGCCGAGACGTATTAAAGCAGTTACGCGAAGCCAATAATGAATCTCCGGTTTTATTCCTTACCGCTAAAGACGCCATTGAAGATCGTGTTGCAGGTTTGCGCTTGGGCGCCGATGATTACTTAGTCAAATCCTTTGCCATTGAAGAGCTCATCGCACGTGTCGAGGCCCTAGCAAGGCGTAAATACCAAAACCGCTCGCCAAAACTTGTTGTCGCCGATTTGGAATTGGATCGCTCAGCGAAAACCGTAATGCGAGCACAACAATCGATATCATTACCATCGCAGTTATTTGCTTTATTGGAATATTTGATGCTGAACACCAATAAGGTTATTTCTCGAACTCAAATAGAACAACATATCTATGACGAACAAGTCTCACCTAGCAGCAATGTGGTCGATACCGCTGTCTGCGCCTTACGAAAAGCGATTAGTGTATCAAGCAACAGCGCCCCGCTTATCCACACTCGTCGAGGAATGGGCTACATGATCAGTGCAGAAAAACCATGACCAGCATTCGCGCCAAGTTACTATTTTGGCTAGTTCCCTGCTTTGTGAACATCGCCATATTAGCGATATCTGCTCTGTACCTTTCTGAGCAGCGTCGATTGAATGCCAGCCTCACTAATGAGTTGAATGAATTTGCTCGCATCATAAAACTCACGCTTAAAAGACCGCCTAACCGGTTCACTCCACCTGCGGCGTTAAATCAAGATTTTAGCGCTAATATCATGTCAAAACTCGACAATGAAAATAGCAATTACTATCTACAATCTTGGGACAAACAAGGTCAAACACTGCGTAAGTCCATCAGTCTTGGTGATAATCACCTACCTGCCCCCAGCAGTTTACAACAAACAGTTCACTCAAATGATGTCGAATATAACAGTCAGTTAAGTAACGGCGATGCTATTCGTGTTTATTCATTTGCCGTTCAAGGTGGCCCAAGAAAACCAGCAGTAGTCATATCAGTGGCCATAAATCGAGAAGAGATAAATCAACAGTTGTCCACATATGCACTGCAATTGATTGCTGGCGGGTTATTTTTTTGCACCTTATTATCAGTCATGTTGGTGTTTGCTATTCGTAAAGCATTAACGCCAATACAGAACTTGTCTGAACAGGTTGCAAAAGTCGAAGCTGGCTCGTTGCATAACCGATTAATTGCAACCAATGTCCCTTCTGAGATCAGCCCATTAGTCGACAGGCTCAATCAACTGCTCGCAAGGTTAGAACAAAGCTTTGCCAGAGAGCGTCAATTTAATAATGACTTAGCCCACGAGCTACGCACCCCATTGGCCGCAATGCGAACCACCAGCGAAGTTGCTTTGAAATGGCCAGAGCAATCTTCATCTGAAGATTTTCAGTATATTGCAGAGTCATCAGCTCAATTACAGCAAACCATTGATAGCTTGCTGTCGTTAGCACGAATCGAAAACTCAAGCGCTGAAACAATACTGGAACAAGTCAATATAACCACGCTCATTGAAGAGTGTTTATCATTACAAACCGCTCAAATACAGCAGCGAAATATCACCATCAGTCAATTAGTCACTCAAGATCAATACATAGTGAGTGATCCTCGCTTACTGCGCGTTATTTTCTCAAATCTAATCAGCAACGCCATCGCCTATGCCCCGGTAAATAGTCGCGTCATTATTGACAGTGAAAGCCAACAATCAATCATTCGAATCAGCAACCATGCACCTCATCTCGCTGAAGATGACTTAACAACCATGTTTGATCGCCTCTGGCGAAAAGACAAAGCAAGAACAGATAACCAACATGTAGGATTAGGCCTATCTATTGCCCATAGTGCTGCCCAGGCCTTATCTCTTAAGTTGCACGCCAGGCTTAGTGAACAGCAGTTACACATGTCACTTAACTACAGTAAATAACACTCGCTCATCTTCTGCTCATCTTTGATTAATTATGCTACCCCTGTATGAACAACTCATAAGGGAAGCACAGTGATAATTAAACTAAAAACAAACCACACGCTGCGTATACTTTGCTCAATGTTACTCAGTCTCATGTTATTGGGTTGCGGCGGCGATAGCACGGATAGCCATCAAGACGAAACAGACATTGGCGAAACCCCCATCGATTCTGGCGGCGATGATGATAGTGATGATAATGGTGATGATGATGGAGACGACGGCGACTCAGGCACCGGTGAAGATGATGACGGTAGCGGCGAAGACGGTGAAACACCACCAGTGAGTTTCAATCTCGGTACGGCAGCCCTTAACGATACCGGCATTACCTTTGGCGCAGACTACAACCGAAATGGTTTTGATTGCAGTACGACACTCTCTGCAAGTGATAACACAACGCTCGCTCAAGATTGCAATCAAGGCCGAAGTGCTAGTACGAGTCAAAGCGGTTTTGATTTTACCCGTATCAATGCAGATGGCACTGAATATAACGGCAGTGGTGACTATCAAACCGCACCTTGGGCATGTGTTAGGGATAATCGCACAGGCTTAATGTGGGAGGTAAAAACTCAGGATGGCGGCATTCACGATGCCAATAAAACCTACCGCTGGGGAGGATTAACTGCGCTCGAAAGAGAGCACCCCGAACGTCAAGGAGATTACTATGATGATTGGAACAGCTTAATAATTGGCACCAATGAAGCTAACCTTTGTGGCTACAGTGACTGGCGAGTACCGAGTAATCATCAGTTAATGTCAATTGCCCATTTCGGTTCCACCTTTACCAATAGCAATGGCAATCTTGCGTCTAAAATTGACGGGCAATATTTTCCCAATACGGTTAGCGAGTTTTACTGGAGCTCAATGCCTTATTACGGCGAACATCAAGCGTTTTATGCATGGGCGTTTCAATTCGTATTCGGTAATAACAAAAATATTCAGCGTTACCAGCCAGCAGCATTGCGCTTAGTGCGAGTGATTGACCCTATCGCCACCACCAATAGTGCGCAGCAAACCCCAGATGAACGTTACACCGTACATGATGACGGTACCGTTACCGATTTAGCCACTGGCCTAATGTGGGCACAATGTGTTGCTGGCCTTAATGGGCTTAACTGCGATAATGGCTCAGCAGAAGCGATGGACTGGGGCCTAGCACTTGAATACGCACAAAATACTCAACTGGCAGGCTACAGCGATTGGCGTTTACCTAATAATAAAGAGCTATTTTCACTGATAGATTTTAGCACTGCCTCCCCTGCCATTAACCTCACCATTTTCCCTTCAACCACCAATGATTACACCTGGAGCTCGTCGCCTATGATCGAGTTCTCACAAGACTCATGGTTTATCAATTTCAAAACAGGGTTAAATTGGTTTAAAGGGCGAAGTGATAACATGTTAGTCAGAGTAGTGCGGGCTGGTACGTCAGACTCGCAACTGGCAGCTATTGATATTCAAGATGGCGAGGCGATAACCTTTGATGACGGTTTAGGTACTATCGAAGGTGATGTTGCGCCAGTAGATGTGCATGCTCAAGTGCTTATTAATGAGCAAGGATTAACGGGTGATCCTACAACTGGTCGCAATTTACCTGATATTAATGATGCTAAAGCCCAGTTAGGTAAAGCGCTGTTTTATTCAAAACGATTAAGCGGTGAATACGATACCGCCTGCGCCTCTTGTCATCATCCAGCGCTCGGTGGTGGTGACAATTTATCATGGCCTGTGGGATACGATGCCGTTGATGTATTTCACGACTTTGCGCCTAACTTACTCGGTTCAGGTCGATACTTTAACGGCAGTGATAGTGATGAACTTGCGGGTTACCCTGTGATAGGTCGCAATGCGCCAACCGTGTTTAATCTAGGTCTGTTAGATCGAGGGCTGTTTTGGGATGGCCGTATCGAAAGCATCAACGGTACACCGAATGCCCGTGGTACTGATGCTGGCATCATCACCCCTGACTCCGCTAACTTCAGCAGCGCAGATAGTAATATCCCGTTAGGTGCATCATTGGCCAATGCACAATCTCGTTTCCCCACTATTACCCATAACGAAATGCGTGGCGACGAGCCCCTAGGTGACAGTCATCAAGCATATCGCTCAATGTTAGCAGCTCGCTTTGAAGGTCATGCAGAATGGGAAGCACTATTCCTAGCGGCCTATGGCAATAACACGGTGACATTTGATCGTATTGCTGAAGCTCTGGCCGCCTTTGAAGAGTCAATGGTCTTTGCAAACACCCCATGGAAAGAGTATGTCGCAGCGCTGCGTGGTGAAGCCAATAACAACATCGATAGTCTCAGCTTTAATCAAAAAGTTGGTGCGGTATTGTTCATGACAGCAGGTGACGAAGGTGGCGCAGCTTGTAGCCAATGCCATACTGGAGATGCGTTTACTGACGGTAAATTCCACGCCATCGGTCTAGGCCAAGTCGGCCCAGGTAATGGTGATAGCAATCAGTTTGTCATCGACAGCGATTTTGGACGCCAAAATATTACAGGCGATATAGGCGATGCTTATCATTTTCGCACCTCGCCATTACTGAACATTGCGGTCACTGGGCCGTATATGCATAACGGTGCTTTATCTACGCTATCGCAGGTAATGGATGTTTATGGTAACCCTGGTGGCGCCATGAATGACCTGTTAGGCATTAGCTCAATACTCAATGCCGACTCACAATTTAATGAGCTCAATAATGCCGATTATTGTCAACTGACCTCTGTCGTCGACTTAATGAACAAGTATGGTGAGAGCTGTGAGCAGGTTTACTACAATATGAACCCATACGCATTTGAAAATACACGCTTCTTATTCCGTCAAAGCTTTGATGAATCAACATCTCATTCGCCAGCACCAGAAATCGATATCAATATTGAGCAATCCGATAAAGTCGTTGAATTTATGGAGGCACTAACCGATCCCTGTGTGACCGATAGAGCCTGTTTACAACCATGGATTATCGATAGCAGTAATTGGCAGCAACACCCTGATTATGCTGACAACCCTAATTTGATATTAATCGGTGAGGACAGTCATGGCATAAAGCATTAATGCTTTGGCGCATTTAGCTTTTTAAGTACTTTAGTACATGAAGTCATACTTACACTTCAACAATATACGTTCAGCCCCTTAATGTGCAAAATGCTTGTAAACGGCATTTTCGGCCAAAAAGGGGTTGAACACATATTAATCATCTGGCGATTGACCCACTGCTAAAAACGATAGTTAGTCATCACTCCAAAGAAGTGAATATTGGCATTATATTCACCACGTAATGTTGAATCAGCTAACGCATATTCAATACTCGGTTGACCAACATCAAGGTACTCATAGTACACATTAAAGCGCCAATGATGATTCATCTCATACGTGGCACCTACGGCATACTTCCAAAGTTCGCCCGTTGGCACATCAGGATATTGCATGGTGGGATCATCTTGTGGTGACGTTTCGTAAGACACCCCGCCCTCAAGACGCCATTGCTCATTAAGCTGATAATAACCACCGATACTGGCGGTGACTGTATCTTCCCACTGACGTTGAATGTCAAATACGCCAGAATCTAACGTAATATTTGTCGTCTCAACACTGCTAAATTGCATCCAGCCTAAGCTCCATAACAAGCTCGCTTTATCAGTCAGCTGATGAAAACCGCTCATTGTGGCGTTAGCTGGCATGATGATACCGACGCTTGAATCAACCCCTTGGTTAGACAGAGTTAAGTCGCCGTCCATGTCGTGTTCAATTTCAGAACGATACGAAAACCCCACACGATGCTTGTCATTAAACTCGTATAAAGCACTTGCTGTGTAACCAAATTCAAGGCTGCTGCCTGTGGCTTCAATTTGAAATTTATCGGTTCCTGCAAATCGTTGTTCGAGCATGCCATATTCGGCGACGGCCCCAACACCCAAGGACAAATTATCATTCACTTTGTACGCGATACTTGGGTTTAATTGCGCTGTGATAAGCATGGCATCTTGCAACAAGATAGCGCCAGAAAAATCAGCGCCATAGTCAATCACCGACCCACCTGCTGACACTAACGCAATACCAGCACTCCACTTATCATTAAGTGGCGCAACATAGTAAACCGATCCCGCAGGCATGGCGCTTCCTGCTTGTGTACTTGATTCACCACCAGCAAATAATCCATCCGAACCTGTATCGGTAAATTGAATATCTGACACCATGCCTTGCACATTAAATGCAATGGTTGGCTCGCTCATTTTGGTCATTGCTGCCGAGTTTGCATAAGCAGTTTCAGCACCTTCTGCAACGGCCTGTGCACCCGCACCAGCGGTACTGATGTTTGCTCCCCCAAGTTCTGGGAACATGTATGCGCCTGCCAAGGCATTGTTTGCGACGAGCAAAGATATAAGCAGCAGGGATAATGTAGTTTTCATATAAAACCTTAATAATCATCTTAACAATTAACAAGAGCCGCCCCAGCTAACAGTGAGGCAACTTAATCACGTTAGATTGCGTTTAGGTAAGACTTGTAAGAGTGAAGACGAACCGTTGCGGCGCCAATCACATCGATGAAACCGAAAAATGGGTGTGGCTTATTGGCTGCAATCCAAGCTGAGCCTGTCGCACCAATCGGAATAACCTTGCCTTCTGGTTCAAATATTTCTAGCACGACAGTACGACCATGGCTGCTGGTATTTGAGCCAACATGTTGACGCACACTTTGCGGGCCTTGCATTGGTGAAATCGATGCCTCACCTGTGCCTGTGGTAATACTGTGAACACGTGCACGGAAGACTTCACCAGGGTAAGCATCCACATAAAACTCTGAAAACTGTCCTTTCTCAACATATCTAAATGTTTGATCAGGAATGCGCATTTCCAAGAATTTTCGGCTGGTATCGTAGATATGCATATTACCGATACGGCTACCATCAGCGACATTGACCACCGCAACTTGACCGTCAAACTGTGCTCGCACCGTTTTGCGGTTCTGTTCAAAATGGGTTTTATCTAAGTCTGCATGCAGTGAACTCAGTGCAGCTTCTGCAATACGACGTTGTGAGCGGTAATACTCAACATCACGCTTTTTAAAGATATCAGGTGACGCTTTCGCACGTGCTAAGTCGCGATCAATTTGCGCGATATCTTCTTCATTGGTGACAATCGATGCTTTGATTTTTTCGACATCCGCTTTTGACTTAGTATCAACCAAGGTATAAATCACCTCACCTTGTTTAACGGTTTGGTTGTGCCCGACATGAATTTGTTCAATCTCTTCACCTAGCAAAGGAGATAACACTGCATGTGGCGCTTTAATGGTCGAAGAATAAGTAAGATCGACCGGAGCCCAAAGTCGAGACAATATCCCTAGTACAACAAGAATAAATACCCCGCCAGACACAATCCAAAAACCGCTACGTAATGTCCACTTTATTGCCCCTGTCGATACTAAGATCCACATCAGCAAAATATAAGGAATCATGACTTCTTTCATTGTATTACTCCTCTACTTTTTGAATCGCATCATTGGGGGATTTCAACTCATCAATCTTGTTACGACTATTGCGTAACACACCACTCAGCGATTCGCCGATGTGAGCCCAATTTGCAAAGGCAATAATGATTGCTAATACCCACCACGCCTTGTGAATAAACAGGCCACATAAAGACAATGCAAACACCAATTGAACATGTGAGCTGCGCTTTTCTTCTGCACGATGAACGGCAAGTTCATGCACTGTCCAAAGTAGGTATAAAACAAAGACCACCAACGCGATGGTGACCGAGAACAAATAACCACTGAAATACTCTGAATTGAAAATGAGCATCATGGTTTCGTTTGGGGTATTGGTGAAAAGACTCATATCGATATCTTTAGAATTCACCTCGCCCATTGGAGCGAGTAAGTAGGCACCGAATAACATCAATGCCATAAAGGAGATGAACTTGATAAGCACTAATAAAATCGTGCCTATTTTGGATAAAACGGTTTTGAATACGTTCATAACATTCCTCAAAAATGTGCTTGGATATTAATTAACGCGATCTGATGGAAACAGGTCAGAGAACCATTTATCGAGCATGGCAATGTCTTGTGGCAGTCCATTGATGCGAACTAAACCCTGACTTTTTGCATCTGGCCAGCTCAGTTGTTTGCTAGCCAATGCATCGAGTACGTCTAACTCGGAAATGAGTAACAGGTCACTAGACGACGGCATTGACGCCCGCTCTTGCACAACAATCATTTCAGAAAATAGTATTTCGCTATAATGTCCTTTAACGGCTTCAAACAGGCTAAATGACATTTGTTGATCGCTTTTAGATAACGCCTTGGTGAACGAGTAGAGTTTGAAATGTTCAGGCTTATCCAGGTTACTGAACGTGCCATGCTGCCTTTCATGAATAATGCGTTCAAATATCGGTAGCGAGCCCGGTTCAGATACAAAGCTAAATCCTGCATCTTGATGTACTCCGCAAGCATTAACGTAAAGTGGCATCCCACATAGAAGCAAAAATAAAAGACGAGACATAATGATCACTCCAAACTCTGAGGGACTAAGCTTTTGTCACTTAGTCCCTTGTGGTGTTAACGAATTATCGAACGATTAATTGAAGCTCTTGAGGTGTCATTGGCTTATCAAAGTAGCTCATGAATAATCCAAAGGCTTGCACATCACCATTGGCAAAACTGAACTTACCTGAAGCTAAACTCTCACCAATCACCTGCTGTGATTTAGGGCCAGCAATCAAGATTTGATTTAACACAGCGCGTGTAGTGTTAATTTGAATATCCGCATCGACATATGGCTGCGTATGTAACTGAGCAATACCATTACGAATTTCAATGGTGATTGACTCTTTGGTGTCAGCAAAGTTGTATGTCATCGCCATTTCAACATCGAGCGTTTTTTCAGCGATAAGCGTGGCTGTCATCATGTCAAAGATCTGTTCACTTGGAAGTGCAGTAAGCACGTCAACTGATGCAAAGCTAATCATGTTAGAGAAGTCACGTGTGCCTTCTAATTCTGCAGCAGCATTCAGTCCCCAGTTACGCCAGTTAATGTTGACTTGATTAGCCGACCAGGTTTTATAGGCTTGCGCCTTTAACTCACGTGCTTCAGTATCTTGCTTATTCACTGTGATTGGGTATGACAGGATTTCAGCTGCAAAGGTGTAGTTTTCAGCTTTAATCGCCGCTTTCGCCGTGTTAATAATGTTGTCACGACCGCCCATTAGCTCAACAAATGCTTTAGCACGTTGCTCATATGCCATAGGCTCTAGTTGCCATGGATCTGCTTCAAAAAAGCCAACATATCCCACGTAAATCTGACGAACAGCATGAGCAACGGTGCCGTAGTGCTCACCTAACCAAGGGTGCTCAGATAAATGCTTAGGTAACTTAACCACCTCAACCAACTCATCAGGTGTCATACCTTTATTCATGTAGCGAATAGATTGGTCATGGGTGTACTGAATCGCATCACGATAAGCGGTTAATACATTTTCTACCGCGGCTTTACCTTCAGCAGGGCGACCGTGAGAGTTAATCATCACTTCGGTGTCAAACTTGCGCATCACATCGATGCCCTTGAACCACATTGCTGGATCGCGGAATTTGGTACCACGAATGGTGTGCAAGTTAGGGAAGTTCTCACCTTGTAATACTTCAGCTGCGTGAAGGATTTTTTGCTTAGGTAAGTAAACAACCACCTCATCTTTGGTTTCTGATGGCACATTGACAATTTGCAGTTCAACACCAGCAATAGTGATGTCTAAGCGATCTTTTAAGGTGAGGTTTGGCTCAATAAATGAAATATCGCCTTGCATAAAGCGAGGACCTAAACCATCGTTCACGGTACCGTGTTCACCTTCTTCAACGTGCTTAGCACCGGTGTAAGATGTTCTGTGCCCAAACAATGTACCTAGGTTTGAAGACCAGTTAGCCACAGCAGCCGTTAAGCCTTCCTGTGCAATAATGAGTATTTCACCAGAGTCGACTTGTTCGTCAGTCGCCCAAGCACGAACACCTGAGATATGGTCAATATGGTTGTGTGAGTAAATGATGGCTTTAACAGGCTTGTCAGTGATTTTTCTAAACTGCGCCTTAACTGATTCAGCCATTTGCACTGACTCACCGGGATCAACGATGATAATACCGTCATCACCTTCAATCATAACGGGAGTATCAAGACCAAAACCGTAACCAAGGTAGACGTTGTCATCGACTTGGATAATGGCTTGATCCATCTTGCGACTGTGCTTAGTTAGTGCATCATGAACATGCGAAGATGCTTCGACAAAAGCCAGAGTTTCGCCTGTGGTAGAAAGCACTTTGATGCGCTCGCCTTTACCCCAGAATAGATTAGATTCATGCTCAAATAACACGCCATTGTTGTAACGTTTATCAAAGTTAATATTTTGGTAATGAGCAGCAGAGCTAGTTTGTAATGCTTGGCCTGTTGTAGATGAAGCTTCAACGGTAGGGGTAGCAAAGGCGGCAGATACAGGAACTAAAGCTGCACTTATCGCTACAGGAAGTAAGAACTTTTTCAACTTAGAAGTCATACGATACCTCAATTTTTGTATTTAAATGAACTTTCCTTTTACTAAATATTAATTCAGGCATAATGATTGATATATAAGCTGTTACGATTTCATAATATCGTAATTACGATATATCATTGGTGATGTGTTAGTGGTGATGTGTTAAAAGAGAGAGCTTGAAAAACATGAATAATGATATTCCTAACTTCAATTTACTCGCCGTGTTTTCTAAAGTGATGGAACATGGCAGCTTGAGTAAAGCAGCAGAACACTTGAACACCAATCAATCAACGGTGAGCACCATGTTAGGCCGACTGAAAGAAGAAGTTGGGCAAGAATTATTTATCAGAAAGGGACGAGGGGTTATTCCCACGAGTTACTCCACTAACTTGTACCAGCAAATACAAGATCCGATACATCAGCTGAATGACGTATTTACCTCATTTGGAAAATTCGATCCTGCTACCTCTCAGCGCCGATACGTGATCACCGCGCCAGAGCATTTACAAGGGGTATTGTTAACGCAGTTTTCACTGCTCGAAAATAAAGAAATCTCGCTAGAAGTCTATGATCAAATGGATAATGACGAAGGCTTTTTCGAAGCATTACAGCAACAAAAATTCGACTTAATGATTGATATTTTGCCGTCTGAAAATCCGAGCTTTGAGAGCCTCAAATTATTTGATAGTGAATTTGTGGTGATATGCAGAGAGGGCCACCCGAGAATTAAGGGGAGTATTTCAGAGCAACAATACATGCAAGAGTCCCATGCAGTGTTGGAAAGAACTCGTAACCATCTGTATAGCCTGAGCCACTACACTAATTTAGACCTCACCAAACGCAAAGTCGCATATCACGGACGCTCACTGTTCAGCAACTTATTAATGGTCAGCCAAACCGAGTTTGTCAGCGCCGTACCACTGTCGTTAGCGTTACAGTTTAAAGAACAGCTAAAGCTACAGGTATTTCAACCACCATTTGAATATAAAAAAGTCTCCAATTATCTCATCTGGCTTAAAAAGCAAAACCAAGACCCCGCCCATACTTGGCTTCGTGATGAACTAGTGACGATATCCAATAAAATCGCCCATTATCTTCAAGATAATTTTCCGAAGTAAGCGGAGTGAATAAACAATCATAAGATCAACTAAACTGTTGAGGAGTAAAAGCATCCAAGCTCCTAACAATAATCCAATCTAGTAAAGAGTATGGTATTGAGCCATTAATCATGGATGGCCATGTTATTAGTAGCCATTTTATTGCTTGTTACTTCGTCAGCCATTCCCAAGTCACTTTAATTGACTCTTTACGATTACCAGCATCGATATCTGATTCTTTAGCCCAGAGGTGCACTCGCTCAACCAAAATATCTAGCATCTTTTGGCAAGTTTGCTTCATCACAGCCGAACCCGTAATCGTCAGCTGAATTTGCCCATTAAACTTTTTATTTTTCTCTTTGTTAGTCCAGCGTTGGTCACCAAAACGAGCGGCGATGCGCTTTACCTCTATTTCGGCATAACGTATTAAGTCATCGCGTGCGTTTCCTGCAGCTTCATCGACTGTCATCTTAAGCTGATAAGACTCTGTTTTCTTATCATGTACCTGATGAACTAGCGCACGCTCTGGCCCAGCTTCAAGTGTTATGCTTGTCTCAGGCGTTAATGACAACGGGTCGATAATGACTACGCCAAAGTCCACGAGATTAAACGCTTGGTCATCAGTGCTCACTGGTATATAGCTTTTACCGTTAAGATAAAAACACTGTTTTTTAGCTTCAAAGCGATAACCTTGAGGGATTTGATGCGGACCACTGAATAAGCAGCCATCCATGGTGTAAATATGCAGTTGATTGCCACTGCTACCCGTAAAATAAAGGTAATGCCCATCTGTCCATAAGCGACTTTCACTGCGGATTTGACCTTGGTAATCACCATCAATGTATACAGGTTTCATATCCATGATGTTATACGGACTGGCAAACTGCAGGGTCATGTCACCCGTTGCGGCATCTAATATAAAGCCATGTACATCAGTGCCTACCACGATTGAATTGTTGTGGTGCATGACGCTCATTACTGGGTTATCAAAAGTATAGGACCAAATGATGTTGCCAGTGTCCAAACACACAACATTGACTGTATCGCCTGGCCAAGGTTTTTTCGAGCTAGGCTCTTCACGAAAAGACACATAGATTAAATAACTGTCAGCAAAGAAACGGCTGCGCCGGAAACCTGTAGCTTGGGAGTTTTTACATTTCAACTGCCAACGTTGTACAAAGCTATTATCTAGAGCAATAACTTCAGCATAGTTTCTTACATATACTCTCTCATTAAAAATTACGGCTAATGAGTCATAGTTAAGTTCTTTCCGCTCTTTCGTTTTCTTATTTGTAATTTGCCAACTGATATCATAATCATCTATGCCAATAACGTTGATCGTATAATTTTCAACTTCAAAAAAGCTACAACTTTCTGAAGCTCGAGATAAATACTCAGGTGATTCAATCAATGATAATTGGGGATTAATAGTCCAACTAGAGCTAAACTCATAACTTTCTTTATAATTATACTCCTGCTCTCCATAATAAAATACTGGTACTCCACTAAATATTTTAAGTAAATACTCTCCGAGATCATATTTAAGAATTCGAAGTTTACCCTGTTCATCAAGAACACAACAAAGTGAATTTGAATAAAAACATGTTAGTGGGGAGCAATATTCAATATCAGATATAACATCCATACTAGGGATTAATGAAATAGTCATATAGCCTTTACCTCAATAATTTTACTAGTATCCTGTTTTAGTTCATCAACAAACTCTAACCAAGCTTCCCGACCTTTATTTCCCTCTAATCCCATTTCTTTCCTCAAAGCTTTCTCATTCTTTTTCGCTAAATCAACTATTCTATTACCAATCCCCTCGGCCCCTTTTACCCCTTGAAAGGCATATTCCATCGCCCTGGAGTCAAACGACCAACGGGTACAGCAAAATTCCTCGTTGTTTAGTTTGACGAGATCTTTAAATAACTGTCCGGGTAATTCATTAATTTCATCGCCTAAATTTACATTTTTCTTCATGCTGTTAGACAAGACCCCGCCCATACTTGGCTTCGTGATGAACTAGTGACGATATCCAATAAAATCGCCCATTATCTTCAAGATAACGTTCCGCAGTAAGCGGAGTGAATAAACAATCATAAGATCAACTAAACTGTTGAGGAGTAAAAGCATCCAAGCTCCTAACAATAACCCAATCTAGTAAAGAGTATGGTATTGAGCCATTAATCATGGATGGCCATGTTATTAGTAGCCATTTTATTGCTTGTTACTTCGTCAGCCATTCCCAAGTCACTTTAATTGACTCTTTACGATTACCAGCATCGATATCTGATTCTTTAGCCCAGAGGTGCACTCGCTCAACCAAAATATCTAGCATCTTTTGGCAAGTTTGCTTCATCACAGCCGAACCCGTAATCGTCAGCTGAATTTGCCCATTAAACTTTTTATTTTTCTCTTTGTTAGTCCAGCGTTGGTCACCAAAACGAGCGGCGATGCGCTTTACCTCTATTTCGGCATAACGTATTAAGTCATCGCGTGCGTTTCCTGCAGCTTCATCGACTGTCATCTTAAGCTGATAAGACTCTGTTTTCTTATCATGTACCTGATGAACTAGCGCACGCTCTGGCCCAGCTTCAAGTGTTATGCTTGTCTCAGGCGTTAATGACAACGGGTCGATAATGACTACGCCAAAGTCCACGAGATTAAACGCTTGGTCATCAGTGCTCACTGGTATATAGCTTTTACCGTTAAGATAAAAACACTGTTTTTTAGCTTCAAAGCGATAACCTTGAGGGATTTGATGCGGACCACTGAATAAGCAGCCATCCATGGTGTAAATATGCAGTTGATTGCCACTGCTACCCGTAAAATAAAGGTAATGCCCATCTGTCCATAAGCGACTTTCACTGCGGATTTGACCTTGGTAATCACCATCAATGTATACAGGTTTCATATCCATGATGTTATACGGACTGGCAAACTGCAGGGTCATGTCACCCGTTGCGGCATCTAATATAAAGCCATGTACATCAGTGCCTACCACGATTGAATTGTTGTGGTGCATGACGCTCATTACTGGGTTATCAAAAGTATAGGACCAAATGATGTTGCCAGTGTCCAAACACACAACATTGACTGTATCGCCTGGCCAAGGTTTTTTCGAGCTAGGCTCTTCACGAAAAGACACATAGATTAAATAACTGTCAGCAAAGAAACGGCTGCGCCGGAAACCTGTAGCTTGGGAGTTATCACACTCAACTCTCCAACGTACAGTTAGATCCTCTTCTAGTCCAATAACTGCATCATATTCCCTCACAAATACCCTACCGTTTTGATGGACTGCATAGCCGTCATAATTGAAGGTTATTTGTTCCCCTCCAGCTTTGTTTATTACCTCCCAATGGGTCTCATAGTCGTCATTTGTTAGTACATTAATGAAGTAGTTTTTGAAATTAAAAGAATCAATTCCTTCGGATACAAGCTGCACTAATTCTGGGACTTCAACCACCTTTTCATCGCATGTTAGTTGGTAACACGAATGATAATCATCGTATTCAGAACCGAAATATGTTGAAACTCCTCCATTAATATTCCGAACATAATAGACGCCTATATCATATTTAAATATTTTGTAATTTACTTTATCATTAATCACTGCAGCATGTTCTGCACCAGCTAGGTATACGAAGTCTCGGTCACAATATAACTTTCCTAAAAACTCTAAAGTAGGAACAAACATCATACTCATATAGATTTAACCTCAACTATTTTATTTTGGTTTTTCTTTAAATCTTTAATGAACTGTCCCCATTCTGCTCTACCTTCCTTAGTATTCAAAAATCCCATTTCTTTCCTCAAAGCGGTCTCATTCTTTTTCGCTAATTCAACGATCTTATTACCAATCCCCTCGGCCCCTTTTACCCCTTGAAAGGCATATTCCATCGCCCTGGAGTCAAACGACCAACGAGTACAACAAAATTTCTCGTTGTTTAGTTTGACGAGATCTTTAAATAACTGTCCGGGTAATTCATTAATTTCATCGCCTAAATTTACATTTTTCTTCATGCTGTTAGACAAGACCCCGCCCATACTTGGCTTCGTGATAAACTAGTGACGATATCCAATAAAATCGCCCATTATCTTCAAGATAATTTTCCGAAGTAAGCATCAGCAGATTACCAGCAAGGCAACGATTTCCTGCGCCTATCGGTAAACAACTAGATCACTAATAAGCTGAATCAACAAAGTTCAATCTATTATCAATTGTTACTTTCTTGCTCACCGCCTTCCTCTCGATACTCAAGCTTCTTCAAGTCGGCATCATACATGGCCGTTAATAGCGGCTCCCCATTGCTGTTAACTCGAAACTCACCGTAATCAGCGGCTTCATATACACTGGCATGACCTTCTTGAAAGAAGAAAGCGTTGGTGGCAAATTTGATTTGCCCTTGCCTCACTCGATACTGTATCCGTAGCGGATTTGAACTCAGAGTTTGCTCGATATCTTCAGCACTGCTTATACCGCTGCTTTTTGCATTACTCTTGCCGTCATCTGGAGCATCTGCAATAGCCTGAAAATGGGCGATATGATTTTCATCGATTTTGACAATGACATAACCATCACTATTGGGGAGTGATTGCCACTGTTCACCTGTTATCTCAATGTTTTGCTCTTCACTGCTAGCTACTGAATGACTTTGTGTATCTGAAACGCCTTGATTGGATTTCGCAGCTTCAATTGATTGCGCTTGAGCACGCTTTAATGCTGCACGAATATCATCTGCGATTTTAAACCGCAGCGCCATGTAGTCCCCCTGCATAAGTGAGCGAGGATCAACAGGAGCTAACTCAAGATAGACTTTGGTGCCATGAGCAAGATGTTGCTCTTTTTGATAAATTTGCCAATTCACTAACCCTAATATGATGACTAAGGTGCCAAATAACAGGGTTTTGTGTAAGCGTGGTTGATGATGACTCAACAATTGGATTAACTTATTCACTCACCGACTCCTTGACAACATTATTGATACTCGCCTCAGCACCGTTTAGCCAACTGGATTTAAGTAAAAACCAACGTATACCTAGCAGGACTAATCCCATCACGATGAGGGTTATCGACTTTTCAAAAAGGGTGTAGTGTAAAAAGTAATAGTAAGCAGATATAAAGCTCAGTAGAGCGGTAATCCCTACTCCCATTAATAAGTAATTACTGGCTGAAAAACCTAAAATGAGCAACAAGATACCGACGTTAATTCCTGGTGCTTCAAACGATAGCACCGAAATAATAACGATAACGGCGAATATCCAGTAACGCAGTTTTTGGGATAATTCAGGATGACGACTCAGTATCGTTTGCGCCACATACAGTGACACGAATGCCAATAGTACATTCCCCATCCAAGGAGCGGTGTAAAACCCTTGACTGACCGAAGCGCCGATATCCTTGTACCAATGGTATTGAAATGCCATTAAGCTAGACTGCAAAACTTGTGATAATAACAAGCCATATGCAATGGGACGTTTATGACGTGATAACCCGGCAAACATTGGTTTTTTTGATAGATTGAACTCATTTAATAATAACCAGCACGCAACCATCAGCACCACACCGCCACCAATAAACGGCAGGTGAAACAAGGCTAACGTCACCATCAAACAGCACCCTGCAATAAATGCTGAGCAAAAACGATGAATATCATTCGGCATCATGAACAGTAAACTAAGCTGTAACACTGTGGCCATTAACCAACTAACATCATCGTTAGTATGTTGAATAAAGCCATATACCAATAATATTTGCCCGCAAAAACTCAACGCTAATGCAAGATGCTCTAAAAACTCATTTCGAATTTTTAAAAGTAATACATAGGCCACCAGCACCAACACAGCTCCCATGATGTAAGGGCCTGAATCTTCATCGAAGATAAACTCTAACCCCAATGCGACAAACCCTAAAAAGAATGATGCTGCAAACCAGCCCGCTATTGCGAGTAATAACTTCACAAACCAAGGTGATGTAATTTCAGTTTTTTCTGGCGCTTCCCCCATAACCAATTGATGCTGTATGAGTAATTGCCAAAGCCCATGGATTGGCTTATTGGTATTAGAGAGTGACTGCTTCATGATTGCCACTCCTTATTGATATTTCGCAGCCACATTGCCGACCCCGCCGCCATTCCAATCGTGGTGAACGACATCAACAAAAAGCCCAACTCATGAACATCATTTAGTAGGTGCGTCGTTAAAAAGCTGATAATAATGATGTTGGCCGATAACAAGGTGCCAGCTAGCATAAATAAATCCTGCCGAAAGCGTCGATAGACGATGTACATTAAGCCAACCCATATTGGCCACACAATCACAGGAACGAGATTTTCACCACTCAAGTCATAGCGACTTACACCTATATAATTGGCATCTACGATAACCAATAATGTTAGCCAAGTAATACTGTAACCACTGACTGACGCTAATAATCTTGGTGCCCAGCGAACAGTTAACCAAGTATATCGGCGGCTCATAAGCTCCCAACACAATAATGCTATGGCATTGATACTAAAGACGCTCCAAAGCGCATTTAAGTCTTGATGCCCAAAAAGTCCTACCCCGCCAAACTCAAGAAAATAAAGTAGTACTGCTAAATTGAGTAAGCCTACCCATACCATCCACAATGCACTTAAGCGACCTATGATGACCCAAGGAATAATCAGCAATGCCCAATTAAAAAATAACTGCCAAGGATCGGCACCTGTTTGATATGTCTGCCCAAACAACGCCAGTAATACCCCGAAGAAAATCGACGCCATTAACAAAGGGATTTTGGCAACAGTATCGCTGACTTTAAATTGGCTTACGATTGAAGAAGGTGTCTTGGAGGGTTCTGATAAAGCGGAGCCTTCAGTTTGCTGAGTTTTTCGCGCTTTTTTATCTAACCAGTAATAACCAATAACAGATAAAACAATCAGCACTTCAACAAGCATGAACTTGGCAAATCTACCCATTTCATGCCAGTTATAGGCAATAAAAAACAGCACAGAAAACATCAATGCTAACCCGCCAAACCAAGCGAGTAATTGATTCACGAATTGAAACCAGCGTTGAGTGTTAGGCGTTACACCACTTAGCTGCAACGCCTGATTGAGATGATGTTCAGCTACTTTGTCTTGCTCGATTAGCTCAATCATTTGAGTACGATTTGAGGTCATATTGAGTCCATTCTTATTTCTAATAGCGGCAAATTTGACTAATCAGCCCACACTTCAGGAATGAGGGTCATTCTTCTGATGCTAGGATTATGATTACAAATATGTTGCGTTGGGTTTTCAAGAAAAGCCTTTACAGCATTTGTCTCACATCGCCATTGTATACCTTGTCCAAACTGACTTGGTTTGTGATGAATAACAGTGCCTGACTCAAATTGCGAATCTAGCACTAATACAATTCCTTTCTGGCTAGAAATAAAAGCATCTCTGACACCAATTTCAGACTTTAATCTATTTAACATTGAACTGGCTTCTTTATTACTTTCTGGAAAACGATGATTTTGATAATAAAATCTATCAACATCTCTTCTAGCGCTTAACACTTGACGATTTAGGCTTTGAAATAATGACTTCAGTGCCGCTTGTTCAGAATTCAGTTTGATTGTTTTGGTTTGGGCGGCAATTTGCTTTTGCATGTTTTCAAGAATGCTAGCTTTATGCTTTTCCTGCTCGCTCATTCTTTGCTGAATCTCGATTTCCAGCTTTTTATTCACCTGCTTTGCTTTCAAACCGTTCGTCAAAATATGCACAGTGACGGCAAAAAGTATCAATAAGCTAGAAATAATAAGCAATTTGTAAATAGAAAAGCCTTTAGTGAAGTCTTTTAAGAAAACAGAAAATGATCGGTGCTCTTGATGTTGCCAAATATCTTTCTGTCTTGCTTGAAGCTGTTGTTGTGGTGAGAGCGGAGGGGTAGGCCCTCTTTTATGTGTCGCGATCACTTCTTTGGCAATATGCTCAATTTCTAGTCTATCGAGCTTGGTAACACCATCTAATACTTCAAGGTAATCAATTCCAAGAGGTGGAATATTTCGCCTTTTTATACCATAGAGCTCAAAGTCTCGAGCCAAGACTTTAGCCTTGATCTCATTAATAATGACATCACTTGAGTTACTCCAATAGTTTCCATACCCACTCATATACTTTCATCCTTGACACACAACTTAATCAACCCAATTAAGCTGAAATGCTGTTACAACACCATTTTGTATTCAATCACATTCAAATCCTTAAATGTAATTGAATACAATAGCATTTATTCTTTATATGCACATTAGTTTAGCGATTTAAGATTATCAATTAGCTACAGTTCAGCTCGATAAGGAATACCACGTTGAGCGCCATGCCTAGTCACCGCAATCGCCGATGCTTGATTGGCAAAACTCACCGCTTCAATCATGCTAAGCCCTTCATCTAATGCCACCATTAAGGCGCCATTAAAAGTGTCACCTGCAGCGACGGTATCAATTGCAGTGACAGGAAAAGCGGCTATTAGTTGATTGTATCGCTCAGAATCAGTTTGCACACTGACATAAGCGCCCTGACTCCCTAGAGTGGTAATGACCGTGCCAATGCCATACTGATGCAACTTGTTCGCCGCAAGAGCGGCAGAATGTGTATCAGTAACCGTAATACCCGTAAGCGCTTGTGCTTCAGTTTCATTAGGCGTAATGATGTCTACCAAACTGAGTAATTCTGATGGTAAAGCCGCTGCAGGCGCAGGATTGAGTATGGTGGTGCAATCGTGCTGTTTAGCAAGCCTTAACGCTGTCGCCACAGTATCTATTGGAGTTTCTAGCTGAATGAGTAAATAACTGGCTAGGTCAAACAGTCTTTGTTGCTGCACAATATGCGCAGGCGTTAAGCAAGCATTTGCTCCAGCAACCACACCAATACTATTTTCACCTTTCTCACTGACAAAAATCATTGCTGTACCAGTATCTTGTCCAGCAATATCATAACAGCCAGATAATATAACGCCGTCACTTTGCCAAGCATCCCGCATCAACCTAGCATTACCGTCATCACCCAGCGCACAAATAAATTCGACCTGCTGCTTTGGTGTTTTTAATCTAGCTGCAGCAACAGCTTGATTAGCCCCTTTACCGCCAAGTTCTAATCGATATTGCTGGCTCATCAAAGTCTCGCCAGGTTTGGGTAGCGTACTAAACGCTAATACATGATCGGCATTAGCACTGCCCACAATTAATAATGTGTTCATCAAAAGGTTTCCTCAGTGATTGACATGGCAAGTCACTGATTATTTATAAAAAATAGTGACAATACCTTGCCTATTTTTGAAAATATTTACTTAGGCAATCGATAATAAAATCTACAAATGCAAGTCGGTCAATATCAAACATCACTTTCGCGTTGTGTGGATTACTGGTTAAGTGGTAGCGATCAACCACAGTCATGCCTTGGGTGTACTCGCCTTTAGTTTCAATGCCGACCCAACAGTCAGTCGCTGTAAATAATTCAGGTTGTAACATCCAAGCAATGGTACAAGGGTCATGAAGTGGCGCCCCAGTAAACCCCCATTTAGGATCACGGTGGTAAATCATAAAGAAATCTAATAATTCTGCCACGCATTGAGATATCGGGTTTCCAATGTCACGAATACGTTCAATATCTTCATCCATGATTTGTGCTTTATGAGTCACATCTAACCCACACATCACGACAGGAATGCCAGCTTTAAATACAATATCAGCCGCTTCAGGATCAACAAAAATATTGAACTCGGCAGCAGGCGTCCAATTGCCTTCGCTAGCAGCCCCGCCCATTAATACAATCTCTTTTATGTTTGTGTGCAGCTCTGGGTACGCCGTTAAAAAAATGGCAATATTGGTCAGAGGACCTGTTGGTACTAAAGTCACTGGCGTTGCTGATTGACGGACTTTTTCAGCCATCAATTCAATGGCGGTTTGCTCAACGGGTGCAAAACTAGGATCGGGTAATACAGGCCCATCTAGCCCTGACTCACCATGAACATTGTCAGCAATAATGAGATTACGCGCCAATGGCTTAGGTGAACCTGAGGCAACAGGAATATCTTGGCGTCCTAACAAGGTTAAAATGCGTAAGGTATTATTGAGCGTTTTGGCTTGAGTTTGATTACCAGCACTGGTTGTCACTGCGAGCACATCTAATTGGTCAGAACTTAATGCAAGGATCAGCGAGATGGCATCATCATGACCAGGATCGCAATCGAGAATGACGGGACGTTTCATGGGGGGACTCCTCTTTAAGATGTGCTCAAAATTAGCATGAAATAAAAAGAGGATAGGTGACGACTCTCTAAAAACGATAAAGATACTGATGCTAATGAGCCGAGCTAATCTGCACCCTAAAAAACAAAAGGCCTCACATTGCTGTGAGGCCTTTAATTAAATTAGGTTGAGTTGGCCGATAAGCTAACTGGCAAACTCTAACTTTTTGAATTCATTGATACACATTTATGTATGTGTTTTTTAGTGTACCACTTTGTGTACCACACTTTAACAGCAAAGACCTCAATCTATAAAAAGCTTACCAGCCCTCTCCCCCTCTCTTTATTTTCATCCAGCTCAAATACAAGAAATAGCTGTAAATAACAATAAATAAACTACCAGTTATCTTCCACAACCTCTTCAATCTTAATCTGCTGTATTGGGGCATTACACTTTCCAGTAAAAGCCCTAACCACCTCTTCATAGGCTAAGTCAGAAACTTCTTTATTTAGAAAGGTACAGCTGAATCTATTATGCAAATCATTCTTGATGTACGAATCATACAGCCTGCCTACAGAGAAGTTCCTGTTTTGAATGGTTACTTCTCCATCTCTTAAGTGTAATTTCAAGTTCACAAAAGTTGTCAATTCCACATCAGACAACTCTCTAACCCAAGGCTCTGTAGCCCAAAGGCGCTGCTCTTTCAGCTCATCTTTATCTAAACAGATAGCCTGCCCCTTACTAGGCCTGAGACTCTGAGCCCCTTGTAACGCAATCATGAACTGAACTTCAGCAGACCCAACTTTAGGCACGTTTAAGCTCAATCGAGTGAACTCATTCTCAGCAACATCCATAAGACTGAATTTCCCCTTAGCCTCAATAACCCCCTCAACCAGCCCTTTCTTAGAGGGCTTGAGCTTATGGGTTGATTGAAAAGCTATGACTGCCCCTCTAAAACTTTTATTTTTCTTTATAGACTGCCTGACAGCCGCGACACCCTTAACTCTTTTTGATGGTGGCGGTAAGCCCACTTTATGCCCAACTTCAAAAACCTTATTTCCTAAGTGCCTATTAATTTTGCTTGGGGCAATAATCAAGTTTCTAGGCGATAACTCACCAGTAAACTCAGCTCCTGACTTTACGGGGTATAGATGACATAAATCCAACTCAAGGGCAGATGACCACCCCTTATTGTATGAATACTGGCAATACTTTTTGCGTAATTTATACAGAGCATAAAGCTCAGATAAGCCATTAGATGTAAAATCTACAGCCTTAAAGGTTTGATGCTCTGCTATTCGATTTACTAACCACAGCCCAAAATTCGAATTGAGGAATTTACTCACCCAATCTGTTTTTTTCTCTGTTTTTCTGCATGAGCTACAATTGATGAACTTTTTAGACGTGGTTACAAAGACCTCTTCACACTGTCGACAGAGCTTTTTACTTTGAATAGGTTTTATTGACATGGTTCCCCCTCTTTCGTTTAGTTAAATAGTTAAAACAGGGGGTAAGTATTCTATAAAATGTAACTAACCAATCTCCATAAATAACTGTTATATCAGGTTAATCTGTTACTAATCATTAAGTGAAAAATGGGTATCTAAAGTAATAACTATCTGAAGGAGGCTGAATTATTGGCTCTTGATATACCGATAAAGAGTCGCAACCCCAACGCCTACAGCCCTAGCTGACTCCTCCTTACTCAACCCATTGCCTACTAAATCAAGTGCACGCTGACACTTCTTAACTGTTTCAGGAGATTGCTGTCTGCCCTTGTATTTTCCTTCTTCTTTCGCCTTGGCAATCCCAATAACCTGCTTCTCTAGAATCTGCTCTCTTTGCATCGTGGCAACAGCGGCTAAAGTAGTAATTACCATCTTCCCTGTTGCGCTAGTAACATCGATACGCCCCAAATCATCAACTATTAGTGACACATCTCTGTTAGTCATATCGTCAATGAAATTTAGTACCTCAGTCGTATTACGCCCCAACCGTGATAAATCTTGAACAATAATAGTGTCAGAGGATTTAACCGTTTCACAAAGGGATACAAAGGCTGGCCTATCAAGCGACTTACCACTAAAGTTTTCTGCGAATAGGTTATCTACTGGCACATCGTACTTGCCACACAAGTAATCAACCTGAGGCCTAAGTTTTTGCCCATCAGTACTAACTCTTGCGTAAATATAAGTAGTCATAATTACCACCCTCTCATTAAGATACCCTAATGATAAACCTATCATATAAATGGTGTCAACCCTAAATGATAGAAGCTCCTAAACCTGTCTTATGGGTATAGTTAATTGATAGGTCTCAGGCGATAACTTGAATTACTGTTGAGCGTATAAGAAAGGCGTCAGGGTATTTTAATATTGCTACACATTCTTCAAAGAAAGCCTTGAAGGCACTAAAGACTTCAGCACCTTATCTTGATTTATAGCTACCTACCAACAGTATGCTTTTGAATCTAGATGCCAGCTTAGTCTCTCGATTTTGATAAAATTAACTCTATTGCATACGCAGCAAGCATAAGTATCAGTGTATGTTTTGAGGTATACCCAAAAGCATGGAGTTAAAGCTGGAACAAATGTAGGTATCCCCTTCCCCTTAAAAGAATGTAGCATAGGTCAATTACTCACCATAAAAATTAGACCGCACTAGATTAACCATATAATATGCTTAGATAATCAAGGAAGATGTTTAAAATTCACACGGTAATTCGCTAAATATCTCCCTCCCTTTTTATATCTATAGCTTAATGCGGAAGATTAATATGTTTGAATGCACTGACTGCGGTGAGACCTTTGATGAGTCTCTTGAAAATTGCCCCGACTGTGAAGCTTTAGCACCTATCGAACGCCCAAAATTTATTTCCGTTGCAGCTGTCACTGCGGAGTTCATCACCCAGACAGGTAGCTCCAGCCTTTCTTCAAAGGTTGGTAGTGAATGGCCTGAAGATGATGATATTTGCTACAGATTAATTGTAGAAGTCGAAAATAAATTCAAACGAAGAAATAAATATCACAGTTATTACGATGAGGACGTATCCCCGAACTCTACCCCTGTTAGGTTAAAGTCTTATATCAACAACACTCTGTCTTTTACGGAGTTAGTAACCTTACTCATGGCGTCCTTAGTTGATGCAGCGAAAGATGCAGGTGCCTACAAAGTTGCTGGGGGTAATATAGTGTTTATGCATTATAAAGGTCATGAAGAAGATGATACTGGTCGGCTGATGGCGATGATGGTGGACAAGAAAGACGGATTTAATTTTGATGAGCACCTTGTGCCGACCGACTCGGAACATATTAACCTAGAGGCTATGAGGCAAGCAGCATTATTTGACCTTGCGCTTTTCGACTCAACTTATCCAGAAATCCCACAAGAAGAAACCTATCTAAAATTTATAAAAGGTGCTTCAAAAGGTTTATTTTTTAGAGAGGCATTTGGCTGCGTGATTAGAGCGGAAAATGCTCATTCTGTTACTCAACTTTATGATGCGCTATCAGCATTTCAATTACAAAATGATTTACCTGAATCGTTTTACAATAATGCATTCACCTCGCTTGATGCTATCCTATCTAAAGCGGCAAAGGATAAAAAGAGCGTCCCTGCAACCGTCTTGTATGAAGCAATAGAAGGTGCGCTTGAGCTGGACTCACCATTGCGTGGCACTTTCCAAACTTTCGTGAATACAAATGGCTTTGAAATAAACCACCATATTGAACCTACGACAAATTCAGTAGATGCCGAAAGGTGGATTGATATACAAGCAGTTGATGAGAGCTTTATGGCAAAAGTGTTCAAAAAAAGTATTGGTCAAGCGGGTACTGGTGAAGTGGTGCAGTATGACCCTGAAAACCATAAGCTCATACTTCAAATATCAGATGAAAAAACCCAGAAATCACTACTTAAGTTGATGACAGAAGATAGTTGATATGACCGACACCTCAGACTTATTTAATCTGCTTAAAGAGCTTACTCCACTAGATGAGTCAACAGACACTCTGCTAGTTTTTGACGGAGTAACCAGCTCAAATTCTTCTGGCTTGAAAAAGAGCTTAACCTCTCTTGGCTTCAAGTTTGATAACGTGCGCAGCATCCGTGGCTCAAAATTATTCGTGCAACTAACAGCCCCGAATTGGGATAAAAAATGCCCTATTTATTTAAACTGGGAAAGCCTCTTCAAAAAGGTCAGTGATACACTCTGCATACCAGACGTTTTTTTAGTTGCCTCAGATTTAAGCTTGGCCGATGTCGATAGCAGTATAAATACTCAAAGGCTTGAAATCTTATGTGGCACACATCGCATCCTCTCCAAACTGTGTGACCACTGCGAGCCACCAGAAGGAGTAGCAAAGGGGTCTGAAAGATTACTGTTCTTAATTGAATCAGAACAAGAAGCCCCGTCACGTCGATACGACTTTAAACCAGAGACAACGTGGGATACTTTGGTAGGGCTGACTCAACTAGATGAATCAATACGCTCAATTTCAAAACTTGAAGAAACACTAGCTATAGATGATAAGCAGGCTGATGAGCGCAAATCTGTAATGCGTTCTTCTTTTGGTGAATTTATTAATAAATGCGAATCCTCATCAGCCATATTCAATTACATGCTTCATTCTTTGGTGGAATTCCAAAAGAAGTATGATGAACACCACGAAATGTTCATTCAACGCTTCAGTGTGAATAAGGTACTGAGCGAAATAAGTAAACAAGACCTTGAATACACATCAAAAATTAATGACATAGTGTCAAGCGGTCAAGCGAGAGCTTTAGCTATTCCTGCTTCTTTAGCGGTTATTGGGGCTATTATGAAAATAGAAGCTGCAGTTGATGCGGCCGCTGTTGCCATGGGCTTATTTATTACAACGCTCATGATAGTTAAATCCTTAAATGTGCACGCTAAAACTTTCAGTCACATAAAAAAACGAATCAAAGCTGAATTCCAAAGATATGACAGCCTAGCCGAACAAGCTGAGGTCAGGAAGCAGGCATTAAAAATTCAAAAAGAGCTTACTCTTTTAGTATCCGAAGCAAGTGAAAACTTAATATTTGTAAGACGCATTGTTATTTTTACTTTGATTGCAGGGCTAGCTTACATCGCCTACTCAGCCAATGAGTCCTTAAACAAACCCACTGAAACTGAAGCCAAAGCTGAGGGCTCAATGGTGAATGTTCACACTTCTGGGGATTTTAAAATTATACACTTTATTCATCCCCCTATAATATCAGAGCTAAACACCTCCCCACCTTTACCAATCAGTAATGGCATCGACAACACAAAATAGTGACTTAACCTTGAAGTCATGAGTATATCTATTAGATATTCCTAGCTCGGATTTTTCATGCCCAACTACGGTCTGAAATAAAGAAGTGGAAACACCGCACTCTTGAACTTTGGTAATGAAGGTGTGACGGAAGCTATGGAGAGAATACCGTTGCCCTCTTTCGTTCTCAGAAGGTATCTGCAGAGAGTCCATTAAGGCTCTAGCATGATATGTTAATCGGTTGTGATGCTTGGCTATCTCTGGAAATAACTCTCCTTCGATACCCTCAATAAACTCAATAAGACCAAGGTCTATTAACTCTTGGTGTATAGGGATAGGTCTAGTAGCCGCATCTGTCTTACCTGAATCAATCCATAGATAATAACGTTCTGTATCTTCGTCAATTTTAAGACTATTACGAGTTAGCCCAACAATATCCCCCCTTCGTGCTCCTGTATAAATAGCTAAAAGAATAGTCCATTGCTTCCAGCCACCTAACGATATAGCTTTTTCTTTAAGCTTCTTAATCTGAGTATCAGAGAAGCTAGCATAAGAAACAGACTTCACCTCATACTTAACGTTCGCTGTCGGAGAAATTTGAAAGATACCCTTCTCTATTGTTAAATATGCACTAAAAAAGCTCTGACATAACTTTAAGAGTTCTTTTACTGTCTTTGGAGCTACCTTTGACTTGTTAGCTATCTCTTCCTCATCAATAGCCATAACTTCTTGTACCGACATGGAGTGATAAGGCTTAATATTCCTTTTAGGAAAGTCTTGGTAACGTGACAGCACCCCTTTAATCATTTGCCTGTCAACCTGCAGAATATCTATGTCACCCCAGAACTCCAGCATCACCTGATAAAGCCGATGATTAGCATCCGCAACCTTTGATTTCCAATCAGATTTAAATACCCTAAAGTCAGCCCAAGCTTCACTTAACAAATATGGCTTAGCGACCGCTGTATCGAGCTCTGACTGCTCTTTAGCTTTATAATACAGGCTATCAAAGGTCTCAGACCCTCCATTCCATATACGCTCAATCATAGCCTCTGACAGGGTTAAGGCGAGCTGTTCAAAATCACGTCTGGGTTCTATTTCTGCTGGTGGAAGAGTTTTTAAGCCGTAATCAGAGGGGTCATACTTACCACCGCCATTTTTAAGGCTGTCTCTGATGTCATCACCCATAACTTCAAACATGGTCGTAGCATTATTTTCATTTCTGAGGTCTCTTTCATGCTCTTGAAGTCCATCAGCCCAAGAGTAATCGGTTAACTCTGCAAACAACTGTTTAAGTGAAATATGTGGTGACTTCATCATTTTGATACGTCTGATAATTGCTAGCTTTGTAGCTATTCTATCAACAGCAGTACCATAAGAGTCAGTAAATAATGAATATTTTATTTCAGAGTACGTGGTGTATTGCTTAAACCTAGAGGGGACTTTATAGCGGAAATAATATATGTGATTTCTTTGGAAAATATAACGCATTGTGTACCAACTTTTGTCTCAAGTTGTGTACCAATTGAAAAACTAGAAGTAAGAGAATTGGGCAACCGCCTGTAAACAGACGGCTACCACAAATTCAATGAGCAAGCCGATAAGCCGGGTCCTGTCGTGGACAGTTATTCATCTAGGCCTGCAATCGCTCACAGGCTCAAGCGACCTACCCGGTCCCAACGCGAGCAGCGCCATACGGGACCCTATTTGGCCTTGCTTCGGATAGAGTTTACCTTGCAACCAACTGTTACCAGTGGCCCGGTGCGCTCTTACCGCACCCTTTCACCCTTACCAACCGAAGTTGGCGGTCTTCTCTCTGCTGCACTTGTCGTCGGTTTACACCGCCCAGGCGTTACCTGGTATCCTGCTCTTTGAAGCCCGGACTTTCCTCCCCGTTCTTGCGAACGCAGCAACTGTCTGGCCAACTCGGCGCGGATTATAGCCTAAGCATAAACAACACACCAACTAAAAATGGCTGTGTTAACCCATTTGATTAACAGCAGCCATTTTTAAGCAAGTTTTATAAAGTAGCTTTCGTTATAAACCGATTTCTAAACCATGCTTATAAAGAGCGTTTTTCTTAATGTCATAAATTTGCCCTGTTAATGCCGCCGCTTTTTTTAAGGGCAATTCTTGGCAAAGAATTTTAAGGGTATTTATGACAGTGGTTGAAAACTCTGACTCGGCTTCTGTGCGATGGCCATGACACATTAATACAATTTCACCGCGCTGCTGATTAGGATCATCTTTGACGTTCTGCAACACATCGGCTGCTGGGCCGGATAAAAATGTTTCGAATGTTTTAGTGACTTCACGTGCCATCACAATTTCACGCTCGCCGCCCAATGCTGTCACGATTGATTCCAAGCTGTGCACAATACGATGCGGTGATTCGTAAAAAATTAATGTACGCGGATCTTCTTTGAGCGCTGCCAGTTTATCTAATCGCCCCTTTTCTTTTGATGGTAAAAAACCTTCAAATGAAAATCGATCTGACGGAAGTCCTGATGCACTTAATGCAGTTATCGCAGCACAAGGACCTGGAAGTGGGATCACATTAAAACCTGCCTCTCGCACTTGTTTAACTAAGTGGTAACCAGGATCGGATATGAGCGGTGTGCCAGCGTCAGAAATTAATGCAACGGCCTCGCCGTTACCTAATTTTTGAATAATCCACTGAGCTCGGTCACGTTCGTTATGGTCATGCAAGGCTGTTTTACGTGTTTCTATGCCAAAGTGACTTAATAGTTTTCCGCTGTGGCGTGTGTCTTCACAGGCGATTAATGAGACATGATTTAATACCTCAATCGCGCGGTTGCTAATATCCCCTAAGTTACCAATAGGAGTGGGAACGATATAAAGTGCGACCGATAGGTCCATAACTACCTCTGTATTGAATCTCATCTGGACTTTCGCCAAGTGAAAGAGCAGGTTAAACTAGAGACAGCATCTTACCAGAGTGAAGCCCTGTGTTAAAAAGACTGATTACAACAAAATTCGTTTTCGCAGCTATTTTATCAAGTGTATTATTTGGCTGTGCGACTCAAACTACTGAAAATAAACAAGCTATTGATAGTTCGTTAGCAACAGTAACGCAAACGGCTAATACCTATTTATCTGAGGCAAGTAATAGTCAGCAGCCTCAAGAGCGAGATAGGTATTTGCTTTTAGCAGCTCACGCTTACATTAATGACTCTAATGTAAGTGCTGCTGATAAGCTTTTGACTTCAATGAAGCCCAATTTACAACCTGAGCCAACACTTCAGGCTGAGTGGCTTTACTTGTCTGCAAGAGTGGCTGAGCTGAATCGCTCAGATGCTGATGCACTAGCAATATTGAACTACCCTGAACAATGGCAATTACCGAACTGGCAACGTGTTACTTATCATCAATATAAAGCACGCTTATTTAATCAAACTAAACAACCGATTGATGAATTACGCCAGCTTAGCTCTCTGAGCCTTTATCTTCCGAAACAGCAAGCCTTTGAAGTTAATGACACCATTTGGCGTACGTTGCAGCCTTTGCATGAAGAAACCATTAAAAGCTTTATGCGAGATGGTAAAAATCCAACCTTCTCGGGTTGGTTACAACTTGCCTATATCGCTAAACATTATGCGATCGATCCATCCCAGTTAGTGCGTTATTTAGGCCAATGGCAGCAATCTAACCCAAATCACCCTGGGGCGGCAAAATTACCTTCAGATTTAGAAAAAGCGTTGAATGCTCAACCTTATAAACCGCAAAATATTGCAGTGTTACTGCCATTAACTGGGCGCCGCGCGGCAGTTGCCGAACCAATCAGGCAAGGCATACTTGCAAGTTACATGGCCGCTTATGACGATCAAATCACGCTACACTTTTTTGATACTAACTTAGGGGTTGAACAAGCTTATCAAGAGGCCGTTGCCGCCGGTGCAGAATTTGTGATTGGGCCACTGCTACCCAATGCTGTTGAAGAAATGCAGGCATTAAACGAGCAAGGTTTGATGACGATTCCACAACTGTATTTGAATCAAACAGAAACCTTTACACCGAATAACGACCAATTTTATTTTGCGTTGTCGCCAGCTCAAGAAGCCAGTGATGCCGCACAACGCCTATTTGATGACGGAGTTAGCTTACCTTTATTACTGGTAAGCAACGATTCAACGGGTAAGCGAATGGCTGCAAGCTTCAATGAAAAGTGGTTAGCGCTAACGGAAGAGAACGCCGAAATCCATTACTATGATGGCGGCGATCAAATGAAAGTCACCGTGCAAGAAGCTTTAGGCGTTAAAGATAGCCAAGCTCGTATAGCAAGAATGAAAGAGCTCATTGGTAATACCCTAGAAGCGGATTTTCGTTCGCGTCGTGATATTGATGCCATTTATATGATTTCGGCAGCTAAAGACTTAGTGCTACTTAAGCCCTTCTTAGATGTTAACTTCAGCGTCTTTGCTGATCCTGTTGCCTTGTATACCACCAGCCGAAGTCGGCTCAGTGGTAACTCGACTCAATCAGCACAAGAACTCAATAATTTAATGATCAGCGATATTCCTTGGTTAATGAGCTCAAATGCTGAAACCACTATGGTTAACACATTATGGAGCCAGTGGAATAATGGTCAAAAGCGTTTATATATCATGGGCTATGACTCATTGGATTTGGTTAATCGTTTAGCCCAAATGCGCGCTTTTCCTGGTTATCAGTTTAATGGTCGAAGTGGCGCATTATCTGTCGACAAAGACGGCGTCATAGAACGTAAATTAAGCTGGGGCAAATACCAGCGAGGAAAACTACGTCCGCTATGATATCGATGAAAAAACAATGACATTCATCAATCCAGGTCAGCATGCAGAAACACAAGCGCGAACTTACCTTGAGCAACAAGGTCTACAGTTTGTGACTCAAAATCAGCGCTATCGTTTTGGCGAAATTGATTTAATTATGCGTGATAACCAATATTGGGTGTTTATTGAAGTGAAATACCGTTCATCCACTCAGTTTGGAGGTGCTTTAAATGCTGTATCTACAGCTCAAATATCACGCATTAGAAAAGCTGCTGAACAATATTTACAAACACATAAAATCAATGCGCCATGCCGCTTTGATGTGATTGCCATCAATGGAGCCGATATCCAATGGCTCCAAGGGTGTTTTTAACTTATTAAATTTAGCTATAATGCTGCCAGAATCGAGATTATATGTAAGCAGCATCACATTACCGAGTAAGGATTTATCATGTTAGAGCGTATTAAAGACAGTTTCACCGAATCAATTCAAACTAAAATTGATGCAGCTGAAGCCTTACCAGAGTCGATTGAGAAAGCGGCTGAAATGATGGTTCAATGCTTATTAAGCGGTAATAAAATTTTAGCATGTGGTAACGGTGGTAGTGCTGGCGATGCACAACATTTTTCTGCGGAACTATTAAACCGCTACGAAATTGAACGTCCTCCTTTACCGGCAATTGCACTAAGTTGTGACACTTCAACCATCACAGCAATCGCTAATGATTATAGCTATGATGAAATTTACTCAAAGCAGATTATGGCATTAGGCCAACCTGGTGATATTTTATTAGCCATTTCAACAAGTGGTAACTCAGGTAACGTCATTAAAGCCATGGAAGCTGCACTTAGCCGTGATATGACGATTGTTGCACTAACAGGTAAAGATGGTGGTGCAATGGCCGGCTTAATGAGTGCTGGTGATGTAGAAGTACGTGTACCATCTAACGTTACTGCTCGTATTCAAGAAGTGCATTTATTAGTCATTCACTGCCTATGTGACAATATCGACCGCACTCTGTTCCCGCAGGACGAGCAAGCATGATAAAAGCAGTTCTTATCATAGCAACATTATTCCTGCTTCAAGGTTGTGCTGGTGTTGTTATGGTTGGTGCTGTCGGTGGAGCCAAGATGGCCAATGATGAGCGTAGTATGTCTACGCAAATCAGTGATACCAATGCCGACTTTGAAATCACGAGTGCATTAGCTAAGCATCAAGATATTCATAAACAAACCAATATTACTGGCGTAGTATTGAACAGTAATGTATTGATGATTGGCCAGTCACCTAACTCTATGTTGCGTGATAAAGCGGTTAAAGTCGTTCAAGAGCTTGAAATTGGCGGTAAGTTACATAATCAAATTCGGATTGGTAACCCAACCTCATTCACAACTCGCAGCAATGACACTTGGATCACCACCAAGGTAAAAACTCGCATGTTAAATGAAAAAACATTAGACATGACGAGAGTAAAAGTGGTCACAGAAAATGGGGAGGTATTTCTATTGGGCATCATTCCCCGAGATCAAGCTGATCTTGCAGTGGAAATCACCCGCAATACTTCTGGTGTAAGGAAAGTGATTAAGGTTTTCGAATATATCGACCCTTAAATATGAATTGACTCCTACAACGACAGACCACAATAAAAATCACCGCAAATACATTGCGGTGTTTTTTTATCTATAGGGTAAACCCATTCGATTAATATAGGTTAATTTAATACAGATACCGACTTACGTTGCAGCCTACGAACACAGGCAAGTATTAAAGGTAATAGTACTGTCGGTAGTACAATTAAACTGGCCCCCAGCCAACTCATCCCATCAAGCCATTCATCAAACCATAACCAGCCAAATAGCACGCAAAATAGTAACCCTGAGTATTCAGCTACGGCAATATCACTCGCTTTCGCACTACGGTAAGCAACAATACAGCAAAAGTGATACGCCAATAAAAAGCTGTTACTAATCAGCGATAAGCCAATTAATGCCATCGTCACGTCCCCAAAGCCGATACAGGCTCCCGCCACACACAATACTGGAATACTCAATAAATTATAAAGCAGTAATGTCACTAATGGTGATTCTTGCTTTGGTAGCTTTCTTAATGCAATTTGATTCATTGAAAACGTCACTGCAGCAACGAGAACTAGCAGGCCTGCCCATTCGATATTTGATGGCCGTAACAAAATCAGCACGCCAATAAATCCCAGTAAAGTAATCCACCATTGGGTCAAACTGATCTGCTCTTTAAGCCAAACATAGCCTAGTACAGTAATCATAATCGGCGCTGAAAAAAATAATGAACTGACGGTAGCTAATGGCAATGAAACTAAGCCAACCACTAAGGTAATTGACGTTATAACCCCTAAGTGAGAACGCACTAACTGTAATTTAAAGTGGCCTGTAACAGGCTTTCTCGCCATGAACCATATTGGCAATAACATCAATACGCTGCCGCATTGTCGTAATAATAAAAAGGTAATGATATCTGCATTATCTGGTAACCACTTGATGGATACGTCATATAACGCGCTAAAGATATTGCCAAGCACCAGTATGATTAGTGCAAAAATGACTGGAGACTTCATCGTCACCTCACCGCTTCTCAAAATGGCATAATAACTAGACCTTTACATGATTAAAAATGATGAATACTAAACAATAATGAATTAAGGTAATAAATAAGATTCAATTTTCTAGCTAAGTAAATGAGAAAACTACCACCATTACGTTCATTGCAAGTGTTTGAATCTGCTGCTCGATTACAACACTTTTCCCGTGCAGCAGAAGAGCTTTGCATCAGTCAAAGTGCGGTATCTCATCAAATTAAACAGTTAGAATCTTATTATGGTGAGCAATTATTCTTACGCAGTACAAGGCAATTACAGCTAACAGACAAAGGAGCCCAATTATCACTACAATTGGAAAGCACCTTTAATGCTCTTGAAGAGGTCAGCTTACAAATTACAGGTGACGGTAACCAGCAGTTACGATTAGCCGTTTACAGCTCGTTTGCCATTAAGTGGCTTATTCCTAGGCTGAGTGAGTTCCGTCAGCAGCACCCGCATATTCAAATCCGTTTGGATATGATCACCAGCGACCCACAACTCAGTGATAATGTCGCTGATATGTTTATTACTGGGCAATCAAATCAAAATGGCTATATGCACCTTACCTTGCATAAAGAGCGATTAATTGCTGTAGCCAGTCCTGATTACCTGCAACAATGGCTAAATAAACCCAATGCATCACCTCAAGAGTTAATCGCCGCTTTACCTTCGGCAACCTTACTCACCGTCGATGAAGGAGAATTAGGCATTGATTGGCAGCGCTGGCATACCGTCAATAAAGTCGACGACAGCGACAAAAAACAACAACATATTTTTAGCCACGTTTTGATGGCCATTGAAGCTGCGATTGCTCATCAAGGAATCGCACTTGCCTCTGACTTTATGGTTAAAGGAGATATTGCAGCAGGAAGGCTTGTTGCATTGGATTTACCAGACATTTTAACGGGTTTTAATTTTAACTTTAGCTGTAAACAACGCAGACAACACGAACCAGCTTTAGCAAGCTTTATTCAATGGCTAAAAAGGCAATCTCACTCTGGTGACTAACCAATAAAAAAGCCAGCATTAAGCTGGCTTTTTTATTAATCGATTGCACGTTACACAATCATTCCGATTTTTTCGTAAACTTTTTTGATTGTTTCTTCAGCTCGAGCCTGCGCTTTTTCAGCTCCCGCTTTAAAGACTGCATTTAGGTAGTCTTCATCCGCTCTGATTTCACGAAAACGTGCTTGAATAGGTTCTAGCATAGCAACAACAGCTTCACCTGTTGCAACTTTCAAGTGTCCATACATTTTGTCTTCAAAGTCTTTTTCAATTGACTCGATTGACTGACCGTTACAACCTGACATCAAGCTCAATAAGTTTGATACACCTGGCTTTTCTTCAACGTCAAAACGAACAACAGGCGGCTCTTCACTATCTGTCATCGCTTTTTTCACTTTCTTCATAATCGCTTTAGGATCATCAAGTAAACCAATCACGTTATTACGGTTTTCGTCTGACTTAGACATTTTTTTCGTTGGCTCTTGCAGCGACATGACACGAGCGCCGGTTTCAGGAATAAATGGCTCAGGCACAACAAATGTGTCGCCATAAGCATTATTGAAACGCGTTGCAATATCACGTGTTAGCTCTAAATGTTGCTTTTGGTCTTGGCCTACAGGCACTTCATTTGCTTGATAAAGCAAGATATCTGCAGCCATTAATACTGGGTAGTCAAACAAACCAACATTAATGTTATTAGCATGCTTTTGCGATTTATCTTTAAACTGTGTCATGCGGTTAAGCTCACCCATTTGGGTGTAACAGTTTAATGCCCAGCTCAACTGCGTATGTTGTGGTACTTGAGATTGTAAAAAGACGGTACTTTTTTCAGGGTCGATACCACAAGCGAGATAAATGGCTAGTGTGTCTAAGCATGCCGCTCGTAACTTTTCAGGATCTTGGCGAACGGTAATCGCATGTAAATCAACAACACAATAAATACAATCGTGGCTGTCTTGCATACCAACCCATTGACGTAGCGCGCCCATGTAATTACCAATACTTAGCTCGCCTGATGGTTGAGCGCCACTAAACACGATAGGTTTTGCAGTCATTTGTTTTATTGCTCCATTGATTTAGCTGTGAATTCTGCCGAATTAGTTAATAAGGCTAAAATTTCATTGAATTGTTCGCATACCGCAGTGGGTCCGCTCAGACCAATATCTTCACCGTAGTTGTACCCATAGGTCAAGCCTATTGAGGTTACGCCTACGGCTTTCGCTGCTAATATGTCATTTTTTGAATCCCCTACCATCAACAGCTGTTGAGGTTCGAGCTGCCATTTGTCCAAAATATGCGTTAAAGGCAAAGGATCGGGTTTCATTTTATCCAGCGAGTCGCCACCTAACACCAGACCAAATAAGTCGGCTATACCAAATGCTTCTAACAACGGGATAGTAAACCGATAAGGTTTATTTGTCACAATCGCCAGTGGGTAGCCTGCAGCATTAAGTTTGCTGAGCACGGTTAACACTCCAGCATATAACTTACTGTGTTTTTGTAGGTGTAATTCGTAATGCTTCATAAAAATAGGCATGACATTTTCAAGTTGTACACCTATGTCACACCCTTTTTGTTGCTCAGCATTGAGTAACGCACGCTGCATTAATACTTGAGCACCATTGCCAACCCAGTTTCTCACTTGCTGCTCGGTGCAACTTGGTAATGCTAACTCAGCAAGTGTCGCTTGGGTCGCGGCGGCTAAATCGGGCACACTATCAATTAGCGTGCCGTCTAAGTCAAACGCAATGGCTTTTATGCTAGAAAAATCAGCCATACTACGCGTCTACTTTTGCAAGCTCGGTACGCATTTCATCAACCACGGTTTTATAATCAGGCTGATTAAAAATAGCAGAACCTGCGACAAACATATCTGCGCCTGCCGCTGCAATTTCGGCAATATTATCCACTTTTACGCCACCGTCCACTTCAAGACGAATATCAAATCCACTGGCATCAATTTTTTCGCGAACTTGTTTAAGTTTATCTAACGTAGATGGGATAAATGATTGACCGCCAAAGCCAGGATTGACTGACATAAGCAGAATCACATCTAATTTATCCATTACATGGTCAAGATAATGTAATGGCGTTCCAGGGTTAAATACTAAGCCAGCCTTACAGCCTGATTCTTTAATTAATTGCAAACTACGATCAAGATGTTCCGTCGCTTCTGGATGAAAAGTAATAATTGAAGCACCTGCTTTAGCAAAATCTGGAATGATACGATCTACAGGCTTAACCATTAAGTGCACATCAATATCAGCGGTAATGCCATAATCACGAAGCGCCTGACAAACCATAGGACCGATTGTTAAATTTGGTACATAGTGGTTATCCATTACATCAAAATGAACAACGTCAGCACCGGCATCTAAAACGGCTTTAACATCATCACCTAAACGGGCGAAATCGGCAGATAAAATAGATGGGGCAATCAAAAATGGACGCATAGTCTTCTCGAAGCAATTAAAAGTGACCGTATTTTACCCCCTGAAGCTTATTCGCTCTAGTCGCAAAGCGTAATAAAAGGTTGTTATTGTCAATAAACGTAAATTTTCATAATCTGTAAGTATTAAATTGATCCAGATCACATGAGAGTGATGTTCATTAACTATACAAATTTGCTATAATGCGACCTACGTCACTGTGTTTTTCGCGATGTTATAGTTATAAAGCGACTACCGAGTCAGTTGCTAAGTCTCTATTAGAACGTCACTAAACATTTTTTTATTGTGTTAATTCTGAAAGTATAAGACAAGGATAGCCCTTATGATGTGCAGTCAGTCAAAAATGAGCACCCACCAAACAGGTAAGGTGACGCTAAAACCTGTAGTAAGCTTATTTTCAACCAGCGCATTAATGTTAGTCGCCTATTTTGTCATGTCGGATAATAGCAATCCATTGTTGGCTGACAACTGTGCTTGTACAGAAAACGTTACCTACAATTCCAGCCTACCTAGCAGCCACCCTAATAATCGTTGTGCTGTCGAGTCTGACAATGTGAGTTGGGGAGATTGGGTTACGGGTAAGAGTCGCTCAAGCCAGTTTCATTTTTTAGATTTACTCGAGTTACTACACAACAGCGACAAGAGTAAACCGATTAGCGACATGCCCACTAATAATCCGAATAGCATTTAATGTCTTTTTGGCGGGTATTTTCGAGTACTGTTGCAGCTTTCTTTGGAGTGCAGACAGAAGATAATCGCCAGCGAGACTTTCAACAAAGTAATTCACCATTACCTTTTATTTTTATGGGAATTGCTCTGGCGATCATTATGATTCTATCTTTGATTTTTATCGTGAACCAAGTATTAGCGTAATCCTGTTCCAATTACCCTTCATGTCCTTTCTATAGCAATACCATTCCCATGCTATTCATGAATCAATAGCAGAACAATTAATACAATACTTAATCAATCACTTCTTGGTAGTGGTGATCGTACAAGGCCATAATTTCATCCACTTTCTTTCTGCCATTGCCCTTTTGGCTTATATTACGCTGCACTGCAATAGAGGCCAGTTTGGCACCGCGGTATAATTCGCGTGTTAGCGGAATATCATGGTTACTGATTAAAACAGGAATGTCTCTTTCAAGTGCGGTATGACGCGACTCTCTTGCAAGTAAGGCTTGATCATCTAAGCTGAAACCTGGCCCTGCATATGTAGTAAAGCTTGCCGTTGTTGATAATGGCGCATAGGGAGGGTCACAATAAATCACGTCCCCAACAGTCGACATCTCAAAAGCTTTTTCATAACTTACACAATGAAAACTCGCTTTTTGCGCCTTCATTGAAAAATGCCTAAGTTCATCTTCAGGAAAGTATGGTTTTTTATATGAACCAAAAGGTACATTAAAGCCGCCTTTGCGGTTGTAACGACATAAGCCATTAAAACCATGGCGATTCATATACAAAAAATATACTGAACGCTTGAAGGGATCGTTAGTTTGATTGAATTCAGTGCGAATACGGTAATATTGCTCTTTTACATTCATCTCTGGCACAAACATCGCTTTAGCTGCTGCGATATAAGTATCAGGATCATTTTTGACAATATTGTATAAATTAATCAAGTCTTGGTTTATGTCGCAGAGTAAATACTCATCATAATCAGTATTAAGAAATACTGATCCAGCACCGACGAAAGGTTCGACTAATCTATTACCTTGAGGTAAGTGTTTTGCAAGCTCGTCAACGAGTTTAAATTTTCCACCCGCCCACTTAAGAAAGGCTCTATGCTTTTTAGTCATGAATACCGTTTGCTAGCAAAATTAAAGCAGATGATTGTACTCTTTTTATTGGTAATAATCATCGTTTGAATTATCGAATCTAATGGCTTTTTAAGCGGTTAATCTATTTTGAGTTCATATCCAGTCAAATCACTCCATTTGCGCACCCAGGGCGCGGATAAACCTAGTGACTGTTGTAATTCATCAGCTTGCTGCTGTGCCTGACTTACTGTGTCATATTGCCCAAATAACACAATATGGCGCTGTTTATAACGAGCTTGTTGGGCATAAGCTGAGTCTGTTTGAATCCGTTCTAGTTTAGATAATATTTGAGTGAGTGACTTAGCCTCTCGGACACTGGCAATTTGCAATGTATAACCAGGTTTATCTAACAGTGATAAACTCGCCGTATTATCATTGTTAGATAAACCTTCAGCGACTAATTTGTCGCTCTCGGCAATCGGCTTGCCTTCTGACACTTCAGATAGCTGGACATCTTGATTTATGTCTTGAGAGCGTGCTTCGGGTGATTGATGAGTCATTGGGTCAGCGGCTAATTCATCTTCACTTATTTCAACGTTTTGCTCATCTTCTGTCTGTGAGATGTTGCTGTTTACATTGTGCTCATCAGTCATCTTACTGTTATTACCTGCACTGTTTCGCAGCATAATATCCACAAAATTGAATTCGGTAAGAGTAGGCTTGAGCGCATCTAGCCTTAGACCAGCCTCAGCCTGATTCAAGCCAGCCGTGTCGTTAATGACTGGTTGCAGTAATAATTCAGCATAATTATAAATAGCCCACTGCGCTGGCGTTTCTGGTGGCAAATAAATGTTATTAAACTTTACGTTATCTGCTGGCACTTCTGCAGTTTCTTTAAACATAAACCAGCTTGCTATAACAAGAGTTAATAACAACACAACAGACCCCATGACCCAAGGCAAAAATTTAGGCCACTTTTTGACGTCTTCAGGTTGGTCCTCTAATGCTTTATTCAATAAATTGATCACTTCGGTAGGTGTGCCAGATTGTTTTTCAATTTGAGCTTGAATAATTTCACGCGGAATAAACGGGGTTTTATTACTTCTCACCAAAAGTGTGCGATATAAGCCTTCTCGCTCAGCCAAGGATAAAGGCTCTAACTCAACATGTAGCAGCAAAGCTTGCATTGAGTCTGCGAGCTCGTGAGTCAGTTCGGCAAGTGAATCAGTTTCGATGGTAAACGTCATCGAAATGGGCTTACCCGCACATTGCAACTGAGTCAAAATCAAGCATTCAGCCCAAAGCTCTTTTGGCATGTATTGCGCATCATCAATAATGATGTGTAAAGGCTTAGTTAAGCTAGATTGTATTCGAAGTAACGTATCAGCTAATGGAAGCGCATCATCAAAGATAGGAGATGAAATGAGTTGAACAAGGATTTTACGTCGAATTTCTGCGCTATCTGCATGCATTGGGCAGATTACGAGTGCAGAATTATAACTATCCAGTTCACTTGCAAGGGCTGTAACTAAGGTTGTTTTACCTGCTCCTTTAGCACCGGACAAGAGCACCAATTGCTCGCTGTAGCTAGCAATATGCTGTAATCGCTGTACTAGAGATTCTTGAGAAGGTAACAATAGCGTTTGTTGAATGTCCACAAGCCCACCATTAGACTCACACGTTACTTAGACTTGGCTAATCACTTCTGCCAATAATGAAGTTTCAACATCTGAAAAAACGTCAGCGGAGCCAATTGACGTGGGTAACACTAACCTAATTTGACCAGCAAGGACTTTTTTATCTCGCTGCATATGCGCAATGAATTGATCAAATGTCATTGAATCTGGTGATGCAACTGGCAAATCAAACGCTTGCAGTAAAGCAACGACCCTATTGAAATCTTGTTGTGAGATTAAATTGAGTTTTAATGACGTGAGTGCCGCCATGACTGTACCAGCAGATACCGCTTCACCATGAAGCCATACGCCATAACCCATTTCAGCTTCAATGGCATGTCCGAAGGTGTGGCCTAAATTAAGCAAAGCTCGTACGCCACGCTCTGTTTCATCTTGTGCAACCACATCAGCCTTAATTTGGCAGCATCGAGCTATAGCATAAGTTAATGCATCATTATCAAGCCCTTTAAGTGACTCTACATTTTGCTCTAACCAACTAAAAAACTCAGCGTCCCAGATAATGCCATACTTAATCACTTCAGCCATACCAGCAGCAAACTCTTTAGCCGGTAAAGTTGATAAGCAATCGGTATCGATGATCACGGCTTGAGGCTGATAAAATGCCCCGATCATGTTTTTCCCTAGCGGATGATTGACTGCTGTTTTGCCACCTACAGAAGAGTCAACTTGCGAAAGCAGTGTGGTTGGAATTTGTATAAACTCAACACCTCGCTGGTAGCAAGATGCAGCAAAGCCAGCCATGTCACCAATGACACCGCCACCTAATGCAACTATGACACAATCGCGGGCATAGTTATTTTCAAGCAAAGCTGAAAATATCAAATCCAGATGTGTGAGATCTTTATATTTCTCACCATCAGGAAGCACAACAACACCCACGTCAGCACAACTCGCCATCGCTTGTTGTGCCGTTGTCAGGTACAAGGGAGCGATAGTGTCATTGGTGACTATGAGTGCTTTTTTACCGGAAAGGTAATCGGAAAGGTAAGCATTTTGCTGCAATAAATTCTGGCCAATAAAAATGGGATAACTTCTTATACCTAATTCAACCTGAACTTGTTGCATAAACCTACCTAGAATCCGAGTTGCTCAATAATTTGATTTGCGACTATTTTAGCGCTTTGCTCATCTGTCTTAACAATCACGTCAGCAATCTCTTCGTATAAAGGATTACGAACATCAGCAAGATTCTCTAGCACTTCGCGCGGGTCATCAACCTGCAAAAGAGGTCGACGCTTATCGCGTTGAGTACGAGCGACTTGCTTATCGATTGTCGTCTCAAGGTATACAACGATACCGCGAGCTGACAAATGATTACGTATGTCTTTACTTTGTACAGATCCGCCGCCAGTAGCAAGGACAATACCTTGCTTTTCCGAAAGGTCAGCGATGACCTGAGCTTCGCGACGACGGAAACCTTCTTCGCCTTCAACGTCAAACACCCAGGCAATATCTGCACCTGTGCGTTGCTCAATCTCATGATCTGAATCGTGGAAATCTAAATGCAGCATTTGGGCCAAATGGCGACCAATTGTGCTTTTGCCTGCGCCCATTGGGCCTACCAGAAAAATATTGCGTTTTTCAGCCATTTTATATACGTCTGAATCTTATATGAAAAGTATGCCTTATCGACTTAAACTCAAGCCGACCTATAATTTAACCTTGCTCTAATGAGACTTGACGGAGGATTATCTCAGTTATGCACCAGTTGTTGCAAGTCATGTTGACGAATTAACCTGAGTTTCTTAAAAATAAATTCTACTTCTCCTTATTAATCAGAATAACGTTTCCTGAACTCTAGTGCAGAAGCTTTATTTTTATAGCATGAAATTAATAACTTAATTGAAGTTAACCTAAAGAACAGGCAAAAAAATACCAGCGAGAACGCTGGTATTTTTGATTCGCAATTTTTTACAACTGCTCAGTCACAATCTTAGGTGTAACGAAAATCAGTAACTCTTGACGCTCATTACTATCAGATGTGTTTCTGAACAAGAAGCCAACTAACGGAATATCACCTAAAACCGGCACCTTACTCACACGGCTAATTAAGTTTTGCTGATAAATACCACCTAACACAATGGTTTCACCATTATCCACAAGTACTTGAGTGCCGATACGCTGAGTATCAATAGACACTGCTTCACCTGTACCAGTTTGAACTGTTTCACCACGGGTATCTTGAGTTATTTCTAAATCAAGAATCACACGATCATCCGGCGTAATTTGCGGTGTAACCTTTAAAGAAAGAACCGCTTTCTTAAATGAAACAGTTGTTGCACCACTTGATGCAGACTCAACATAAGGAATTTCTACACCTTGCTCAATATAAGCAGACTTTTGATTAGAGGTGGTAATGCGCGGGCTGGCAATAATCTCACCTTTATTCTCTTGCTCAAGTGCACTTAACTCTAAATCAAGCACGGTACCATCGGCCATTTTAGCGACACTAAATGCAATACTCGCAGCGTTAGTTGCCGAAGAAGGCAAATTAACATTTAAGCGATCACTTAATGCAGGTACAACACCAGCAACGATATCATTTGCGCCTTCAAGCGAACCAGAGGTTCCTTTATCGCCTTGCTGATCTGTTATGCCCCAGCGAATACCTAAATCTTCAGATACGTTGTCCTTGACTGTCACCATTCGCGCTTCAATCAACACTTGTTTAATTGGAATATCGAGTATTTCAACTAAGCGATGAATTGTTTCTAACGACTCTGCAGTATCTTTTACAAGCAGTGTATTCGTCCGTTCATCAACAGCAACACTACCTCGAGTTGATAACAAACTAGAATCTGCACTTTTCATTAACTCAGCAATATCTGCAGCTTTAGCATAATTAATTTGAATGTACTCAGAATATAGCGGAGCTAACTCCTTCACTTCTTTTTGATTCTCTAAATCTTGCCTTTCACGTGTAGCCAACTCTTCACTAGGCGCCACCATTAAGATATTACCTTCAATACGCTTATCAAGCCCTTTAGTTTGCAAAATAAGATCAAGTGCTTGATCCCAAGGTACATCATCTAAACGTAACGTGATATTGCCTTCAACAGTATCACTCGTTACAAGGTTGAAATCATTGTAATCGGCAATAATTTGCAGCACAGTTCTGACTGAAATATTTTGGAAGTTCAATGAAAGTGAGCGTCCATTGTATTTCTTTTCTTCAGCAGCAACGGCAACACGCTCAACTTTATTAATACTAACCTTAAAAACGTTACCTTCTTGCTTATAGTTATAATCGTAGTTGCCATCAACATCGACCATAATGCGTGAAGTTAAATCATCCTTAAAAGTTTCAAAGCTTGTCACTGGTGTATTAAAATCCTGCACATCCATGACATATAATAAATCGTTTTTGATATCAGTGTTATACAGTTTAACTTCTAGTTTAGAGCCAACTTGAGCCACATTTGCCGCAACAGAGCGGTTATTCAAATGAATCAGTAAATCACCACCACCAGTTTTATTGCGTCTAAAGTCAATTGTATCAATACCATTAACAAACGGGTTACTGGCATTATCAGGCCCAGACATTGTGTCATTCACAGTTAAGCGATAGGTATTCCCCACAACTTTACCTTGATAAGGCTTAACCTCTGCAAGATCGACAACAATATTTAAAGCGCCATCAACCTGCGTGGTTTTAAGCCCTTCAACACCTACACGATCAATCGTAATATTTTCTTTTTCAAGGTTTGAAATACTGTCTTCAAAACTTAAAATTATTTGAGCAGGAGAACCTGACAAATCGACTTCAGGCTTATCTAGCGCGGATTCGAATACCAGTTCCAGTTCTAATTGATGATCGACAACAGAATGGTATTTAACATCCATTAACTTATTGGCGGCGAAAGCACTTGGAAGTGCGCCCAACATTAAAACAACACCCAATACCGTTTTAATTAGTGAGACTTTTTTTGTCGATGTTTGCATCGCGGCAGAAGATTTCATTATTCCCTCATCCTTCGCACATTAGTTACCAGATAGTTCTAAGTTGCTTGCTCTTTCAGCCCAGCAACCAGAACCATCTGGAATTAATTCTATTATTTCAATATATTGCGGTGTCACTTTACCTATTTTCCCATGGTAAAGACCGAGATACTCACCGACCCCTAAACGATATACATTGGCATCAGAAGACTCGACCAAAGCCCAAATAGTGTCATCTTCTGTTAATGTACCGCGCATTCTTAAATTGTCTAAAGCATATGTTTCTAAACGACCTTTACGACGCTTTAAGTCAGGCTGTAGACAATTTCTACTTGTATCAACCACTTCTTCTGTAAGCTCGCGTGAAGGTGGTACAAAAGGACTGCGCATTAATTCTGCTTGATAAGCAAAATGTTCAAACTTAGGAGTTTCTTTTAACGGAGGAATACGAGCAATGTGCTGCGCTTTAGTTGTCGTTACAAACAACTCTAAATCACTGCGATCACCAATACAGCCAGTTAACATTAACACCATCATTAATATAGGGAGGAATCTCATTACTTATTCCCCTTATTCTCAGCAGGCAGCTGTGCACCTTCTTTAAATCGATAGGTTTTCGCTAAAATGTCCATCGACAAACTACCGCTATCATCTCGTGTAATAACAAAATCATGTAAGCTAACAATACGAGGTAATTTTGCTACACCACTGACCATATTACCAAGTTGATGATAATCACCCACTACAGCAATTTTAATTGGGAATTCTAAATAGAAGTCACGCTCAATCTCAGTATCCCAATCTAAGCTATTTATTCTTAAACCTGCGTCAGTTGCTACAAATGTAGTGTCGTCCAATAAGCCCGGCATTTCATTTTCAGAAGGCAACATTTTAAGTAACTCAGCAAATTGCGCTTCCATAACAACCAGCTGTTCACGATATAGTTTTAAGTTTGCGGCTAAACGATATTTAGATTGAAAATCTTCTCGTAAAGTTATTTCTTTTCTTTCTTCGTTATTTAAAACGTCAATTGCATCGGAGACAAATAAATAATAACTTGCCCCCATAACACAGATTGACAGAAATACTGCGAAAACAACCTTAACTAAAGCAGGCCAACTACCGATATTTTCAAAATCAATATCATTAAACTGATCTAAGTCTAAATTCATTATTGACCTCCTTCAGTTGCTTCAACTGATTCAACATCAGAAATCGTCACTTTTAATCTAAACTTTTGCAGCTGTCGTAAGTTCTCATTTTGGCTAATAATGGACTGCATACTTGGATCATTTAAGTATTGTGATGTTTTCACCTTACGCATCATATTAGCCACGTTATTATTCGATTCACTGCGGCCTTCAATCCAGAGTAAGCTACCTTTTTTCTCAATACTTGAAAGGTATATTCCTGGCGGAACAATTCGCACTAATTCATCTAAAACATGTGTCGGCAAGTTTCGAGATTGCTGAAGGTTTAATATAATCTTAGTACGTCTTTCAATATCTTTCTTTCGAGCTGTGATTTTTCTTATTTCGGCAATTTGTGCATCTAACAGTGATATTTCATTTTGAAGATAAGCATTTCGTTGGCGTTGATCATCAGTAACAACCTCAATAAAGCTGAGTGTTAAAAATACAGCTAAACAGGTCACTAAAAAAACCAATGCTAATATGCCAATATAATCTCGTTTTTGTTTTTCTCTGGCCTCTTCACGCCAAGGAAGTAAATTTATGTTCGCCATTGAGCGTAACTCCTAAGCGCTAAACCACATGCCACCATATATTTACTAATACTTGGCTTAAGCTGGTTTTTAATATCGTCCTCAGCATGCAAACAACCTTGGAACGGGTCTGCGACAATAGAATGTACACCCAATTCATTAGTTAATAATGCAGTCATGCCTTCAAGTTTTGCGGTACCACCACAGAGCACAATATAATCAACTTTATCTTTACCACTGGCAGCACAATAAATTTGAAGTGTACGTTTAATCTGCTGTAATAATTGTGTTTGAAACGGTGATAACACCTCAAACATATAATTACGCGGTAACTCGCCTGTTATTTTGGCGTTCTCAGCTTCGTCATATGGCATGCCATAAAACGATAAAATAGATTGAGTAAATAACTCGCCACCAAACGCTTGCTCACGAATAAAGGTTGTTTCTCCATGCTCAACTACGGCAAATGTCGTCATATTGGCACCGATATCAACCAATACTACAGATTTCTCATTTGCACCTTCGGGTAATTGTGCAAGGATTAATTCTGATGACCGCCCTAGTGCATAAGCTTCAACATCCACCACTTTGGTATCGAGCTCAATCGCATCTAAAGAATCCATACGAGTATCAATATTATCTGTGCGACAAGCACTTAACAGCACATCAACTTTTGTCGGGTCAGTTGTGTTTGCCTGAAGAGTTTCAAAATCGATACTCACTTCATCTAGTGAATAAGGGATAAGGTTATCTGCTTCAATCTCAATTTGTGCTTCCATTTCTTCTTCATTTAATGAAGCGTCCATGTAAATGACTTTTGTCATGACAGCAGAGCCAGAAACCGCGACAGCTGCAGACTTAATACTCTTAGGCAGTCCTCGCTTAATATGTCTTAAAGATTCAATAACAGCTTCTGAATCGCGGATTTCGTGATCGACAACCGCACCTTTACGTAGAGGTGCAGATATATAGTTTTGAATTTTATATCCATCAGCGGTCTTACTTAGCAAAATGGCCTTAATCTCATGAGAACCAATATCGATCCCGACCATTTGCGGAGCTTGACGCTTCCAAAATTTAGAAAGCATATTCCATCATCGCATTTATTTTTTTATATTTTAAAATAGATTAGCACAAAATCAACTCGTTATAAGTATTTGTATTAAATGTTTCTAAATTTTACAACTTGTTTTTTTCTGTTTTCATGTTTTTACTTCACCAAAAACCTTCCCCCTTATATACTAGCGAGCATATTTTTGATTTTTGGAATATTTCGGTGAAGTGGTTTAAACGAATACTTATTGCTATATTTAGCTTAACTTTATTAGGAATCGGCACTATTGTCGCAGCCTATTATTATGTTTTGCCAGATTTACCGGATGTAAATTCCTTAAAAACGGTAAAATTACAAACCCCATTGCGAATATACAGCGATGACGGTTTATTGATTTCTCAATTTGGTGAAAAAAGACGAGTACCCATTGAATACCAAGATGTACCCGAACAATTAATTAATGCAGTTTTAGATACAGAGGATGCTCGTTTCTTTGAACATAAAGGCATTGATCCTATCGGTATTGTTCGTGCTGCTATTATTTTGGTTACCACTGGTAAAAAAAGCCAAGGTGCAAGTACCATCACTCAACAAGTCGCTCGCGGCTTTTTCCTTTCACGTGAAAAAACCTATATTCGTAAAACAAAAGAAATCTTTTTAGCACTCAAAATCGAAAAAGCACTTTCAAAAGAAGAAATTTTAACTCTTTATCTAAACCGTTCTTTCTTGGGGAATCGTGCCTATGGCGTAGGTGCTGCAGCACAAGTTTATTATGGTAAAGATTTAGAACAACTGAGCCTGCCTGAAATGGCAATGATTGCTGGTTTGCCGCAAGCTCCATCCGCAGCAAATCCGATAAGAAACCCAGAACGTGCCAAAACCCGCCGTAACTGGGTATTAAGCCGGATGCTAGAAAAACGCAATATCACAGAAGCACAATACCAAGAAGCCATTAATGCCCCGATTACAGCAAGATATCATGGAGCAGAAATTGATCTATATGCACCATATATTTCTGAAATGGCGCGTGAATACATGGTCAATAAATACGGCGAAGAAGAAGCCTATACTAATGGCTATAACGTCTACACCACGATTTCATCTGACTTACAGTTAAAGGCACAAAGCGCCTTACGCGATAATGTTTTTGCTTACGACCAACGTCATGGTTACCGCGGGCCAATTGCCGAATTATGGACAGATGCCCCCATGTCCACCAGCGATATTATCACTAACTTAAAAAGCACTTCTTCGGTACAAGGTATTATGCCAGCAGCTGTACTTGCCATTGAAGAGCAACAAGCTACGGTGATGAATGCTAGAGGGGAAGAAATCACCTTAGAATGGAACGGGCTAAAATGGGCTCGTAAATTTATCACCGATCGCCATCAAGGCACACCGCCAAAGAAAGCTGAAGATATTTTAGCTGTTGGCCAGAAAGTGTGGATAAGAAACAACGGCGAATATTGGCAACTTTCTCAAATTCCGCAAGTATCAAGTGCCACAGTATCACTTGAGCCAAGTGATGGCGCTATTCGTACGCTCGTTGGTGGTTTTAGCTTTACCCAAAGCCAATACAACCGTGTGACCCAGGCAAAGCGTCAGCTAGGGTCAAATATCAAACCATTTATATATTCAGCAGCGCTTGAAAAAGACTATACATTGGCAACACTAATTAATAACGCGCCAATTAATAAGCCAGATACTCGACAAGGCACCGCTTGGAGACCTAAAAACTCTCCAGATATCTACGGAGGACCGACGCGTCTTCGTATGGGCTTAGCGCAATCTGTGAACGTCATGTCTGTTCGCGCGATGAGGCACATTGGGTTAGATAACACTATCGATAAACTTGTGGAGTTCGGGTTTGATCCTAATGATCTACCTCGAAATGAATCAGTGGCACTCGGCTCTCCTTCTGTAACACCTTTGCAAGTTGTTACTGCGTTTAATGTGTTCACCAACGGTGGTTACTTAGTGGAGCCTTACTTTATCAAGCAAGTCACCGACTCTTATGACAATGTAATTGAAGAAGCCAACCCTCTTTTAGCGTGTACGCCATCAGAAAATGATAATAATGGAACTGATGACAATCTAAGTGATACAGAATTAACGTCTAATTCAGACGCAAATGACCCATTTGCAGCAATGGCAGCTGAATTTGCTAGCTCACAACAAGCTGAAGTTAACCAAGCAAATGACACGACTGCTCAATCAAGTGCTATTAGTCAATGTGGCGATGAGAATAGTCGTTATGCACCAAGAATTATTACTGAGCAAACCGCTTTCCTTATCTCTGAGGCATTAAAAAGTGTTATTTGGGGTGGCGGTAATTGGAGTAAAGGCACTGGTTGGAACGGGACGGCATGGCGAGCTTCTCGCCTAATCAAGCGTCATGATATTGCTGGTAAAACAGGAACAACCAATGAATCTCGTGATACCTGGTTTAGTGGGTTCAATCCAACATTAACGTCAACATTCTGGGTCGGCTTTGATGATCACAGCCGCCGTTTAGGTCGTACAAGCTGGGTAGCTGATGGACCTGAAAATCAGATATCAGGGGCAGAAGCAGGCGCCAAGACAGCTGGGCCTGGTTGGAATGATTTTATGAATCAAGCGCTCAAAGGCACTGAGGAAAAGACCACCATTCCGCCTAAAGGCATTATCTCTGCTCGTATTGATTTAGCAACGGGTTTATTAACGCGTAAAACTGATCACACAACTTCTTTTGAGTACTTTGTCGAAGGAACTGAACCGACTGAATATGCGACAGAAGAAACCATTGATGACGATATATTTATTGAAAATCCAACAGATGATTTATTTCAATAAACCCTAAAATGCATCTATAAAATGTGAATGCTAAAAAGCCCTGAGTTAACTTAAACTCAGGGCTTTTTGTTATTACAGTCAAGGCTCAAACAATAAAGTAAGTGGCTACTTACCTTGCTTTGCAGCTAATGCTTGTTTAACTTGCGCTAATGATGTGCCACCTAACGCTTCACGCTTTTCTAAGCATGACTCAATAGTCAAACACTCATAAACATCATCACTGATAATTGGACTAAATTGCTGTAACTCTGAAATAACCAAGTCTTCTAATGGTGTTTGTTTAGCAATCGCGGCGACGACAACTTCACCGACGACATGATGGGCTTCTCTAAATGGCATACCTTTAGCCACTAGATAATCAGCTAGCTCTGTAGAATTAGCATAACCTTGCTGGGCAGCAGCGAGTGTTCTTTCACGGTTTACTTGTAAACCGCTAAGAACTAATGCGGCCATTTCAAGACAAATTGACCAGCTATCCATCACATCAAATAAGCCTTCTTTGTCTTCCTGCATATCTTTGTTGTACGCCAAAGGTAGTGCTTTCATTGTGGTTAAAATGCCCACCAAGCTGCCATAAACGCGGCCAGTTTTACCACGGATCAGTTCCAATGCATCTGGGTTCTTCTTTTGTGGCATTAATGATGAACCCGAAGTCACTTCATCATCTAAGTCAATAAAGCCAGCCTCACCACTATTGAAGAAAATCAAATCTTCCGCCATACGGCTTAAATGCATCATACTAATCGATGCATCACTACAAAGTTCAATCACATGATCACGATCAGATACAGTATCTAGACTGTTTAACGTTGGAGCAGAAAAGCCTAGAGACTCGGCAATTGCATGCCTATCCATTGGATAAGCGGTTCCCGCTAATGCACCACAACCCAACGGACAAGTATCTGCACGTTTCAATGCATCTTCAAGGCGACTAATATCACGCTCAAACATTTCAACATAAGCCAAACACCAATGACCAAACAACACGGGTTGTGCTCTTTGTAAATGAGTATAACCAGGCATCACAGCATCAATTTCACGTTCAGCTAAATCGATGAGGGCGTTCTTTAACTTGCGCAGTAATGTAAGTGATTGCTCACCCTCTTTTTTACACCATAACTTGAGGTCTGTTGCGACTTGATCGTTACGTGAACGACCAGTGTGTAATTTCTTACCTAAATCACCGACTTTGGCAATTAGTGACTGCTCAACAAAGCTATGAATATCTTCTGCTCCTGACGCAATGATAGCCTCAGGTTTATCGGCGACTTCAGCCAACAATTCATTTAACGCAGCATGCAACTGTTCACATTCTTGTTGCGTTAAAATACCGACAGAAGTAATAGCGCTAGCCCATGCAATTGAACCCACAATGTCTTCTTCAATTAAGCGATAATCTACTGGTAATGAATCATTAAATAATTTGAATAATGCACTGCTTTCTTGACTGAATCTTCCGCCCCATAACGCCATGTCGATACCCTCTTTTCAATTCTTATCTGTTTACAAAAACGGGGCTTGCTGCCCCGTTTATTTTTCATATTAATTAACAGGTCTACTTACTATTAAGTGCTCTGATGCGACTTGATAAAGAATAAAGACGGATAAAGCCTTCTGCATCTTTTTGATCATAAACATCATCATCACCAAATGTGGCAAATTCTTCAGAATATAGGCTGTTTGGAGAACGCTTTTTCATGACACTCGCTTGACCTTTGTATAACTTAACGACCACTTCACCATTCACTAATTCCGCTAAAGATTCAGATGCAGCTAAAAGTGAATTACATAAAGGGGTAAACCAACGGCCGTCATACACAAGGTGGGCCATTTGAGCGCCAACTTGCTCTCTCCATTCACGACTAGTTTTATCTAATACCAGCTCTTCTATCGCACGAAGACCAGCAAACATCACTGTTCCACCTGGCGTTTCATAACAACCACGAGATTTCATGCCCACTAAACGGTTTTCAGTTATATCAATACGACCCACACCGTGTGCCGCCGCTACCTCGTTTAATTGCATTAATGCTGCATATGGCGATAACGCAACACCGTCAACATGAGTCACACGACCATTCTCTATACTTAGTGCAACGTATTCTGGCGTATTAGGCGCATCTTCTGGCGCAACAGTCATAGTCCATACTTCTTTACTTGGCTCGTTCCAAGGATCTTCTAACTCACCACCTTCATGTGAAATGTGCCAAGCATTAGCATCACGGCTATAAATTTTAGTTGCAGAAGCTGTTGTCTCAATATTTCTTTCAGCTAAGTAATCAAGCAAGTCTTCACGACTTACCATTGACCATTCACGCCACGGTGCTATCACTTTTAAATCTGGTGCCAGCGCAGCAAAGCATCCTTCAAAACGGACTTGGTCATTACCTTTACCTGTACATCCATGACATACCGCATCAGCACCCACTTTACGTGCAACTTCAACTTGCGCCTTGGCAATAATAGGACGTGCCATTGACGTACCTAATAGGTAAGTACCTTCATAAATCGCCCCTGTTGCAATGGTAGGGTAGATATAGTCGGCCACCAGCTCTTCTTTTAAATCAACGATGTAACATTCAGAAGCGCCTGACGCTATGGCTTTTTCATGTAAGCCTTCAAGCTCCGCATCGCCTTGACCAACGTCGGCACAAAAGGCAACAATTTCACAATTATCATAGGTTTCTTTTAACCAAGGGATAATGGCCGAAGTGTCCAATCCACCTGAATACGCTAATACGACTTTTTTAATGCTTGGTTGTTGTTCAATAGACATCTTTAATATTTCCTAACATAAACTGGGTAAAGCCGATTCACTTACTGTATTAAAGCCAATCGACGAAGTATTTTTTTAACCTAATAGCGTTACCAGTACTGCATTTTGTGCATGCATTCTGTTTTCTGCTTGTTGCAAAATAAGTGAACCTTCACCGTCAACGATTTCTGCAGTCGCTTCCACTTCTCTATATGCAGGTAAACAATGCATGAAGTAATTAGCACCAACTTGGGTCATTAATGCTGTATTGACTTGGTAAGGTTTAAATTTGGCTTCAATCTCTTCCATTGAAGTGTTATCTCCCATAGAGATCCAAGTGTCGGTGTAAACCGCATCTTGCGGGCCCATTTCATTAATATCTGAGGTTAAAATAAGCTTGCCGCCATGCTTTGCAGCTAACGCTTGTGCTTCACACACCACTTGTCCATCAGGGAAATGACCCGGCGGGCAAACCACAGTCATAGTGGCACCTAAAATTGCAGCGCCATACATTAATGAATGAGTCACATTATTACCATCACCTAAGTAAGCTAATTTCACGTTACTGATATCATCAAACTTTTCAGATAATGTCAGAAAATCAGCTAAGCCTTGGCATGGGTGGTATAAGTTACATAATGCATTAATCACTGGCACTGAAGCATGCTTAGCTAACCCTGCGATAGTCGTATGAGAAAATGTTCTGGCAACAATCGCATCAGCCCAACAAGAAATATTAGTAGCAAAATCAGAAACCGGCTCACGTTTACCTAAGGCCCCATTTTGCTGATCTAAATAAACTGAATGGCCACCTAATTTATTAATGCCGATATCAAAACTCACTCTGGTACGTAAAGAAGGTTTCTCAAACAACATCACCACGCTTTTACCTGCCAAGGCTTGGTTATAATCAGCTGGATTTGCTTTAATCTTCTTAGCAAGCGCTAATAAATCAAGTAACTCTGTTTGCGATAAATCTTTTATAGATAATAAATGTTCCATTAGTGTGTTACTCCTATGGCTGAATTTGGGTGCCAACGGATTGTCCGTTTGATAAGGCAATTAATTGTTGAGGCTGTTTCCAAGATGCAACTTGCACCGGCTTCCCCATCCACTGAGCAACTTCTAATGCCGCTTCGACTTTGACTTTCATTCCTTTTTCTATCACGCCTTGCTGAACTAAATCTGAAATTTGTTGTTGATTTAATTGATCAATTAACTCGCCATTACCATCTAATACACCCGGTACATCAGATAGAAGTACTAACTGACCTGCCACTAACTTTGCTAAGGCCGTTGCTGCTTGATCTGCATTAACGTTAAGCATGTCACCTTGTGCTGAAACAGCAATTGAACTACAAATTGGCAACCAGCCTTGTGATAATAAATAAGTTAAGTAACTCGCATCTTTCGGTGTCACTTCACCCACTAGGCCTAAGTTTTCATTTTTAACTACTGCATCAACGGTATTACCATCGGCTAAACTCATACCAACGGCCACAATACCCGCCTTAATTGCAGCGGCCTGTAATAACTTGTTTGACGTTCCCGCCAATGCACCTACGACAATCGGAATTTGGTCACTGGGAGTCACTCTTAAACCATCCAGTTTAATGGTTTCTTTACCATTGGCAGTTAATTGCTCATCGACTAAACATCCACCGCCGTGAACAAAAATAACTTTCTGGCCGTCAGACATCATGTTTGCAACAACGCCCATGAGTTCAGCCATTCCTGATTCTGATTGTAATAATGCACCGCCAACTTTTAGTACAATAACTGGGTTACTCTGTGACATGATGATTCCCCGTTATAGGCCAAAGTGAATTTTAATGCACTGCAGGCCTTGGCTTGCAGCACCTTTCATTAAGTTATCAATCGCACTCGCAACCACCAAGTAATTGCTTTGAGAATCATACTTCCAACCGACAATGCAGTTAGGTGTATTCACAACATCGTCCACCTTAGGGAATTGATTTTGTAAAACGCTAACTAACGGACTGTCATTGTAAACTTGATAAGCTTTAGCAATATCAGCTTCTGTAGTACCTTTCGCTAACTGAACCGTAATCGTGGCTAAAATACCCCGTTTAAAGTTACCTAGGTGTGGAGTAAAGATAACTTCTTGCCCTAAATGAGTGGCAATTTCAGGCTGGTGACGATGACCTAATACGCCATATGGCGTTAAGCTGACTTCACAAAAGCTAGTATGAAGCTGGGCTTTTCTGCCCGCTCCAGTAACGCCACTAACAGCATTAATGACAGGGTAAGCATCAGTTAGGTATGGCGTTAAAGGTTTTAGTGCAGTTAATGACGCTGTTGGATAACAGCCCGGAACAGCAATCATTTTACTGCCAGCGATTTGTTGATGATTCCACTCTGCTAAGCCATAAACGGCTTCAGCAAGAACATCTTGCTGGGTATGCTCAAACCCATACCATTTAGGGTACTGCTCGATATCAGCAAAACGGTAAGCACCACTTAAATCAAAAACTGCTAAACCTTGCTTATAAAAATAAGCAGCTAATTCTAAACTTACTGCATGATCAGTCGCGAGCACGACGCCATCAGCTTCCTCTACAATTGATTGTTTAGCATCTGCCGTTAGCGGAGATAACGACAACTTGATTTGCTGGTATGCAGGGTATAGCTCAGCAAGTGCCTTTCCTTTATCAAGACTGTTTTCTGATACATAAAGGCCTTGAATAGAAAGCGATGTATCGTTATCAATTAAAGCGGTGATTTGTGCACCGGTATAGCCACTAGCGCCAATTATTGCGATGTTTTTCATTATATTGTCGTCTTTAGGTCAGTAAACTAGAGAAATAATTCGGTATATGAGCAGGGTGCTCGAGATTAAAACTATCGTCGAAGATAGTTTACCTTGGGATCTGTTACAGTGAATTGAATCGCAATTAAATACATATTTATAATCTTTAATCTAATCAAGTTATGGTGAATGCCTTAGCTGTTTGCTAGACTAACACAATAAATTAATTATGCAATAATAATGAATACATATTTATTGCAAGCACTATAAAGGTTGCTATGAATTCATTACCAGATTTAAAAAATGCATTTAAACAGCTAATTGCACTCCCTTCGATCAGTGCATTAGAAGCTGAGCAAGATATGAGTAATCATGCAGTTATTGAGTTACTTCAATCTTGGTTTTCAGATATGGGTTTTAACTGCACTGTTCATACCGTGGCTGACAGCCGAGGCAAACAGAACTTAATCGCAACTATTGGCTCAGGCAGTGGCGGCCTGTTATTGGCTGGACACACTGACACCGTTCCTTTTGATGAAGGACGTTGGAGTCAGAGCCCTTTTGAGTTAACAGAAAAAGATAACCGTTGGTATGGGTTAGGTACCTGCGATATGAAGGGCTTCTTTGCTTTAGTTATGGAAGCGCTGAAGTCGTTACCGCTTGATGAAATAAAACGTCCATTACATATTTTTGCTAGCGCTGATGAAGAAACCACAATGAATGGTGCTAAAGCGTTTGCAGATTCAAAAAGTATCGCCCCTGACTATGCAATCATCGGTGAACCCACCAGCTTAAAACCGGTATATATGCATAAAGGCCATTTAGCACAAGGTATCAGAGTGATTGGTAGAAGTGGTCATTCTTCTGACCCCGCTCGTGGCTTAAATGCGATTGAAATTATGCATCAAGTCATCGGTCAACTGATGAAACTCAAGCAGCATTTAAGTGAAAACTACCGTGAAGATGCATTTAGTGTTCCCTACCCCACGATGAACTTTGGCCATGTTCATGGCGGCGATGCAGCAAACCGTATTTGTGGCTGTTGTGATTTACATCTTGATATTCGCCCGTTACCTGGCATTGAGCTTGCTGATTTAGAGTTGATGGTGATTAATTATCTTGCAGACATCAACAAACAATACCCAGGCAGTATTGAGATATCCACGCTTTACCCAGGATCAGAGTCATTTGCAGGTAAACTTGATGATTATTGGACAAAAATGGTTGCAGATATCGCTAATACCGAGCCTGAGGTTGTTAATTACGCAACTGAAGCCCCTTATATAAAACAATTGGGCTGCCAAACCTTAGTAATGGGCCCTGGTAGTATCAATCAAGCTCATCAACCAGATGAATACATAGGGTTAGAATATTTAACCCCCACTGTTGAGTTAATGAAAAAGCTTATTTATCAGGCTTGTATTAAATAGTTGTAATAAGTTTCACTATCAGTAACGATTAATCATGGTGCATGATTAATTATTAAAATAACCCATTGACCAACCCCCTCACAGCTAGCTATTGTGCTAGCTGTAGCCCATTAATGGTAGCGGCTAATTAAGTTAAACTTATGGAGTAATTATGGCAGAGCAAACCGCCGACATGTACGCTTCTTTACGTTCTAATGTGAGTAGCTTAGGGCAAATTTTAGGTGATACGATGCGCGATCACCTTGGTGATGCATTTCTTGAAAAAGTAGAGCAAATTCGTATTCTGGCCAAAGAGTCTCGCCAAGGCGATGCCGAATCAAGACAACAAATGCTAGCTCTGCTCAATTCATTACCTGACAATGAACTGGTGCCATTTGCTAAAGCGTTTAATCAATTTTTAAACTTGGCCAATATTGCAGAGCAATTTCATACCATAAGTCGCAACTGTGATGAACTTGTCTGTGTACCAGATCCTGTCGAGCAGTTACTGGGACGAATGCTAAACAGTAATGCCAATGAACAAGAAGTCATCGACTGCTTAAAAACCCTCGATATTGATTTAGTCCTTACTGCTCATCCTACAGAAATATCTCGTCGTACTCTCATTCAAAAATACTCTGCTGTTGTCGACTGTTTAACAGAGCAAGAAAACCAGCAACTCACTGATCGAGAAAAAGGCCAAACACACCTTAGGTTACGTCAACTTATTGCACAGATTTGGCACACCAACGAGATCAGAAATGAACGCCCAACTCCCGTAGATGAAGCACGTTGGGGACTAAGCACCATTGAAGCCTCATTATGGCAAGCCGTTCCAGACTTTTTAAGACAACTCAATGACCATGTTGAGTCAAAAACAGGTCAACAAATTCCCGCAGATATTTGTCCTGTTAGATTTTCTAGTTGGATGGGCGGGGATCGAGACGGTAACCCATTTGTGACATCAAAAGTCACCGAGGAAGTATTACTCCGTAATCGCCATGCAGCAGCCAGATTATATTTAAAAGATATCGTTTCTTTGGTGAATGAATTATCCATGGAAGAAGCTAATGCTGAACTTAAAGCGCAGCTGCCAGACAGTAAAGAACCCTATAGAGACATACTAAGACAACTTCGTCATAAACTACGCAATACAATTGATTACCTAAATGCCCGCCTAGAAGGTCAGCAAATTGACCTGAACTATGACGATGTTGTATGGCAATTAGATGATTTAAAACAACCTCTTGAATTATTATACCGAAGCTTATCAGAATCTGGCATGCGCTTAATTGCTAATGGACTGCTGCTCGATATCTTACGTCGTTTAGCATGCTTTGGCATTCATATGCTACGTCTCGACATTCGCCAAGATGCTGAACGACATAGCGATGTGATTGCCGAATTAACTCGTTACCTCGGTATGGGCGATTATGATCATTGGGATGAAAGCGAAAAACAAGCTTTCCTATTAAGAGAGCTTACCAGTCGTCGGCCGCTTATCCCTGCTGATTGGCAACCGTCAGCCGACGTGGAAGAAGTCATCAATACCTGTAAATTAGTCGCCTCTCAACCTGCTACTGCACTAGGTTCTTACGTTATCTCAATGGCCAGTAAGCCATCGGATGTACTTGCAGTGTTACTATTGCTCAAAGAAACTGGCTGCCAACACCCAATGCGTGTTGTGCCACTATTTGAGACTTTGAGTGATTTAAATACCGCTGCTGACTGTATGACACAACTGCTCAATATCGACTGGTACCGTGGATATACAAAAGGTATGCAGGAAGTCATGATTGGCTATTCAGATTCTGCTAAAGATGCTGGCGTAATGGCTGCCGCATGGGCGCAATATCACGCCCAAGAGCAACTCGTTGCCGTTTGTAAGAATGCAGACGTCAAATTAATGCTTTTCCACGGTCGTGGTGGCTCAATTGGCCGTGGCGGCGGGCCAGCTCATAAGGCTATTTTATCGCAGCCACCAGGCTCAGTAGATGGTCGGATTCGAGTCACTGAACAAGGTGAGATGATTCGATTTAAGTTTGGCCTTCCAAAAGTAGCGGTTCAGAGTTTAGCTCTATATACTTCTGCAGTTATGGAAGCGACTTTATTGCCACCTCCAGAGCCTAAACAAGCTTGGCGAGATTGCATGCAACGTATCGCTGATGATTCAGTAAAAGCGTATCGTGGTATCGTGCGTGAAGAACCAGACTTCGTCGCGTACTTTAGAGCAGCAACTCCAGAGGTGGAGTTAGGCAAACTTCCACTGGGCAGCCGTCCAGCTAAAAGACGTGTCGATGGTGGCATCGAAAGTCTCCGTGCCATTCCGTGGATTTTTGCATGGTCACAAAACCGTTTAATGCTACCAGCTTGGCTTGGCTCAGGAGAGGCACTTAAAGCTGCCAATGAACGTGGGGAGTCAGCACTGCTGAAGGAAATGGAACAAGAATGGCCATTCTTTGAAACCCGTATCTCTATGCTTGAAATGGTATACATGAAAGCCGAACCTAATCTTGCTCGATACTATGAAAGCACCTTAGTGCCAGAAAACTTGCATCATTTAGGTAAAAAGCTGCGTGAAAGTCTACAATTAGGCACAGAAGCGGTATTGTCGCTTACTGAATCAGAAGAGCTAATGTCCCACACTCCGTGGAATAGAGAGTCAGTCAAGCTACGTAATCCGTATATTGACCCTCTGAACTTTCTACAAGCGGAACTTCTGAGTCGTACACGTAATGAGGAGCAGGCATCGAAACAAGTTGAGCTTGCACTAATGCTGACAATTGCGGGTGTTGCCGCAGGGATGAGAAACACAGGATAATGCCATTATTTAAAATATGTTTAGCTTGCTTAATGCTGCTTCTGACTGGCTGTGCTAGTCAGTACAGCATCTCTGAATCTGAAGTTGAAGATTACCTCAATAATGAAATGCATTATGAGGTTTCACAAGGGAATCAAGTTTTTGGATTGCAGTTAAAGCTCAACGATATGGAAGTTGAGTTAGGTCATAAGCCTAACACTATTTCCGTAACTGCAATTACCAAAATGGCGGTTAAAAACCCCTTTAAATCAATTGCTGCTGATATGGAAACCACATTTGAGGCTGAGCCTTGGTACGATGTAGAGACCAAAAGTATCTTTTTAAAGAAGCTTGACTTGGTCAGTGTGAAATCCGAACCCGCAAATATTGAGCAAATGCTAAAACCCATTACGCCACAATTGATGATGTTTCTAAGAACTTTTTTAGAGTCCCAACCTGTTTATGTGCTGGACACCAAGGATAGTAATCAAGCATTGATGGCATCGATGACTAAAGCAATTGAAGTTGAAAGAGGCAAGATAGTCATAAAATTTTAAACAAAAAAGCGCCGCAAGGCGCTTTTTTATTAGCGTTACCGATTGCCATTAAAAGTTCTTAACGGGCTCTACAATCAAGGTGTTACTATGCACTGGGTTTTCAGACTGCATATACAAATCACGCACTAACTTAAAATCTAACTCTAATTCAGTAACGTAAAATCCATCCACAGGATAGGTCTTAATGACTTTCGCACCTTTTATTACTCCAGAGACTTTGATTTTAGTCGCAATACTATTAAGGCTTGCTCCTTGCACTGACGTGTTGGAATTCAACTGTAGCCCATAGACTTGTTCAGCTAACTCTCGATAAGCCAAAATTTTTGAAGCTTCCATCGCCATTAAAATTTGTTCTGACTTTAACTCTGCTGGTTGTTGATCAATTGGGGCATAACCAACAGCGTTTAATACTGGAAATTCTGTGGGCTGATAAGGTTCATAATTACTTTGCAAGACCTCACAGCCTGCTAATAACCAGCACAACAAAACAATTAATAATTTCATTCAATACTCATTGGGTAAGATTTAAAATGGATTTGATTTTTTAACAGCCTATAAATAACGCTAAAGGGAATGACCAACCTCACTTTCAGTCAACTCGTCATTATTATTAGAAAGTAAATCTCCAACATCAGTAATATTCATTTCAGGATTACTTTCAGTAAAATATTCCATTGCTAATTTTATTGCTGTCGAACCTGCGCCAACATAATCTGAATATAATAAACTGCCTGCCAAGGTTGAAGCTGGGCTTATTTTATCGCCCGTTGTTTCTTGGTATATATAAGATAAAATTGGTGTATGATGTAGAATATTAATAGAATCTATTACATCTTTACTATCAAAACCATCCTCACCAAATGAATAGTAATACACATCATCCACAAGGCTTTCACTTTCTGATGATTGAGCACCAACAATATTATCAGTGGAAGTATTAATTGCTACTCCATCTTCAATATTAACCGAATTTGCACTGATAGCTTGTGTTAGAGCGCTTTCAACAATACTTGTTTGCAGTGATGATAATAAACCCTGTTGCATTTCGCTTACCATATCATCAGACATACTCAACGAAAGTATCGTCTCATTATCTAAACCTGTACTAGCAAGCATCTGTTGCTGAAGGGTGTCTAGTGAAAACGCTTCAGAAGCCTTTGTTAGCGAAGTTGCTGCAGCAGAGGTATCACTAATTTGGTTCGCCTCATTTAAGATACGACTAAACTGATTCTGCTCACTATTACCATTAAGCTGAAAAATGCTCGTATCGACTTTATTACCAAGCTTGTCGATAGCCTCATTAACAGTAAGAGCAGATTGACTTTCAGTCATATGTTATAATCCGAATGAATTGAGAGTAAATAATATATTTATCTGTTGAGCTTATTATAGTCCCATGGCTTATTGTAAAGTACAAATAAAAACAACCTTGAAAATATAATTAAGCATTTATTAAAACAAAGATAATGCCATTTAAAATTAACAGCATTTATTCTTCACCCTTTAATACGTAAATGAAATAAATATACCGTCCTAAAAAAAATTGACACCACCAATTAAAACAACAACAAGTTCCAAATAAAGTAATAATAAAAACAAGCTAAAAACTTTACCAATACAATATATAACAATTATTAAAAACAAATAATACGTAATTAGGTAAAATTGCGTAAAGAGAGTGAAGAAACTGTGCAGGCCATAGATCTATATAGGATATTAAAGATACAATTTAAATAACCACTAAATAAATTTAGATATTTAAAAATGAAACTTCCCCTGCTTATTGTTTTATTTTTATTCACTATTTCAGGCTGCACAACAACTGAAGTAGCTGAAATAAAAATCCCTAACAAAGAAAACACGACTGTAAATGTTGTTGAACCTTCTGATGAAGTGATGAAAGGCGATCCAAATTACCGCCCTGTTAGGAACAACAACATTCAACAAGCTCAGCAGATAACAGGTTCAATTTTTAATCCTGATAATGTCTACAATATTTATCAAAACAACAATCGTTACGAAATTGGCGACATGATTTTGATAAGGCTCAATGAAGAGCTAACGTCCAAAAAATCCATCAGCTACAAGCGTGATAGCTCTAATGAGTTTGATCTGTCACCCAATATCACTGCTGGTAATATCAATATCAATGAAGACAACCTCAGCGCGGATTATTCGCAAGATAAAAGCTTTGATAGTTCATCTGCAAGTAACCACAATAACTCACTCACTGGAACGATTACCGTTGCAGTAAGGGAGAAACTTGCCAATGGGAACTTAATCGTTGCCGGAGAAAAGTGGATTAAATTGAATAAAGGCGATGAATATGTGCGTTTTTCAGGTGAAATTAGGGTGACAGATATTGCGTCAGATCATTCAATTAACTCCAGTATGGTTGGAAACACTGTTATTGAAGTTAGCGGTAAAGGTGAGCAACAAGATAACCAAGATCCTTCTTTGATTAGCAAGCTACTTAACGTATTCGGATAGTCAATGAAACGGTTTTTATGGCTATGTTTATTGGCAGTATTCCCTTCTGTCAGTATGGCACAGTGGTACGTTGGACAAGCATCGTACCCTATAGGTAACGATGATTATAATGATGTGCGCAAATTGGTTGTTGAAAAAGCAATTGAGAATGCGTCATTACAAGCAAGTAGTTTCATCAGCATTGAAAATACCGTTAGGGATGGCATTTTAACGAGCAGTCAAAGCAACGTTCTGTCACAACACCACATTAGTGAAATTGTCATTCTTAATGAATCTATAGAAGGTGGTAAGCTCACCATCAATCTAAAAGTCAGTTTAGAGTCAAAATCTAACTGCATTGAAGATCGTTACCTCAAACAGCTCATTGTTGCTCAATTTCCATTACTCACACCTTCGCAGGCCTCAGCTGGCGATATCTCAAATCTCCCCTTTCATATTGGTTCGAGGTTTAAAAATGAATTAACCCATCAACCAAACGTATTCGTCGAAGAAATGATCCCACAAATGGTATATAAGCCAATTACAACGATGGATACAATCAATTTAGAAACCATACAAGGTATCTCTGAAGCCTTAAATAGCCAATATCAAAGCCAATATTTAGTATTTGGTTATATTCGAGATATCAGTTTATACAACGAAAAAAAATCCAGCTTACTTGTCGATACTGTTTACCCCAAGCGTAACTTCACGATAAAAGTATTTATGTATGACAGGATCAGTAACAGTATATTACTTGAAGAAGAATATCACGGTGAAGGTGGTTGGAGCTTTGACTCATACAGTCGCGTAGATTTGGCGAACAGCTTATTTTGGCGCAGTGAATATGGGAAAACAATCGTCAATACCTTGTTCAAAGTCTCACAAGAGATTAATCAAACTCTAAAATGCGAGGCGACTAAAGCCATTGTCATAAATCGAGATGATGCCTATATCACCATCAATATTGGAAAATTACATGGTGTTGCTAAAGGAGATATCTTTCAGCATATTAAGCTCAAAAATATCACCTTGGCCAACTCTGTTTTATCGACATTGATGCCACCAGATGAACCTATTCATCTGGAAGTGGTACAAGTTAGTAACAAAATTAGCTTACTAAAAGTACCTAAACATTTAGACAAAAACGGTATGAATCAACATCAAATAGATTTATATGACGTAGTGACAACAGTAGAGTTTTAGTAATTTAAATGCTACCAAAGTGAGCCAGTCGCAGTAAAACTAGCTCACTTGACTATTTTAATTACTTAGCAAATCTGGTTATCGAAGGATAATCAACGATTACAGCTTCACCTAGCAATGCTCTACGTAGCATATCATAGGCTATAGCGGCACTAAGACTTCGTACTAACTGTCTTGATCGGTTAGGGATTTTAACCATTTGACTATACACAACATGTTTAGTCGCTAATGCAATCGCTACGGTACCAACAGGCTTATCTTCAGTACCACCATCTGGACCTGCAATACCACTTGTTGAAAGTGCAAAATCACTATCTAATATTTCACGTGCGCCTCTGGCCATAGCTTCAACAGTAGCAATAGAAACCGCGCCATGATCATCGAGGATCTGTGGATTAACCCCTAATACTTTTACCTTAGATTCGTTACTATAAGTCACTAAACCATGATGTAGATACGACGAGCTACCAGGAAAATCGATTAGCTGACTTGTTAACATTCCTCCAGTGCACGACTCTGCCAAGCTTAAGCTAAAACCAGATTGGAAAAGTCGATGATGTATCTCAGCAGCAAGTGTTGGACGATCTTCAGCTACAATCGCAATCCCTAAAATTGATTTGATTGCTTTAGTCACTTCAGCTAATTGATTAATTGCCTTGTCACCGCGAGCGAATATCTTAATTTCTATGTGTGGCATTGACGAACGGTAGCCTAGGGTAATCCCTGCCGGTAATGTTAATTCTGCTAAATTATCAGCTAAAGAAGACTCCCCATGACCAATGGTCAGTAACTTCTTCAATGCTGTATTTTCACTAATTCCGAACTCAGATTTAATGAAAGGAATAAACTGCTCTTTAATCATGTGCTTTAGTTCAAAGGGCACACCAGGCGTAAAAAACAACCAAGCTTTATTAAGCTTTACACGAAAACCGCACGCTGTACCTACTGGGTTATCAACCATAACAGCCGATTCAGGTAATAAAGCTTGTTTTAAATTACTCTTAGCCATCTGACGGTTATTTTTACTAAACCAGCTAATCAATCGATCTCGCCACTCCTCGTTCTCAATCAACGACTCGCCCTTAGCTAGCGCCATCGCTTCAGCAGACATATCGTCACTTGTTGGGCCTAGCCCACCATTAACGATAATCACATCGGCATGGTGACTTCTTTCAATAAAGGCATCCCTAAGATCTTCTAAACGATCGCCCACTGTAATCCGATGATGTGTTTCAATACCTAACTCCATTAGCGTGTTGGCTACCCACGCTGCATTGGTATCAATAATCTGGCCAGATAACACTTCTTCACCAGTACATATCATTTCTAATTTCATTTGTGCCCCTAGAAGCTTTTAGTAATGTGTTGTTAAACTTTCCATTATCAATTGCCTATCAAGATAACTGACTAGCGATAAACATCAATCACTAAATGGTATTAGTCTTATCAAAGCAATCATCAATGAGCTAAATAACAAATCTCAAGCTCGAAAAACCAACAAGGTTAATCCCGATTGTGTAAACAACTCTAACTCATCTATAAAATGTAGGTCTATTTATCGCTAATGCCTTCACCGATGAATTTTTTATGGAAAAACAAACCAATTCTAATCAATTTATAAGCCTTATAGGACCAACCGCTTTATACCTGTAGATCAGTTTCGACAATCTTTTGTTATTAAATAATCATGTGGATTTCCTGTTGCACATGAACATATCGTCCACACTGTGCGCAGTTGATGTGTCTAAACATGTTTTAGCTTCGTCTCTGAACATATTTATCTTAAATTACAGACACAAAAAAACCCGTTACTTGAGTAACGGGCTATCTGCTCTCTTAAAGAGAAACTAGGCGCTTGGCGATGACCTACTTTCACATGGGCATATCGTCCACACTGTCTTTCGCTGTACTAAATTTTGATTAGCTCTATGTACGAAAAAAGCCCTGACTATTAAGTCAGGGCTTTCTCGACTCTCTTAAAAGAGAAATTAGGCGCTTGGCAATGACCTACTTTCACATGGGGAGACCCCACACTATCATCGGCGCGATTGCGTTTCACTACTGAGTTCGGGATGGGATCAGGTGGTACCACAATGCTATTGTCACCAAGCAAATTCGGGTGTTAATCGCTTATCGCAATTAACTAAATTCGGAAAGCTGTTTGAGTTTTCTACTTTACTAAGCGCTTTATATTCTTCACTAAGTCTTACCTTCAACAGTAAGTAATAAATCTAGTTACCATCAACTCAGATAAAAACTCATCTGGGTTGTATGGTTAAGCCTCACGAGTCATTAGTACAGGTTAGCTCAACGCCTCACAACGCTTACACACCCTGCCTATCAACGTCCTAGTCTCGAACGGCTCTTTAGAGGAATTAAATTCCTAGGGATGACTCATCTTAGGACTCGCTTCCCGCTTAGATGCTTTCAGCGGTTATCGATTCCGAACGTAGCTACCGGGCAATGCTATTGGCATAACAACCCGAACACCAGCGGTTCGTCCACTCCGGTCCTCTCGTACTAGGAGCAGCTTCCTTCAATCATCCAACGCCCACGGCAGATAGGGACCGAACTGTCTCACGACGTTCTGAACCCAGCTCGCGTACCACTTTAAATGGCGAACAGCCATACCCTTGGGACCGACTTCAGCCCCAGGATGTGATGAGCCGACATCGAGGTGCCAAACACCGCCGTCGATATGAACTCTTGGGCGGTATCAGCCTGTTATCCCCGGAGTACCTTTTATCCGTTGAGCGATGGCCCTTCCATACAGAACCACCGGATCACTATGACCTACTTTCGTACCTGCTCGACGTGTATGTCTCGCAGTTAAGCTGGCTTATGCCATTGCACTAACCGTACGATGTCCGACCGTACTTAGCCAACCTTCGTGCTCCTCCGTTACTCTTTGGGAGGAGACCGCCCCAGTCAAACTACCCACCAGGCACTGTCCCGAACCCCGATTAGGGGCCGCGGTTAGAACATCAAAACTACAAGGGTGGTATTTCAAGATTGACTCCACTCCATCTAGCGATTGAGCTTCAAAGTCTCCCACCTATCCTACACATGTAGGTTCAATGTTCAGTGCCAAGCTATAGTAAAGGTTCACGGGGTCTTTCCGTCTAGCCGCGGGTATACGGCATCTTCACCGCAATTTCAACTTCACTGAGTCTCGGCTGGAGACAGCGTGGCCATCATTACGCCATTCGTGCAGGTCGGAACTTACCCGACAAGGAATTTCGCTACCTTAGGACCGTTATAGTTACGGCCGCCGTTTACTTGGGCTTCGATCATGAGCTTCTCCGAAGATAACCCAATCAATTAACCTTCAAGCACCGGGCAGGCGTCATACCGTATACGTCATCTTGCGATTTTGCACAGTACTGTGTTTTTGATAAACAGTTGCAGCCACCTGGTATCTGCGACTCCCAACAGCTTAGAGAGCAAGTCTCATCACCGTCAGGAGCGTACCTTCTCCCGAAGTTACGGTACCATTTTGCCTAGTTCCTTCAGCCGAGTTCTCTCAAGCGCCTTGGTATTCTCTACCCGACCACCTGTGTCGGTTTGGGGTACGATTCCTACTAACCTGAAGCTTAGAAGATTTTCCTGGAAGCATGGCATCAACTACTTCATCACCTTAGTGACTCGTCATCAGCTCTCAGCCTAATGTTCACCCGGATTTGCCTAAGTGAACAGCCTACAACCTTAAACGCGGACAACCAACGCCGCGCTAGCCTAGCCTTCTCCGTCTCTCCATCGCAGTTAGCAAAAGTACAGGAATATTGACCTGTTTCCCATCGACTACGCCTTTCAGCCTCGCCTTAGGGGTCGACTCACCCTGCCCCGATTAACGTTGGACAGGAACCCTTGGTCTTTCGGCGTGGGGGTTTTTCACCCCCATTATCGTTACTCATGTCAGCATTCGCACTTCTGATACGTCCAGTGTGGGTTACCCCTTCACCTTCAACCGCTTACAGAACGCTCCTCTACCGCTTGCTCCTAAGAGCAAACCCATAGCTTCGGTGTATTGCTTAGCCCCGTTAAATCTTCCGCGCAGGCCGACTCGACTAGTGAGCTATTACGCTTTCTTTAAATGATGGCTGCTTCTAAGCCAACATCCTAGCTGTCTAAGCCTTCCCACATCGTTTCCCACTTAGCAATAACTTTGGGACCTTAGCTGATGGTCTGGGTTGTTTCCCTTTTGACGACGGACGTTAGCACCCGCCGTCTGTCTCCCGAGTAGTACTCACTGGTATTCGGAGTTTGCAAAGGGTTGGTAAGTCGGGATGACCCCCTAGCCTTAACAGTGCTCTACCCCCAGTGGTATTCGCTCGAGGCGCTACCTAAATAGCTTTCGAGGAGAACCAGATATCTCCGAGTTTGATTGGCCTTTCACCCCCAGCCACAAGTCATCCGCTAATTTTTCAACATTAGTCGGTTCGGTCCTCCAGTTGATGTTACTCAACCTTCAACCTGCCCATGGCTAGATCACTCGGTTTCGGGTCTACGCCTTGCAACTAAACGCGCAGTTAACACTCGGTTTCCCTACGGCTCCGCTATTCGCTTAACCTCGCTACAAAACGTAAGTCGCTGACCCATTATACAAAAGGTACGCAGTCACGGTCTCAAGAACCGCTCCCACTGCTTGTACGTATACGGTTTCAGGTTCTATTTCACTCCCCTCACAGGGGTTCTTTTCGCCTTTCCCTCACGGTACTGGTTCACTATCGGTCAGTCAGGAGTATTTAGCCTTGGAGGATGGTCCCCCCATATTCAAACAGGATGTCACGTGTCCCGCCTTACTCGATTTCATCTATGGTTAGTTTTCGTGTACGGGGCTATCACCCTGTGCCGCTGTGCTTTCCAACACATTCCACTAACACCCCATAGACTTAAGGGCTAATCCCCGTTCGCTCGCCGCTACTAGGGGAATCTCGGTTGATTTCTTTTCCTTCGGGTACTTAGATGTTTCAGTTCCCCGAGTTCGCCTCATACAGCTATGTATTCACTGTATGATGACCACTTATGTGGCCGGGTTTCCCCATTCGGACATCGTTAGCTCAAATGCTTGTTACTAGCTCGCCAACGCTTTTCGCAAGTTACTACGTCCTTCATCGCCTCTGACTGCCAAGGCATCCACCGTATACGCTTAGTCACTTAACCATACAACCCAAATAAGTTTCAAAGAAACTTAAGTTGTACCGTAACTAGCTGGTTTATTACATAATTTGCATGTGAATTAACACTACACAAATTCGCCTTAGTTTTAGAATATTCAAGACACTTAATAAAGTGTTTTGAGAACTCAATGTATTACTAAAAAGGGATTAACTTCTCAGTAATACGATTTGTAATTAATACAACGACAGACATCATCGTATTAAATACTATCAGCTTTCCAAATTGTTAAAGAACAATGCTAACCGGCTGGCGGCGCATTTCGCTCAACTCCATAAAGGAGTAACAAGCAATCTGTGTGAACACTCAACAAACATCAAGTTAGTCGTATAGGTAAGGAGGTGATCCAGCCCCAGGTTCCCCTAGGGCTACCTTGTTACGACTTCACCCCAGTCATGAACCACACCGTGGTAAACGTCCTCCCGAAGGTTAGACTATCTACTTCTGGTGCAGCCCACTCCCATGGTGTGACGGGCGGTGTGTACAAGGCCCGGGAACGTATTCACCGTAGCATTCTGATCTACGATTACTAGCGATTCCGACTTCATGGAGTCGAGTTGCAGACTCCAATCCGGACTACGACGAGCTTTATGAGATTAGCTAGACCTTGCGGCTTTGCAACCCTCTGTACTCGCCATTGTAGCACGTGTGTAGCCCTACTCGTAAGGGCCATGATGACTTGACGTCGTCCCCACCTTCCTCCGGTTTATCACCGGCAGTCTCCCTAGAGTTCCCGCCATTACGCGCTGGCAAATAAGGATAGGGGTTGCGCTCGTTGCGGGACTTAACCCAACATTTCACAACACGAGCTGACGACAGCCATGCAGCACCTGTCTCAGAGTTCCCGAAGGCACCAATCCATCTCTGGAAAGTTCTCTGGATGTCAAGAGTAGGTAAGGTTCTTCGCGTTGCATCGAATTAAACCACATGCTCCACCGCTTGTGCGGGCCCCCGTCAATTCATTTGAGTTTTAACCTTGCGGCCGTACTCCCCAGGCGGTCTACTTAATGCGTTAGCTTGGGAGCCCAGTGCTCAAGGCACCAAACTCCGAGTAGACATCGTTTACGGCGTGGACTACCAGGGTATCTAATCCTGTTTGCTCCCCACGCTTTCGTACATGAGCGTCAGTCTTTGTCCAGGGGGCCGCCTTCGCCACCGGTATTCCTTCAGATCTCTACGCATTTCACCGCTACACCTGAAATTCTACCCCCCTCTACAAGACTCTAGTTCACCAGTTCCAAATGCAATTCCCAGGTTGAGCCCGGGGATTTCACATCTGGCTTAATGAACCGCCTGCGTACGCTTTACGCCCAGTAATTCCGATTAACGCTTGGACCCCTCGTATTACCGCGGCTGCTGGCACGAAGTTAGCCGGTCCTTCTTCTGTAGGTAACGTCACAGCAACAACGTATTAAGCTGCTACCTTTCCTCCCTACTGAAAGTGCTTTACAACCCGAAGGCCTTCTTCACACACGCGGCATGGCTGCATCAGGGTTTCCCCCATTGTGCAATATTCCCCACTGCTGCCTCCCGTAGGAGTCTGGGCCGTGTCTCAGTCCCAGTGTGGCTGATCATCCTCTCAGAACAGCTAGGGATCGTCGCCTTGGTAAGCCATTACCTTACCAACTAGCTAATCCCACCTAGGTTCATCCAATCGCGAAAGGCCCGAAGGTCCCCTCCTTTCCCCCGTAGGGCGTATGCGGTATTAGCAGTCGTTTCCAACTGTTATCCCCCTCGACTGGGCAGATCCCTAGGCATTACTCACCCGTCCGCCGCTCGTCAGCAAAGTAGCAAGCTACTTTCTGTTACCGCTCGACTTGCATGTGTTAGGCCTGCCGCCAGCGTTCAATCTGAGCCATGATCAAACTCTTCAATTAAAGTTTTTTGAAACATTCGAAAATGCTTCGGCTCAATGAATTCTGATTACATTATGCAGACTCGGAAGAATCTACATCCTGTTTGTTACATATTGCTATGAACACTCATCGTTACATTGATAATAATTTTGATTGCCACCTAAGTGACAATTTCGATTAACTCAACACCTGTGAGTGTCCACACAGATTTACTTGTTTGATTGTTAAAGAGCGTTGACCGTGTTGGTCAGGGATGCGTATTCTACACTTCCCGTTGTCAGCGTCAAGTGTTTTTTCAAACTTCTTTTCGCCGTTGATTTAAGGTGGTTAAAACCGCTTCAAATCAAGCAGACTCAGTGTTGGCTAGTGCCTGTTGCCGTGTCAGTGGATGCGCATTATAGGGAGATTATGAAACCGTGCAAGGGCTTTTTGTAATAAAAACGCAAAAAAAAGATCGCTTGATGAGTTTTTCATCAAAAGCGATCTTTTTTAATCAATCCTGCGTAATTTTGCTTAATTTAAACGCAATACTTAGCTTTGTAGTTTGTCTTCTCTATATGTATTACTGAAACTGCTCTAAAAAAGCGATAGCGTTTTTATCATCCCAATCAACATAAGTTCTAACGTAAGCGACAAGCTCTCCTTCTTTATTCAAGATAAAGGTCGCTGGTATTGTGTCTAGTGGAAACACTTCACGTAGGTTTTGTCTTGGATCGTAATAAGAGTTAAACGACGCTAGACCAATTGACTCTAAGAATGGACTAACTTGTTTTGTACCTTCAGCATCGATCGAGATTGGCATAAGGACAAATTCATCTTTACTTAGGCTTTGCTCTAATCGGTCTAGAGCTGGTAGCTCTCTTACACAAGGTGGGCACCACGTCGCCCACATGTTGACGATAACGACTTTACCTTTATGCGCTTCAAAATCGACTTCTTTACCTTCTGCATCACTAAAACCTATGTGTGCAATTGGAAAAGGATTCTCAAGTACATTGATTTTATCTAAAGTTGAATTACTAACATGCTGTTGTTGCTTTTCCATTCCAGGATAAGCATTAACAATACCCGTTACGACTAATGCACTTAACACGAGTGCTTTAATCACGGCTTTCATGATTTTTCACCTTCACTTGGTTTGCTTTTTAGCAGCGCCTCGAGTTCTTCTCTTTCTGCTTCAGACATTTCCGGAGCAGCTGTTGATTTACCACGCTGTTTACGAACCACAACCAATGCAACATAAAGTGCGATCAGCATTAATACAAATGGCCCAAGCCATAAAATATAGGTCTTTGGATCTAATCTTGGCTTATATAGTACAAAGTCACCATAACGGCTTGTCATGAAATCAACGATTTCAGCATCACTTTTACCTTCATCTACCATTGTGTAGACTTCAAGTCTTAAGTCCTGAGCAACAGGAGAGTTAGAATCAATTAAGTTTTGATTCTGACACTGTGGACAACGCAATTCATGCGCTAAGCTTAATGCTCGCTTTTGATTATCCGTAGACTTAAATTCATAAGTATCTACTGGAGTTGCCATAACATTGAAAGCCAAAACTAAACTTGCCACAAACCCAGCAAGTATTTTTAATGTTTTCATTCCTATACTCCGTCTTGCTTAGCTTCAGCTTGTAATTGTTGAATCATTGGGTAAAGCGTTTCACTCCAAACATTGCGATCAATCGGACCTGCATAGCGAAAACGGATAATACCGTTATGATCAACAATAAAACTTTCTGGTGCGCCATATACGCCAAGGTCTAAACCTAAACGGCCATCTTTATCAAAAATGTTAATCGCATAAGGATCACCTTCACGGCTTAATTCTCTGATAGCTGGTCCACGCTCGTCACGATAGTTAATACCATAAATCGGTAAAATATCCTGACGGGCTAGCATCATTAAATATGGGTGTTCATATTTACAAGCTGGGCACCACGTTGCCCATACATTGATTAATGACACTTCACCTTTTAAATCCGCTTCCGTTAGTATTTCACCTGGCGTCTCGAGACGTTCAAGTTGGAAAGCCGGTACCGGCTTTCCTTCTAGTGCTGAATCCAGCTTTTGCGGATTTAAGAATAACCCTTGATATAGAAAAACTCCCATCCCCAAAAACAATACCAATGGTATAAACAGCACCAACTTTTTCATATTTTCTCCGATATATTAAGCAGTCGCTAATTTTGCTTGTTCTGCATCATCTTTAGCAGTTTTGGTTTCTTTTACACGGTAGCGTTTATCTGACGCTGCGAGGAAACCACCTACCATCATAAAGATTGAACCAAACCAAATCCAACGCACAAATGGTTTATAGTTAAGACGTACAGCAAATTGAGTCATACTTAAAGGGTCGCCCATCGTGACATATAAATCACGGAATAAGCCCCAATCAATACCCGCTTCAGTCATATCCATTGTACGTACATTATATTGACGGCGATCTGGTCGCAATAATGTGACAAACTTGTCATCTTGATAAACTTCTATCTGACCTTGTTGCGCAGTGTAGTTTGGACCAACCACATTTTTAGTTTCAATGTAGTTAAAGGTGTAACCGGCTAACTCTTCACTGATACCAGGGCCCATACGAACACTTTTCTCAATTGAGTAGTTAGATACCATAGTGGCACCCACAATTGAAACAGCAATACCTAAATGAGCAATGATCATACCCATTTCGCTACGGCCCATCTTGTTAATGGTAAATTTGCCGTTTTTATCAGTCAGTAAGTTATAAGCAGCTCTGAAGGTTGCCAATGCTACCCATGTCGCAGCACCAATACCAAATACAACCCAAAGGTTTAATTCGTTACCTGCGATAAACGGTGTTGCAAGGCCTACCACTGCAGCAACGATTGCTGGGATAAGTAACTGACGCTTAATTTCACCCGCTTTAGATTTCTTCCAGCGGATGATCGGGCCAATACCCATAAAGCCAAATAGCACTAGTACGATTGGTACGAATACTGAGTTGAAGTATGGAGGTCCTACAGAAATCTTACCCATACCTAATGCATCAATTAGCAGTGGGTATAGTGTTCCAAGTAACACGGTACCAGCAGCAACTGTCAGTAGCACGTTACACACTAATAAGAAGGTTTCTTTAGACTTTAATTCAAATCGAGCTGGGCTACTCATTTCGCTTGCTCGCAATGCGAATAAGGTTAAGGAGCCGCCAATCGCCAATCCGAGTAATAGTAAGATAAACATACCACGGCTAGGATCTGCTGCGAATGAATGTACTGAGGTCAATACACCAGAACGAACGATAAAGGTACCAAGTAAGCTTAACGAGAAAGCAAAGATAGAAAGTAATACCGTCCAGTTACGGAAGGCACCACGTTTTTCAGTCACGATAAGTGAATGAACAAGTGCGGTACCAATCAACCAAGGCATAAACGATGCATTTTCAACTGGATCCCAGAACCACCATCCGCCCCAGCCTAGTTCGTAATATGCCCACCAAGAACCAAGAGAGATACCGCCTGTTAAGAATACCCAAGCTGCTAATGTCCAAGGACGTGACCAACGAGCCCATGCAGAATCTAAACGTCCACTCATTAAGGCAGCAATAGCAAAAGCAAAGCTAACAGCAAAACCAACATAACCCAGATAAAGCATTGGAGGATGGAAAATAAGACCCACATCTTGCAACATTGGGTTTAAATCGCGACCTTCCATTGGAATTGGGAAAATACGTTCGAATGGACTAGATGTTAGAATCATAAATAATGTGAAACCAACAATCACCATTGCAAGTACTGAAAGCACCCGAGCGATGAATACTTCTTCCATGCCTTTACTAAAGGTAGCAACTGCAGCAGCCCAAACCGTTAGTGAAAATACCCAGAAAAGTAATGAACCTTCATGGCCACCCCAAACTGCTGCTATTTTAAAGAAAATAGGAAGTTGTGAGTTGGAGTGATGTGCAACGTATGCCACAGAGAAATCATCAACAGCAAAACTATAGCCTAAGCTGATGACCGAAAGAGTGATAAAAAAGAACATACCGTAACAAATAGGCCAAGCATATCTTACGAGATACTGGTCCTTACGGGCTGCACCAAATAACGGCACGGTCATTAAAAGAATGGCGAAAGCCAAACCGATAATGAGCGAGAAGTGTCCAAGTTCTGGGATCATGGGTATTCCTCAATTTTAAAAAAGTTGCCTTAACCATATAAAAGGTTAAACCAACGCATATCTAACATAATGCTTTAAAACAGTGATATTAACATTAGCTAATACGAATTTTGTGTATATTTTAGTAGTTGCTGTTGTTTATGTCTGCCACTTTCATGCAAAACTGGGTGACTTGTCTCATTCTCAAAAAAATGGAGAGTAAAAACACCTAGTTATCAACTGTTCAGCATATGACAGAAAAAGTTCACTTTAGTTTCGTAAGTTTTTTTATTGCTTAATAATCTGTGAACCAGTGCCCAACTATGACGATTCTGGCTCGGTTATATCGTATATTACTGTTCAATGAATCATCTTTACGTATAATCTAGCTCAAGTAAGGCGGCAAATCCGCCCTGTTTTTTCAGCAACCTAAAAGTGAATATTGAAACAATGACCACATTTTGGATATTTATTACTCTTGTCGTAGTAATCAGTTTAATGCTGATTTGGGTACCACATTTTCGTCAGCAAAAAATGTTATCTGCTGAAGAATCAGGCGTGCGTAAGCAAACAAACTTAGAGCTATTTAATGAACGTGCAAGCGTTCTGGAAAAAGAACTCGAAGAAGGCTTACTTGATCAAGCAGAGTTCGATGCACTAAAAAAAGAACTCGAAATTGGCCTTCTACAAGATATGAAGCAAGAAGGCGATGATTCGCTTGATACGAAAATAAAAGCGAAAGGGATCTTATGGCCATCAGTGATGACTATTTGTCTTTTAGCTATTTCTGGATATTTCTATCAACAGCTTGGTGCATATAAAGAGATAGCTAATCCACCACAAGCAGAAGCAAGCCCGCACCAAGGTATGACGAACGAGCAAATCATGGCTCAACGCGTACAGATGATGGAGCAACAAGTTCAAGCAGATCCTGAAAATAGCCAAGCTTGGTTCAGTTTAGGTCATGCATATATTTCAGCTAATCAGTTTGATCATGCTATTGCATCATTTGATAAAGTAATGGAATTAGTTGGTACAGCTGCAGAGTTGCTTGGCCCTAAAGCAACAGCAATGTACTACAAAAATGGCCAACAAATGAATCCTCAGATTCAAGCGCTAGTAGATGAATCATTGGCGTTAGATCCACAGGATCCATCAACATTACTGCTTGTCGGTATGGATTCATTCTTTACAGCTGACTACCAAGCGGCGATTACAGCTTGGCAAACTATCTTAGATAGTGGGCGTAGCGATATTGACCGCACTGCAGTAATGAATGCAATTGAATCAGCTAAAATGAGAATTTCTGCTGAAACAGGCGTTATGCCAAATGACAGTAACCATAACCCAATGTCACAAGGGACTTCAGCTAAGACTGTCGATGTTGAGATTGTTATTTCACCAGAGCTAGCTGATAAAGTCAGTTCAACTGACATGGTGTTTATCTTTGCTCGTTCAACTCAAGGTCCTAAAGTACCACTTGCAGCAACCAAAATTAGCGCAAACAGCCTACCTACTACGGTCACATTAGATGATACAACGTCTATGGGTGGTGATGTTAAGTTAAGCAATGCAGAAAATGTCGAAATCATTGCAGTCTTGTCTAAACACGGTAGCGTTAAAGCTCAAACTGGTGACTTAAAAGGTGTTGTAGCTTCTGTAGAAGTCGGTAAAGAAGCGACTCTAACTTTAGATACTGTTGTACAGTAAATTAGTAATCTACTGAATGCGTACTAATTTGTACGCATAAAAAAACCGGCTATAGGCCGGTTTTTTTGAGTCTGCTAAATATTACTTAGACATAAACTCAATTGCTTTTTGGTAATCTTCATCTGTACAGTCAGTACACATGCCACCTGGTGGCATAGCGCCTTTACCCGTTTTAACAGTACCTACTAATGCATCCATACCAGTAGCTAAACGAGGCTCCCAAGCAGCGGCATCGTGTGCTTTTGGTGCACCAGCAACTCCCATGCTGTGACATACTTGACACGCTTTGTTATAAACAGCTTCGCCATCTTGAGCGAAAACGTTCGAAGACAAAGTCAATGCAGCAACTGCAGTCATTGCTAATAATTTTTTCATGTTCATCGTTCCTAAATGCAAATAAATTCAAAGCTCAATGCCACCTTTCAAGCAGGCAGACTTATTAAATCGTCATCAGATTACTACAAACTTCAATAAAACTCACCTTTTTGTGATAAGAATCTCACCTTCTCATTCAAAATAAGACAATAAACCGATATACAGTAATATATTAGAGAATCATGAAAAAGTTCACATAAGATGTATTTTATTGGAACCACTTCAAATACCTAGCACATAGATGACTTGAATGCTAAACCCTTAATTGTGTTTATGTTAATATTCATTGTGTATTCATCCTCAACTCATTAACGAGGGCTAAGTGACAGACAGCAATCAACAGAAATCGTTAGTCAGGGCAAACGAATTAACTTGTATTCGTGAAGACCGCATTCTCTTTGATCAATTAAGTTTTGAAATTAATGCTGGTGACATTGTCCAAATCGAAGGTCCAAATGGTGCAGGTAAAACCAGTTTACTTCGTATAATTGCCGGATTGTCCCGACCTTACGCTGGCGAAATACAATACATTGATACCGACATTAACCAATGCCGTGACGAATTTAATGAAGACTTACTTTACCTTGGTCATTTAGCAGGTGTTAAAAGTGAGTTAACAGCAGATGAAAACCTTAACTTCAATTTAAGGTTAAGCGGGTATGATGACTTTGATAGTTATGATTTACTCGCAAAAGTTAATCTAGGCGGCTTCGAAGAGGCACTCGCTGGACATTTATCAGCAGGCCAACACAGAAGGACTGCACTAGCACGCCTTTGGCACACTAATTGTCGTATTTGGATTTTAGATGAACCATTTACAGCAATTGATAAAAAAGGTGTGGAAGAGTTGGAACAATTGTTTATCGAACATACTCAAAGAGGTGGCTGCGTAATCATGACCACTCACCAAGACATGAGTCTGATAACCGATGATGTCCTTCGCAAGATCAAATTAGACTATCGTTTCGTATAAGGTACAACAATGAAAAGAGGCATCAGTTACACTCAAGCATTCCTGACATTGTTGCAACGGGATTTAAAAATTGCGGTCAGGCATCGTGGCGATATTTTCAATCCGCTATTATTTTTCGTTTTAGTTGTCACCTTATTCCCATTAGGGATAGGCCCAGAACCTCAGGTTCTTTCTAGAGTTGCACCTGGCATTATCTGGGTTGCAGCGCTACTGGCTTCGATGTTATCACTAGAACGATTATTTAAAGCAGATTTTAATGACGGTAGTTTAGAGCAAATGCTGTTAAGTCCACAGCCTTTGCCTATATTAGTATTATCAAAAGTATTGGCTCACTGGATTTTAACTGGTGTACCATTGATTTTGGTAGCACCACTATTAGCAGTATTGTTGCATTTAGAAAGCAATAGCTATACTGCACTGATACTCACCTTAACAGTGGGAACCCCAGTGCTTTCGCTTCTAGGAGCTATCGGTGTTGCATTAACCGTAGGTTTGAGAAAAGGCGGTGTATTACTTAGCTTGCTAATTTTACCGCTTTATATACCCGTTTTAATCTTTGCAACTAGTGCTATAGATGCAGCAGGATTAAATTTACCTTATACCGGACAACTTGCCATTATTGGTGCAATGTTGGTCGGATCATTAATTATGGCACCATTTGCTATTGGTGCATCATTACGAGTGAGTACAAACTGATATGTGGAAATGGCTTCATTCTTACGCTGATCCAGAGCGTGCATATAAATTAGCAGGAACACTATTACCTTGGTTTGCTTTTTCAGCCATATTGCTGATCAGTGTTGGTACTATTTGGGGCATGTTGTTTGCGCCAATGGATTACCAACAAGGTGAAAGTTTCCGAATTATCTATATCCATGTACCAGCGGCTTCAATGTCAATGGCTGCATACATGGCTATGGCATCAGCTTCATTCGTTGGCATTGTATGGCAAATTAAGACTGCTGACTGGGTTGCTGCTTCAATTGCACCAATTGGTGCAGTCATTACCTTCATCGCATTATTAACGGGTGCATCATGGGGTAAACCTATGTGGGGCACTTGGTGGGTATGGGATGCGCGCTTAACTTCAGAATTAGTTCTACTATTCTTATATCTAGGTGTCATTTCACTATATGCATCTTTTGAAGATAAAGTACTAGCAGCTCGCGCAGCTGGTATTCTAGCAATTGTCGGCGTCATTAATATTCCAATTATTAAGTACTCGGTTGATTGGTGGAGTAGCTTGCATCAGCCTGCAACGATTAAAATTACTGAAAAATCTGCAATGCCGATGGAAATGCTTGCACCACTGCTAATCAATATCTTTGGTTTCGGTCTAATGATTGGTGCAATAACATTAGTGCGCTACAAAGCTGAAATTTTAGCTAGAAATGGTATGCGCCCTTGGGTAAGAGAATTAGCTAAAGCGGAGGCATCGAAATGATACAATTCGAATCTTTCTCAGAATTTTTAAACATGGGCGGCTATGCTTTTTATGTATGGCTGTCATACGGTGTTACGTTCGGCAGTTTAGGAATCTTATTATTCTTAAGCCTTCGCCAAAAAAAGAAAGTCTTACTGGAAATCGCTAAAAAGATGGAAAGAGAAGACCGCCTAAAAGAAACTAGGAGTAGTAGATAGTGAACTCAAGACGTAAAAAAAGACTCACACTTGCCGTTGCATTGATTGCTGGTGTTGCTGGTATTGCTTCATTGCTATTATATGCACTTAACTCAAACTTGAACTTATTCTTTACTCCATATGAAATCGTCAATGGTAAGAAGGATACAGGTGAGAAACCGGAAATCGGCCAACGCATTCGAGTTGGTGGCATGGTAACAGAAGGAACCATGGTTCGTGACCCAAATAGCTTACATGTAGAGTTTGAAATTCATGATGCTTTTGGTGGTGCAATTACTGTCACTTTTGATGACCTATTGCCTGACTTATTCCGTGAAGGACAAGGTATCGTTGCACAAGGTGTGTTGATTAGCGAAGACACTATTGAAGCTACAGAAGTGCTCGCTAAGCATGATGAAAACTATATGCCGCCTGAAGTCGCTGAAGCAATGGGTAAGACCCATGAAAAGCTAGACTATTCAGAACAGAAGCAAACCGAAGGTTATAAATACCAATAATCTCGTTTGAATAATAAAATGCCAATCTCATGATTGGCATTTTTTTTGGCTTAAATTTGGTACTCGATCGGTTTACTTGCACATATAGGTTCATAACTCAGAGGACTGATTATTAGAACTATCCAAGCTATAAGCCAGTGAGCCAGTGAGCCAGTGAGCCAGTGAGCCAGTGAGCCAGTGAGCCAGTGAGCCAGTGAGCCAGTGAGCCAGTGAGCCAGTGAGCCAGTGAGCCAGTGAGCCAGTGAGCCAGTGAGCCAGTGGGGAGGGGCCAGTGAGCCAGTGAGCCAGTGAGCCAGTGAGCCAGTGAGCCAGTGAGCCAGTGAGCCAGTGAGCCAGTGAGCCAGTGAGCCAGTGAGCCAGTGAGCCAGTGAGCCAGTGAGCCAGTGAGCCAGTGAGCCAGTGAGCCAGTGAGCCAGTGAGCCAGTGAGCCAGTGAGCCAGTGAGCCAGTGAGCCAGTGAGCCAGTGAGCCAGTGAGCCAGTGAGCCAGTGAGCCAGTGAGCCAGTGAGCCCAGTGAGCCAGTGAGCCAGTGAGCCAGTGAGCCAGGCCAGTGAGCCAGTGAGCCAGTGAGCCAGTGAGCCAGTGAGCCAGTGAGCCAGTGAGCAAAGCAGCTTGATTAATGTATGCAAGGAATTAATGTGTGAAATTGAAAAAATATGAAATGAAAGTTTGAATTTTAGATATAAAAAAACCGAGCCTAAGCTCGGTTTTTTAAGTGAGTAATTAATAATTACTCAGCAGCTTCAACTTCAACAGCTTCAGCAGCTTCAGGACGACCTACTAATTCGATGAAAGCCATTGGAGCTTTATCACCGGTACGTAGACCGCACTTTAGAATACGAGTGTAACCACCAGGACGTTCCTGGAAGCGTGGACCCAATTCTGTGAATAACTTACCTACAACTTCAGCGTCGCGGGTACGAGCAAAAGCTAAACGGCGATTTGCAACGCTGTCTACTTTAGCTAGTGTTATCAGAGGCTCAACTACGCGGCGCAGTTCTTTCGCTTTAGCTACAGTCGTCTTGATGATCTCATGACGGACTAATGAGCTAGCCATGTTACGAAACATAGCTTGGCGATGACTGCTGTTGCGGTTTAGTTGACGACCACTCTTACGATGGCGCATGACCTAATCCTTATAATCTTTAATCTTGTACTAACCTGGGACTTATAGGTCGTCTGCTAAACTAGCTGGAGGCCAGTTTTCTAGACGCATACCTAAAGATAGTCCGCGAGACGCTAATACATCCTTAATTTCAGTAAGAGATTTCTTACCTAAATTAGGAGTCTTGAGCAACTCAACTTCAGTGCGCTGTACGAGATCTCCGATGTAATGAATCGCTTCAGCCTTCAAACAGTTGGCTGAACGTACAGTTAGCTCTAAATCGTCGACAGGACGCAACAGAATCGGATCAAATTCCGGTTTCTCTTCGACAACGGCTGTTTCGGTAACATCACGTAATTCAACAAACGCATCTAACTGTTCAGCTAGAATTGTTGCAGAACGACGAATGGCTTCCTCAGGATCGATAGTACCATTAGTGGTCATATCAATAACGAGTTTATCCAAATCAGTACGTTGTTCAACACGTGCTGCTTCAACATTGTAAGCAATGCGAGCAACAGGTGAGAATGAAGCATCAACCAACAAACGACCGATTGGGCGATCATCGTCTTCAGTTTGTGCACGAGCCGAAGCTGGTACATAACCACGACCACGCTCAACGCGGATACGCATGCTGATATCATTGTTACCAGTCAAATGACAGATAACATGATCAGGATTCATGATGGTTACATCGCCATCATGAGTGATATCTGCTGCAGTAACAGGGCCTGTGCCTGACTTACTTAACGTAAGTAAAGCTTCATCTTTACCCTCGATGTTTACTGCTAGACCTTTAAGGTTAAGCAATATCTCTAGGATATCTTCTTGAACGCCTTCCTTACTGCTGTATTCATGCAATACACCGTCGATTTCGACTTCTGTAACTGCACAGCCAGGCATAGACGACAATAAGATTCGACGCAACGCGTTGCCTAATGTGTGACCAAAACCACGTTCTAGTGGCTCTAGCGTAACCTTGGCACGAGTTGGGTTAACCTGCTCTATGTCAACGAGACGCGGTTTAAGAAATTCTGTAACAGAACCCTGCATTGTGTCCTCTCTTGTTTGTTAGCCTTACTTAGAGTAAAGCTCGACGATCAGCTGTTCGTTAATATCCGCAGACAAGTCGCTACGTTCTGGTAGACGCTTGAAAGCACCTTCCATTTTAGCGCTGTCGACTTCTACCCATGTAGGCTTTTCGCGTTGACCAGCCACTTCTAAAGACGCTTTGATACGTGCTTGAGTGCGTGACTTTTCACGGATGCTTACAACATCATTCGCAGACACTTTGAATGACGGAATGTTAACAACACGACCGTTAACCACGATTGATTTGTGGCTTACTAATTGACGTGATTCTGCACGAGTCGCACCAAAACCCATACGATAAACAACGTTATCTAAACGAGTTTCTAAAAGACCAAGTAGGTTTTCACCTGTGTTGCCTTTTAGACGTGCGGCTTCTTTGTAGTAGTTACGGAATTGCTTTTCTAGCACACCGTACATACGACGAACTTTTTGTTTCTCGCGTAGCTGTAAACCGTACTCTGATAAACGTGGCTTACGAGCGCCATGTTGACCAGGTGCAGCTTCAAGCTTACACTTCGAATCGATTGCTCTCACACCGCTTTTTAGGAAAAGGTCTGTACCTTCTCTGCGGCTGAGCTTGAGCTTAGGACCCAAGTATCTTGCCATGATCTTTCTCCAACTATCCTATATACGCAGTGTTATACACGACGCTTTTTAGGTGGGCGACAGCCATTATGAGGGATAGGTGTCACATCGGTAATGTTGGTAATTTTGTAACCAACAGCATTCAGCGCACGGATGGCTGATTCACGACCTGGACCTGGACCCTTTACGAAAACTTCAAGGTTTTTAACACCGTAGTCTTGAGCAGCAATACCTGCACGCTCAGCAGCAACCTGCGCAGCGAATGGTGTAGATTTACGTGAACCACGGAAACCTGAACCACCTGAGGTAGCCCATGACAACGCATTACCTTGACGATCTGTAATGGTGACAATTGTGTTGTTGAAAGATGCATGGATATGAGCCATACCATCTGCAACCTGTTTACGTACGCGCTTACGCGGAGAACGTGACGGAACTTTAGCCATTTTGGTTTACCTTCCCGTTACTTTCTAATTGGTTTACGTGGACCTTTACGCGTACGCGCATTGGTCTTAGTACGTTGCCCACGAAGAGGCAGGCTACGACGATGGCGGAGACCACGATAACAACCAAGATCCATAAGACGCTTGATGTTCATTGAAATCTCACGACGTAAGTCACCCTCTACTGAGTATTTGGCAACTTCTTCGCGTAGAATATCTATTTGAGCTTCGCTCAATTCCTTGATCTTAGCATCTTCAGCGATTGAAGTAGCTGCGCAGATTGCTCTAGCGCGTGTACGTCCAATACCAAAGATAGCAGTCAATGCGATGACTGTATGCTTTTGATCAGGAATGTTAATGCCAGCGATACGGGCCACTATGCACTCCTTAAATGTTAAAGGCCAACTGCGAAAAGCCCGAAAGGATACTCGACAGTCGACAAATTTGCAAACATTATTTGCTCAGCTCAATATTGAGCTGAGCAAATATCTTTTTTTTAGCCTTGACGCTGTTTGTGTTTTGGTTCAACACAAATCACACGTACAACGCCACTACGCTTGACGATCTTGCAATTACGGCAGATCTTCTTCACGGAAGCTCGAACTTTCATTTCATCACTCCGTTAAAGCAACTAGCGTCCAAAGCGATCTAAATTCGCTTTGTTTACTAAGTTAGCTTTCTTCATCACAGACTCATATTGATGTGACATCATATGGGTCTGAACCTGAGCCATGAAGTCCATGATTACGACTACAATAATTAGTAGTGAAGTACCGCCAAAATAGAACTGTACTTTCCACGCAATTAACATGAACTCCGGAATTAAGCAGATAAAGGTAATGTAAATAGCGCCTGCTAATGTCAAGCGGGTCATTACTTTATCAATGTAACGCGAAGTCTGTTCTCCAGGACGAATCCCAGGAATGAACGCACCACTCTTCTTCAAGTTATCAGCTGTCTCACGCGGGTTAAACACCAACGCAGTATAGAAGAAACAGAAGAAAACGATAGCTGTTGCATACAATAATGAATACAGCGGTTGTCCTGGTGACACAGCTAAAGCGAAATCGCTTAACCATGACATAGACTCATTTTGTCCAAACCACTGAGCCAGTGTGCCTGGGAACAAAATTATGCTGGATGCAAAAATTGGTGGAATCACACCCGCCATATTAACTTTAAGTGGTAAATGTGTACTTTGCGCAGCAAACACCTTACGGCCTTGTTGACGCTTTGCGTAGTTAACGACGATACGACGTTGACCACGTTCTACAAATACTACCAAATAAGTTACAGCAAATACGATTACCGCTAATAACAACAGTACCAGTACATTCAAATCACCTTGACGAGCTTGTTCAGCCGTTTGGCCGATAGCAGAAGGTAATCCAGCAACAATACCTGCGAAAATTAATATCGAGATACCATTACCAATACCACGCTCGGTAATTTGTTCACCTAGCCACATTAGGAACATCGTTCCTGTTACTAAGCTGACAACTGCTACAAAGTAAAAACCAAATCCTACATTGGCAACTAGGCCAGGTACTAGGCTTGGTAAACCTGTCGCGATACCGATTGATTGGAGTGTACCCAACACAAGCGTTCCGTATCTTGTGTATTGACTAATTTTCTTTCTTCCTGACTCGCCTTCTTTTTTCAATTCAGCAAGGGCAGGATGAACTACAGTCAATAACTGCATGATAATCGATGCCGAAATATACGGCATGATACCAAGAGCAAAGATAGAAGCACGCTCTAAAGCACCACCCGAGAACATGTTAAACATGCCTAGGATGGTATCTTTTTGTTGAGCAAACAACTCTGCTAACACAGCTGCGTCAATACCAGGAATTGGCACAAACGAACCGGCTCTAAAGACGATAATCGCACCAATCACGAACAGGAGACGAGTTTTCAATTCTGATAAACCGCCTTTCGCGCTTTTTAAATCAAGTCCTGGTTTTGCCATCGACGTATTATTCCTCGATCTTACCGCCGGCAGCTTCAATAGCTGCACGAGCACCTTTGGTTACCTTCAGACCTTTTACGGTCACTGGGCGTTCAATGGTACCTGAAAGAACGATTTTCGCAAACTGTATGTTGCGAGTAATTACGTTCGCATCTTTCAGAGCGTTCAGGTCGATAACATCACCGTTAACTTTTGCTAGTTCGAGTAAACGAACTTCAGCTGAAACCAAAGCTTTGCGCGAGGTAAAACCGAATTTAGGTAAACGGATTTTAAGTGGCATTTGACCACCTTCAAAACCGATACGCACACCGCCGCCAGAACGAGACTTTTGTCCCTTGTGACCACGACCTGCAGTTTTACCTAAACCAGAACCAATACCACGACCTACACGCTTAGGAGCAGATTTAGAACCTGCTGCTGGAGATAGAGTATTTAAACGCATTATTAATCCTCCACCTTAACCATGTAGTAAACTTTATTAACCATACCGCGAACCGAAGGAGTATCTTCAAGTTCAACAGTGTGGCCAATACGTCTTAGGCCTAGACCTAATAAACAGGCACGGTGCTTTGGCAAACGACCAATGGCACTCTTTGTCTGTGTTACTTTAAACGTTTTAGTAGCCATGGTGCATTAACCTCGAATTTCATCAACATTCAGGCCACGCTTAGCTGCAATTTGTGATGGTGACTTCATGTGCACCAACGCATCTACAGTTGCGCGAACGATGTTGATCGGGTTAGTAGAACCGTATGCTTTAGACAGTACGTTATGAACGCCTGCAACTTCCAATACGGCACGCATTGCGCCACCGGCGATAATACCGGTACCTTCCGATGCTGGTTGCATGTAAACACGCGAACCAGTGTGGCGACCTTTAACTGGGTGATGCAAAGTACCACCATTCAGTTCTACAGTTACCATGTTACGGCGGGCTTTTTCCATTGCTTTTTGAATAGCAGCTGGAACTTCGCGCGCTTTACCATAGCCATAGCCAATCTTACCATTACCATCACCTACCACTGTTAGTGCGGTGAAGCTAAAGATACGACCACCTTTAACTACTTTAGAAACACGATTAACTGCAATTAATTTCTCTTGCAAATCGTCTTTCTGCTGAGCTTCTAATTTAGCCATTTTTATAACCCCTTAGAATTTCAGGCCAGCTTCACGAGCTGCGTCAGCTAGTGCTGCTACGCGTCCGTGATACTTGAAACCAGAACGGTCGAATGCAACTGTTGTTACACCTTTTTCGATCGCACGCTCAGCAACAGTTTTACCTACTGCTTTAGCCGCGTCTACGTTACCGGTACTCTTTAGTAGTTCTTTAACCGCTTTCTCAACGGTTGAAGCAACTGCCACCACCTGAGCTTCAGGATTAATAACCTGAGCATAAATGTGACGCGGTGTACGATGTACAACCAGACGGTTCACGCCCAGCTCTTGGATCTTCTTACGAGCGCGAGTAGCGCGGCGTAAGCGAGATGTTTTCTTATCCATATCGCGTTACCTACTTCTTCTTAGCCTCTTTACGGCGTACTTGTTCGTCTGCATAGCGAACACCTTTACCTTTATAAGGCTCAGGTGGACGGTATCCACGAATCTCAGCAGCGACCTGACCAACTAACTGCTTATCAACACCCGAAAGTACGATATCAGTTTGGCTAGGACACTCTGCAGTAACACCTGCGGGCAGTTTGTGAACCAATGGATGTGAGAAACCTAAAGTAAGGTCAAGGTCTTTACCAGCAACTTTTGCACGGTAACCAACACCAATTAACTTTAATTTCTTAACAAATCCTTCAGAAACACCAACAACCATGTTATTTACTAGTGCACGAGCTGTACCAGCTTGAGCCCAAGCGTTAGCAACGCCTTCAACTGGACCAAACGTTAATACGCCGTTTTCTAGAACAACACTTACCGCATTGTTGATTACTCGAGTCAAACTACCTTTAGCACCTTTTACGGTAATAGTTTGTTCGTTTAAGGTCACCTCTACGCCGGCAGGAATAGACACTGGTGCTTTTGCTACACGTGACATACCTAGCTCCTTACGCTACGTAGCAGATAACCTCACCACCCATGCCATTTAGGCGGGCAGCACGATCGGTCATCAAGCCTTTAGAAGTGGACACAATTGCGACACCCAGACCGCCCATCACCTTAGGAAGTTCGTTTTTACCTTTGTAAATACGAAGACCTGGGCGAGATACGCGCTGGATAGTCTCAACGACTGGTTTGCCTTGGAAATACTTTAAAGTGATTTCTAATTCAGGCTTGGCTTCTTCTGCTACGGCGTAGTCAGTAATATAACCTTCGTCTTTAAGTAATTTCGCAATTGCTACTTTTAACTTAGCTGAAGGCATCGTTACCGATACTTTGTTAGCAGCTTGGCCGTTACGAATACGTGTTAACATATCCGCAATAGGATCTTGCATGCTCATATTAGCTTACTCCGTGACAAGTGCTTACCAGCTGGCCTTACGCAGACCAGGAGCTTCACCACGCATAGTTGCTTCACGTAGTTTAATACGGCTAAGACCGAATTTACGTAGAACACCATGTGGGCGACCAGTTTGATTACAACGGTTACGCTGACGCGACGCGCTAGAATCACGAGGTAGAGCTTGTAACTTAAGTACAGCATCCCAACGATCTTCTTCAGAAGTATCAGGAGCGCTGATTAAAGCCTTAAGTGCTAAACGCTTTTCAGCATATTTAGCTACGAGCTGTGCACGCTTTGCTTCACGTGCTTTCATAGATGATTTTGCCATTATGCTACCCTTATTTCTTGAATGGGAAGTTAAATGCGTCTAACAAAGCACGACCTTCTTCATCATTCTTCGCAGTAGTAGTGATAACAATATCCATACCACGAATCTTATCGATTTTATCATAATCGATTTCTGGGAAGATGATTTGCTCACGCACACCCATTGCGTAGTTACCACGACCGTCAAACGCTTTTGCGCTTAGGCCACGGAAGTCACGAATACGTGGGATTGCAATGTCAACTAAACGCTCTAAAAATTCCCACATACGCTCACCGCGTAGGGTAACTTTACAGCCAATAGGGTAGCCTTCACGGATTTTAAAACCAGCAACTGATTTACGTGCAACAGTTACAACTGGTTTTTGACCAGCGATTGCAGTCATGTCACGAAGCGCATGCTCCATAACTTTTTTGTCTGCAACTGCTTCGCCTACACCCATGTTAAGGGTGATTTTTTCAATCCGAGGGACTTGCATGACACTGGTATAGCCGAACTTTTTAGAAAGTTCTGCAATAACAGTCTCTTGATATTTATCATGCAGTTTCGCCATCGTTTACTCCGTTTACTTAATGAGTTCACTATTCGATTTAAAGAAACGGACTTTTTTGCCGTCTTCGAATCGGAAACCAACACGATCTGCCTTGCCTGTGGCTTGGTTAAAGATCGCTACGTTTGATGCTTGTATCGGTGCTTCTTTCTCGATAACGCCGCCAGTTACGCCCAATTGTGGGTTTGGCTTTTGGTGTTTTTTAACAAGATTGATGCCTTCAACAATCAACTTACCAGTAGGTAGGACTTGAGAAACTTTTGCGCGTTTACCCTTGTCTTTACCTGCTAGTACAATTACTTCGTCTTCACGACGGATTTTAGCTGCCATTTTGAAGCTCCTTACAGTACTTCTGGTGCCAGAGAGACGATTTTCATAAACTGCTCGGTACGCAATTCACGTGTCACTGGTCCAAAAATACGAGTACCAATCGGTGCAAGGTTTGCGTTAAGCAAAACTGCTGCATTCCGATCGAAGCGAATGACAGAACCATCTGGACGACGTACGCCTTTCTTAGTACGGACTACCACCGCGTTATATACATCACCTTTCTTCGCTTTAGCGCGAGGAATTGCTTCTTTTACAGAAACCTTGATGACGTCGCCGATACCGGCATAACGACGATGAGAGCCACCCAAGACCTTAATACACTGAACTCTACGAGCGCCACTGTTACACGCGACGTCTAGAGTCGATTGCATTTGGATCATTTTAAGTGCTCCGCTATCGTTACTACACAAATCCCAACATTGGGATCATCATTTCGACCATTTTATAAACTATCTTGTAAATTAATTAGGTAAACCTAACTGACAACAATTTAGTCAAAAATGGCGCGCAAGTATAACACCAATATTTTGGATTGCATAGCAGAAAAAAACAAACGGCCCCAATCTTTGGAGCCGTTTACTATAACCTAATGAAAAATTAGGCCTTTGTTACTACTTCAACTAGTGTCCAAGACTTAGTCTTAGAAAGAGGACGACACTGACTAATAGTCACTACGTCACCTTCATTACACTGATTTGTTTCGTCATGTGCATGGATCTTAGTTGTACGCTTAATGTACTTCCCATAAATAGGATGTTTCACTTGGCGTGCAATAGCAACAGTAATAGACTTGTCCATTTTGTTGCTAAGTACTCGACCTTGCAAAGTACGGATTTTATCAGACATTACGCACCTGCCTTAGAAGTAATAATGGTCTTAACACGTGCAATGTTACGACGCACTAATTTCAATTGATTCGTTTGAGTCAACTGACCAGTAGCGTGTTGCATACGCAGGTTAAACTGCTCACGCAGCAGACCAAGTAGTTCAGCGTTAAGTTCTTCAACGCTCTTTTCTCTTAGTTCGCTCGCTTTCATTACATCACCGTCTTAGTTACGAAGGTAGTCTTAATAGGAAGCTTGGCAGATGCTAAAGCAAACGCTTCACGCGCTAACTCTTCAGATACACCATTCATCTCATAAAGAACCTTACCAGGTTGAATCTGACATACCCAGTATTCAACGTTACCTTTACCTTTACCCATACGCACTTCAAGAGGCTTAGAGGTAATTGGCTTGTCAGGGAAAACTCGAATCCAAATTTGTCCTTGACGTTTAATGTGACGTGTCATGGCACGACGTGCAGATTCGATTTGACGTGCAGTTAAACGGCCACGGCCGACTGCTTTCAAACCGAAAGTACCAAAGCTAACTTCAGTACCGTTCGCTAGACCACGGTTGCGGCCTTTGAACATCTTGCGAAACTTCATACGTTTAGGTTGCAGCATTAAAGTTTCTCCTATTTACCACGAGGCTTGCGCTTAGGCTGCTGCTTCGGCTCTTCTAATGCTGGGATGATACCGTCTAGAACTTCGCCTTTGAAGATCCAAACTTTAACACCAATCACACCGTATTGAGTGTGACTTTCAGAAGTAGAATAGTCGATATCAGCACGTAAGGTATGTAGAGGTACACGACCTTCACGATACCATTCAGAACGTGCGATTTCAGCACCGCCTAGACGGCCGCTCACTTCAACTTTGATACCTTGAGCACCAATGCGCATTGCGTTTTGAACTGCACGCTTCATAGCGCGACGGAACATAACGCGACGCTCTAATTGCTGTGCGATACTGTCAGCAACAAGCTTTGCGTCTAACTCAGGCTTGCGGATCTCAGCGATGTTGATTTGAGCAGTAGTGCCTGTAATTTTAGATACATATGCACGTAATACTTCAACGTCTTCACCTTTCTTACCAATCACAACACCTGGACGGGCAGTGTGAATAGTAACGCGGATGCTCTTCGCAGGACGCTCGATAACGATTTTAGATACTGATGCAGCCTTCAATTTCTCAGTGAGATATTGACGAACTTCCCAGTCGCTGTGCAGGTTATTTGCATAATCTGCTTTATCGGCGTACCAAGTAGAGATCCAAGGCTTTGTGATACCCAGACGGATACCATTAGGATGTACTTTCTGTCCCATTGCTCTCTTCTCCTAGCGATCTGATACAACCACAGTAATGTGGCTGGTACGCTTCATGATACGATCAGCGCGGCCTTTGGCACGAGGCATGATGCGCTTCATTGTTGGTGCTTCGTCAACGAAGACTTTACCAACTTTAAGCTCATCGATATCTGCACCTTCGTTGTGTTCGGCGTTTGCGATAGCTGAGTCTAGTACTTTTTTAACCAGTACGGCGGCTTTCTTAGGGCTGAAGGTCAAAATCTCAAGTGCCTTAGAAACAGGCAATCCTCGAATTTGATCAGCAACTAGACGGGCCTTCTGCGCAGACGTACGGGCGTAACGATGTTTAGCTAAAACTTCCATCTTATGTCTCCCGTATTAACGCTTCTTCGCTTTCTTATCTGCAGCATGGCCGCGATAAGTGCGAGTTGGTGAAAATTCACCAAGCTTATGACCGATCATTTCGTCAGTTACGAACACAGGTACGTGCTGACGACCATTATGGACAGCGATGGTCAACCCAATCATATTTGGGATGATCATTGAGCGACGAGACCAAGTCTTAATTGGCTTTTTGTCTCCCGCTTCCATCGCTTTCTCTACCTTCTTCAGCAAGTGTAGGTCAATGAAAGGACCTTTCTTGAGAGAACGTGGCATGGGCGAATCCTCTTACTATTTATTACGACGACGTACAATGTACTTGTCGGTGAGCTTATTACTACGAGTTTTATAACCCTTAGTTGGCACACCCCATGGACTCACTGGGTGACGTCCACCAGAAGTACGGCCTTCACCACCACCATGTGGATGGTCAACCGGGTTCATTGCAACACCACGAACTGTAGGGCGTACGCCTCTCCAGCGTTTAGCACCTGCTTTACCTAACTGGCGTAGCATGTGCTCAGCGTTACCAACTTCACCGAATGTTGCACGACAATCAACTGGTACTTTACGCATTTCGCCAGAGCGAAGACGTAGAGTTGCATATTGGTTATCACGAGCAACAACTTGAACATAAGCACCAGCTGAACGCGCGATTTGAGCACCTTTACCAGGCTTCATTTCTACTGCGTGCACAACACTACCCACTGGGATGTTGCGAAGCGGCATTGCGTTACCAGTTTTGATGTCTGCATCCAAACCAGATTGGATTGCGTCACCAGCTTGCATACCTTTAGCAGCAAGGATGTAACGACGCTCACCGTCTGCGTATAGTACTAACGCGATGTTAGCTGTACGGTTCGGATCATACTCAAGACGTTCGATTTTTGCAGGGATACCGTCTTTATTGCGTTTGAAGTCAATAATACGGTAATGCTGCTTGTGTCCACCACCTACGTGACGAACAGTGATACGACCAGTATTGTTACGGCCACCACTTTTAGATTTCTTAGCCAACAGGCCTGCAAAAGGTTTCCCTTTATGCAAGTCGCTGTTCACCACTTTAACAACGTGGCGACGACCTGGAGAGGTTGGCTTACACTTAATAACTACCATGATAATTCTCCTTTGCTTACTCAGCGCCGCCAACGAAATCGATGTCAGCACCAGCAGCTAAAGTTACATAGGCTTTTTTCCAATCGCTACGACGACCAACACGGCCACCAGTGCGCTTAGTTTTACCTTTGTTTACCAAAGTGCGGACACTATCAACTTCAACTTCAAAAAGCTTCGCTACAGCAGCTTTAATCTCTGCTTTAGTCGCATCGATTGCTACGCGGAAAACTACAGTGTTGTTTTTCTCAGCAAGCACAGTGCTCTTTTCAGAGATATGTGGAGCAAGAATAACTTTTAGCAAACGTTCTTCGGTGATCATGCTAGCATCTCCTCGATTTGCTTCACTGCATCAGCAGTAACAAGAACAGTGTTAAACGCGATTAGACTAACTGGGTCAAGACCCGCTACGTCACGTACGTCAACCTTGTATAAGTTGCGTGCTGCTAAGAATAAATTCTCATCAACATCTGCAGTAACAATTAGAACGTCTTCTAAGTTCATTTCTTTTAGTTTAGCTTTCAGCTCTTTAGTTTTAGGAGCTTCAACACCAAAAGATTCAACAACGACTAAACGCTCTTGACGTACCAATTCAGAAAGAATGCTTTTTAAAGCACCACGGTACATCTTTTTGTTAACTTTTTGGCTGTGATCTTGAGTTTTAGCAGCGAATGTTACGCCACCGCCACGCCAGATCGGGCCTTTAACACTACCGGCACGAGCACGGCCAGTGCCTTTCTGGCGCCAAGGCTTTTTGCCTGAGCCAGTTACTTCCGCACGAGTCTGTTGAGCACGAGTGCCCTGACGCGCGTTTGCAGCGTAAGCTACAACTACCTGATGAACCAATGCCTCGTTAAAGTCACGGCCGAAGGTAGTTTCGGAAACTTCAAGAGCGCTTTGCGCGTCTTTCAATACCAATTCCATTACTATCTCCTCAGACCTATGCTTTAACGGCTGGCTTGATAATCAAGTCACCATTGGTAGCGCCAGGAACAGCACCTTTTACCAATAACAAGTTACGCTCTGCATCTACACGTACAACGTCTAGATTTTGAGTAGTGACTTGCTCGGCACCCATGTGGCCAGACATTTTCTTACCTTTGAAAACGCGACCAGGTGTCTGGTTTTGACCGATAGAACCATTAGATCTATGAGCCAAAGAGTTACCATGTGTCATATCTTGAGCGTGGAAGTTCCAGCGTTTAATACCGCCTTGGAAGCCCTTACCTTTAGATTGACCAGTAACATCAACTTTCGCTGTATCAGCAAAGATATCAACGTTAAGTTCAGCACCTACTTCAATGCCTTCACACTCACCATCTGCCAAACGCAATTCCCATAAGCCACGACCAGCTTCTACGCCGCTCTTAGCAAAATGACCTGCTTCTGGTTTGGTGATGCGATTGGCTTTTTTGGTACCAGTAGTTACTTGAAGAGCACGGTATCCGTCAGTTTCTAAAGTTTTCACTTGAGTAACACGGTTACCAGCAATTTCAATTACTGTTACAGGGATTGAAGCGCCATCTTCTGTGAAGATGCGAGTCATACCCACTTTACGACCAATAAGACCGATAGCCATCTTTCAAACCTCTTCTAAGGATCTCAATTAACCTAAGCTAATTTGAACGTCGACACCAGCGGCAAGATCTAAACGCATTAATGCGTCTACAGTCTTTTCAGTTGGCTCTACGATGTCAACTAAGCGCTTGTGAGTACGAATTTCGTATTGGTCACGAGCGTCTTTGTTGACGTGCGGAGAAGTCAAAATGGTATAACGTTCTTTACGCGTAGGAAGTGGAATAGGACCACGAACCTGTGCGCCTGTACGCTTAGCAGTTTCAACGATTTCCGCTGTTGATTGATCGATCAGACGATGATCAAATCCTTTCAAGCGGATACGGATTCTTTGGTTCTGCATTGACCAGAGCTCCTAAAATGCACACATAAAAAATCACCCTCTAGCTTCTTCCCATTGGAAAAGCAGAGCGAGATGATTTAACCGTAGACTCCCAATCGGAGTCAATTATGAAAATGAATAACCCTTATGGTTAAACATTATATTACACTGTCTAGGACAGCGAAGGGGAATTATACAGATATCAGATGAGAGATCAACCCCTTCGAACAAAAACTCTTCAATCTAGTTAGTTTGTTCAAGGCGGTGGATTTTACACAGTTCAATTTAAAAAGCAACAGAAACAAAAAAGGAAGCCGAAGCTTCCTTTTTAGTGTGTTAACTAACTTCGCTATTAAGCAACGATTTTAGCTACAACACCAGCACCAACTGTACGGCCACCTTCACGGATAGCGAAACGTAAACCGTCGTCCATCGCGATTGGGTAGATTAGAGTAACAACCATCTTGATGTTGTCACCTGGCATTACCATTTCTACGCCTTCTGGAAGCTCGATAGTACCAGTTACGTCAGTTGTACGGAAGTAGAACTGTGGACGGTAGCCTTTGAAGAATGGAGTGTGACGTCCGCCTTCTTCTTTGCTTAACACGTATACTTCTGATTCGAATGTAGTGTGAGGAGTGATTGTACCTGGCTTAGCAAGTACTTGACCACGTTCAACTTCATCACGCTTAGTACCACGTAATAAAACACCACAGTTCTCACCTGCACGACCTTCGTCAAGCAGCTTACGGAACATTTCAACACCAGTACAAGTCGTTTTAGTCGTGTCTTTAACACCAACGATTTCTACTTCGTCACCTACAGTGATGATACCGCGCTCTACACGACCAGTAACAACTGTACCACGACCTGAAATTGAGAATACATCTTCAATAGGTAGTAGGAAAGGCTTATCGATGTCACGCTCTGGCTCTGGGATGTAAGTATCTAGAGCTTCAGCAAGTTCGATGATTTTTGGTTCCCAAGCTGCATCGCCTTCAAGCGCTTTAAGTGCAGAACCTTGGATAACTGGTAAGTCATCACCTGGGAAGTCATATTCAGAAAGAAGTTCACGTACTTCCATTTCTACTAATTCAAGTAGCTCTTCATCATCAACCATGTCACATTTGTTCATGAATACGATAACGAAAGGTACACCAACCTGACGTGAAAGTAGGATGTGCTCACGAGTCTGTGGCATTGGGCCATCAGTTGCTGCTACTACTAAGATAGCGCCGTCCATTTGTGCAGCACCAGTAATCATGTTTTTAACATAATCGGCGTGACCAGGACAATCTACGTGTGCGTAGTGACGTGTAGGCGTGTCATATTCGATGTGAGAAGTATTAATTGTAATACCACGCTCACGCTCTTCTGGAGCGTTATCGATTTGTGCGAAATCTTTAGTCTCACCGCCGTATGCTTTCGTCAATACTGCTGAGATAGCTGCTGTTAGAGTAGTTTTACCATGGTCAACGTGACCAATTGTACCCACGTTTACGTGTGGTTTACTACGTTCAAATTTTTCTTTAGCCACGATATATTCCTTTCTTTTCAGAAGTGCTCGATTACGAGCTATATAACATTAGTTAAACACCTAAAATTAGGTGCGTGATTCAATTATCGCATTTGCAATGTTTGATGGTGCATCAGCGTACTTAGCAAACTCCATTGAGTATGAAGCACGCCCCTGAGTTGCACTACGCAAGTCAGTTGCATAACCAAACATTTCTGATAGTGGAACCGTTGCATGAATGATTTTAACACCACCCAAGCCATCGTCCATTCCATCAATAACACCACGACGTCGGTTTAAGTCACCTACTACATCGCCCATATTACTTTCAGGAGTGGTAATTTCCACTTTCATTGTTGGTTCTAGTAACACAGGGCTTGCTTCAAGCGCACCCTTTTTAAAGCCCATTGAACCAGCTATTTTGAAAGCCATTTCATTCGAGTCCACATCATGATATGAACCATCAAATAAAGTCACTTTCACATCGAGCATAGGATAACCGGCTAAAACACCGTTTTTCATTTGCTCTTGAATACCTTTGTCTACTGATGGGATGAATTCACGAGGAACTGCACCACCAACAATTTCATTGACAAATTCATAGCCTGCACCGTCTTCTAACGGTTCAATCTTCAGCCATACGTGACCATATTGACCACGCCCGCCTGATTGACGTACGAACTTACCTTCAACTTCTACTGATGAGCGAATCGTTTCACGATAGGCAACCTGAGGTTTACCTACGTTACACTCGACATTAAATTCGCGACGCATACGGTCAACAATAATATCTAAATGTAATTCACCCATGCCAGAAATCAATGTTTGAGCTGACTCTTCATCAGTTTCCACTCTAAAAGAAGGATCTTCTGCAGCTAGCTTTTGTAGTGCAATCCCCATTTTATCTTGGTCTGCTTTAGAGCGAGGCTCAACGGCAATGGTAATAACAGGTTCTGGAAACTCCATTCGCTCTAGAATCACTTTGTGATCGTTTGCGCAAAGAGTATCGCCAGTTGTTACTTCTTTTAGACCAATCGCCGCTGCAATATCACCTGCACGAACTTCTTTAAGCTCAGTACGGTCATTTGCATGCATTTGTACAATCCGTCCAACACGTTCACGTTTCTGTTTAACAGAATTATAAACCGCTGCACCCGACTCTAGTACGCCTGAATATACACGGATAAAGGTCAAAGTTCCAACAAATGGGTCAGTCGCAATTTTAAACGCTAATGCAGCAAATGGTGCGTTATCGTCTGATGGGCGCTCTACTTCATTTTCGTTCTCGTCAACACCCTTAATAGCAGGCACTTCGATAGGAGCAGGAAGGTAGTCAACAACCGCATCCAAAACCGCTTGAACACCTTTGTTCTTAAATGCAGAACCACAAGTTGCTAATACGATTTCGTTGTTAATTGTGCGCTGACGTAATGCTTGCTTAATATCTGCTTCTGGTAATGTGCCTTCTTCAAGGTACTTTTCCATCAGTTCATCAGATGCTTCAGCAGCACTTTCCACTAGATACTCATGCATCTCTTCAGCCTTAGCTAAAAGATCTGCGGGAATTTCTTCATAAGTGAAAGTGGTTCCTTGATCTTCTTCAGACCAGTTAATCGCTTTCATCTTAATTAAATCAATAACCCCTTTGAAGTCCTCTTCTGCGCCAATATTCAATTGAATTGGAACACAAGTAGCACCTAAGCGATTACGGATTTGGTCGATAACACTATCAAAGTCAGCACCTGCACGGTCCATCTTATTGACGAACACCATACGAGGTACTTCATACTTGTTGGCTTGACGCCATACAGTCTCTGATTGAGGCTCTACGCCTGATGAACCGCAGAAAACAACTACAGCGCCATCTAGTACACGTAATGAACGCTCAACCTCAATAGTGAAGTCGACGTGACCAGGGGTATCGATGATATTAATACGATGTTCAGTGAATTGAGCTTCCATACCACGCCAAAAGGTCGTTACTGCAGCAGAAGTGATAGTAATACCACGTTCTTGCTCCTGTACCATCCAATCTGTCGTAGCAGCGCCGTCATGCACCTCACCGATTTTATGAGACAAACCGGTATAGAACAGAACACGTTCTGTTGTGGTAGTTTTACCTGCATCCACATGAGCAACAATACCAATATTACGGTAACGCTCAATTGGGGTTGTACGAGCCACTATTTATACCCTCTCAACTAAAGTTATCACTTTAGAAAATATCAACAATATGGAGCGGGCTAATGCCCGCTCCATCAAATTACCAACGGTAATGAGCAAAGGCTTTGTTAGCTTCAGCCATGCGATGCACGTCTTCACGCTTCTTAACAGCAGTACCTTTGTTTTCAGATGCATCTAGCATTTCACCTGCTAGACGTAGAGCCATAGATTTTTCACCACGCTTGCGAGCAGCTTCAACTAACCAGCGCATCGCTAGTGCGTTACGACGCACTGGACGAACTTCACATGGTACTTGATAAGTAGAACCACCAACACGACGAGATTTAACCTCGACTGAAGGGCGAACATTATCAAGAGCTGCTTCAAGGATAGTTAGATGATCTTCGCTTTTCTTTTCAGCGACAACATCTAATGCCTTGTAGATAATTTTTTCAGCAGTTGACTTTTTACCGTCAACCATAATGACGTTGATGAACTTAGCCAGCAACTCACTTTTAAACTTTGGATCTGGTAGGATTTTACGTTGTCCTACAACGCGACGTCTTGGCATAACAATTCTCCGTATGCTTCAGGTATTTCCAAAACTGGAATATTTTTAACTAGCTTGGCCTTACTTAAACGGACAAGTTATGACTTAGGACGCTTAGCACCGTACTTAGAACGGCCTTGGCGACGAGCACTAACGCCAGCACAATCTAATGCACCGCGGATAGTGTGGTAACGCACACCCGGTAAGTCTTTAACACGACCGCCACGGATTAGAATTACACTATGTTCCTGCAAGTTGTGACCTTCACCACCGATGTACGAAGTAACTTCGAAACCGTTAGTTAAGCGAACACGTGCTACTTTACGTAGAGCAGAGTTAGGTTTTTTAGGTGTTGTAGTGTACACACGAGTACAAACACCACGTTTTTGTGGACACGCATTTAACGCTGGCACATTAGTCTTTTCGACTTTTGGCGAGCGTGGCTTACGTACCAACTGGTTTACAGTTGCCATGAATAGCTCCGTTCAGTTGAATAATCTCAACAATTTTGTGTGAAAAATCTATATCCCACTATGATGGGACGCGAAAGTTTAGAAAGGTATTGGCCAACTGTCAAGAAATAGACAACTTTTCGTGCAATTCCCAATAAAAAAGGCGCCAAAGGCGCCTTTTTTTAACATAACATTTACTTTAGTCGGCACTTCCGGCCAAGTTAAGTAAGTCAGCTAAGTTCTTCTCTGCTTCACTTGCAGTGATAACCGGTGCTTCTACACCTTCATCTTTAACATTAGCACGCGCTTCGTTACGAGCATTGTGATATGCATAACCTGTACCTGCAGGGATTAGACGACCAACGATTACGTTTTCTTTCAGACCACGCAATTGGTCACTCTTACCACCTACAGCAGCTTCTGTAAGTACACGAGTCGTTTCTTGGAACGATGCCGCTGAGATGAACGATTCAGTAGCCAAAGAAGCTTTGGTAATACCTAGTAATTCACGCTCAAACTTCGCAGGTGCTTTACCTTGAGCTTCAAGCTCACGGTTAGCAATCTTCACGCGAGATACTTCAGCTTGTTCACCGACTAAGAAGTTCGAATCACCTGCATCAGTGATTAGACACTTACGAAGCATTTGGCGAATGATAACCTCAATGTGCTTATCATTGATTTTTACACCCTGTAGACGGTAAACGTCTTGGACTTCATCAACAATATAGTTAGCAACATGATGGATACCACGTAAACGTAGGATATCGTGTGCAGCTTCTGGGCCGTCAGCGATAACTTCACCACGTTCAACTTTTTCACCTTCGAACACGTTAAGGTTACGCCATTTAGGGATCATTTCTTCGTAATGATCACCGCCATCAGCTGGGCTGATAACTAAACGAACCTTACCTTTAGTCTCTTTACCAAACGAGATGGTACCTGAGATTTCAGCAAGAATAGCGGGTTCTTTAGGCTTACGTGCTTCGAATAAGTCAGCAACTCGTGGCAGACCACCGGTAATATCGCGAGTTTTAGACGATTCTTGAGGAATACGTGCTAAAGCATCACCAACATTAATTTGCGCATTATCGTCTTTAGAAACAATCGCATTACCCGGTAAGAAGTATTGCGCTGGTACGTCTGTACCAGGGATCATAAGATCGTTACCCGCCGCGTCGATTAGACGGATAGCAGGACGCATTTCTTTACCAGCGGTAGGACGTGCACCAGCATCAATAACAACAACAGAAGATAGACCGGTTAAATCGTCTGTTTGACGCGTCATAGTAACGCCTTCAATCATATCAACGAATTTAACACTACCAGCAACTTCAGAGATAATAGGATGCGTATGTGGATCCCAGTTAGCAATGATAGCGCCAGAAGTTACTTCTGAATCTTCAAGTTGTTCTAATACGGTACCGTAAGGAACACGATAGCGTTCTTTCTCACGACCTAACTCATCGATAACCGCAATTTCAGATGAACGCGATACGATAACCAGTTTATCATCGATACTCTTAACGTATTTCGCGTTATGAAGTTTCAATGTACCGTTATTCTTAACTTGTACGTTGTTTTCTGCAGAGTCACGAGATGCAGCACCACCAATGTGGAAAGTACGCATCGTAAGCTGTGTACCTGGCTCACCAATCGACTGAGCAGCAACAACACCAATCGCTTCACCGTGGTTAATAATATGACCACGTGCTAAATCACGACCGTAACAAGCAGCACAAACACCAAAGTCTGTGTCACAAGAAATTACTGAACGAACAATAACTTCATCAACACTGTGCTCTTCTAGAAGATCACACCATGACTCGTCTAGTAATGTGTTACGTGGCGCAAGTACTTTTTCAGTACCAGGTTCTAATACATCAACAGCGACAACACGACCTAGAACACGTTCACGAAGCGGCTCTTTAACATCACCACCTTCAATCAACGGCTTCATGGTCAAGCCTTCTTCTGTTCCACAGTCATCTTCAATAACAACTAAATCTTGTGCAACGTCAACAAGACGACGAGTTAGATAACCCGAGTTAGCTGTTTTCAGTGCGGTATCGGCAAGACCTTTACGCGCACCGTGAGTAGAGATGAAGTATTGTGATACGTTCAAACCTTCACGGAAGTTCGCAGTAATTGGGGTTTCGATGATTGAGCCATCTGGCTTAGCCATCAGACCACGCATACCAGCTAACTGACGAATCTGTGCAGCACTACCACGAGCGCCCGAGTCAGCCATCATATAGATGCTGTTAAACGAATCTTGCTCTTCTTCTTCACCATCACGATTAATAACAACTTCTTTTTTCAAGTTGTCCATCATCGCTTTAGAGATCTTATCGTTGGTGCTTGCCCAAATATCGATAACTTTGTTGTAGCGCTCACCAGCTGTTACAAGACCTGATTGGAACTGCTCTTGAATTTCAAGCACTTCACGTTCAGCTTCTTCAACTAAGGTATATTTCTCGTCCGGAATAACCATATCGTTGATACCAACAGAGGCACCAGAGATAGTTGCGTAACGGAAACTGGTATACATTAATTGGTCAGCAAAGATAACAGTATCTTTTAGACCTAATGCACGGTAACAAGTGTTCAGCAATTTAGAGATTTGCTTCTTACCCATGTTTTGGTTTACCAAATCAAATGGTAATCCTTCAGGTAAGATTTGCGATAACAACGCACGACCAACTGTAGTATCTACAATCTTACGTGTTTGTACTTTCTCGCCATTAGCGTCAATTGATGTTTCGATTAAGCGAACTTTTACACGTGCATGCAATTCTGCTGCACCTGTTGCATATGCTTTTTCTACTTCATCAACAGACATGAATGTCATGCCTTCACCGCGACCGTTAACACATTCACGGCTGGTGTAGTAAAGACCTAGTACCACGTCTTGAGAAGGCGTGATTACTGGCTCACCGTTAGCAGGAGAAAGAATGTTGTTGGTCGACATCATTAACGAACGAGCTTCTAATTGAGCTTCAAGCGTTAACGGCACGTGCACAGCCATTTGGTCACCATCGAAGTCGGCGTTATATGCCGCACATACTAATGGATGCAATTGGATTGCTTTACCTTCAATAAGAACTGGTTCAAATGCTTGAATACCAAGTCTATGAAGTGTTGGTGCACGGTTAAGCATGACTGGATGTTCACGAATCACTTCGTCTAATACATCCCAAACTTCAGCTTGCTCTCGCTCAACCATTTTCTTAGCAGCTTTAATCGTAGTAGCAAGACCACGACCTTCTAACTTGCCATAAATAAATGGTTTGAATAGCTCAAGTGCCATCTTCTTAGGAAGACCACATTGATGCAGGCGTAAAGTTGGACCTACGGTAATTACCGAACGACCAGAGTAATCTACACGCTTACCAAGTAAGTTCTGACGGAAACGACCTTGCTTACCTTTGATCATATCAGCCAAAGATTTAAGCGGACGCTTGTTAGAACCGGTAATAGCACGACCACGACGACCATTATCTAATAGTGCATCGACAGACTCTTGTAACATACGCTTTTCGTTACGTACGATAATGTCTGGTGCAGCTAGATCTAATAGACGCTTAAGACGGTTGTTACGGTTGATTACACGACGGTAAAGGTCGTTCAAATCAGATGTAGCAAAACGTCCGCCATCTAGTGGAACTAGAGGACGTAAATCAGGTGGCAGAACTGGTAACACTTTTAAGATCATCCACTCAGGCTTGTTGCCAGAAGTGAAGAATGCTTCCATCAGTTTAAGGCGCTTAGTGACCTTCTTACGACGGGTTTCAGAGTTAATTGATGGTAACTCTTCACGCATTTGATCAATTTGTTCTTCTAAATTGATTGCACGTAGCAAGTCTAAGACTGCTTCAGCACCCATTTTAGCTTCAAACTCGTCACCGTATTCTTCTAATGCATCAAGATATGTTTCTTCTGTCAGCATTTGACCGCGTTCAAGGCTGGTCATGCCAGGCTCGATCACTACAAATGACTCAAAGTACAATACGCGTTCAATATCACGTAATGTCATATCAAGCATCAAACCGATACGACTCGGAAGTGATTTCAAGAACCAAATATGGGCAACTGGGCTTGCAAGATCAATATGACCCATACGCTCACGACGTACTTTAGTCTGTGTAACTTCAACGCCACACTTCTCACAAATAACACCACGGTGCTTCAAACGTTTGTATTTACCACACAAACATTCGTAATCTTTTACAGGACCGAAAATACGCGCACAGAACAAACCTTCACGTTCAGGTTTGAAAGTACGGTAATTAATGGTTTCTGGCTTTTTAACTTCACCAAAAGACCAAGAACGGATTAGGTCTGGCGAAGCCAAACCAATTTTAATACCGTTAAATTCTTCAGTCTTGCTTTGCTGTTTAAGAAACTTTAATAAGTCTTTCACGTTTCTCTCCTGAAGGAGTTAAACCAGATGCTTTGCTAAGCAAAGCATCCTTGGTTACCAAACATTGCTTAAGAGCGATGCTTACTCTTGATCCAACTCGATATTAATACCAAGTGAACGAATTTCCTTCAACAATACGTTGAAAGACTCAGGCATGCCTGGGTGCATCTGATGGTTACCGTCGACGATGTTCTTATACATCTGAGTACGACCGTTAACGTCATCTGATTTAACCGTTAGCATTTCCTGTAGAGTATATGCAGCACCGTATGCTTCTAGTGCCCATACTTCCATCTCACCGAAACGCTGACCACCGAATTGAGCCTTACCGCCCAATGGCTGTTGTGTAACTAAGCTGTACGAACCAGTAGAACGGGCGTGCATCTTGTCATCAACTAAGTGGTTCAGTTTGAGCATGTACATGTAACCAACAGTTACTTTACGCTCAAATTCGTTACCGGTACGGCCGTCACATAATGTTAACTGGCCAGAATCAGGTAAGCCTGCAAGTTCAAGCATTTGCTTGATCTCTTTTTCTTTAGCACCATCGAAAGCTGGCGTAGCAACTGGTAAACCACCTTTAAGGTTTTTAGCCAGACGCAATACTTCATCGTCAGTGAATGAGTTGATGTCGACTTTCTGTAGAACTTCGTCACCTAATTCATATACCTGGCGGATGTAGTCGCGCAGTTCAGCAAGTTCACGTTGCTCTTCAAGCATAGCAGTAATACGATTACCGATACCCTTAGCAGCAGCACCTAAGTGAACTTCTAGTACCTGACCAATGTTCATACGCGATGGTACGCCCAATGGGTTTAGTACGATATCAACTGGATCACCAGTTTCATCGTATGGCATGTCTTCGATAGGACAAATCTTAGAGATTACACCTTTGTTACCGTGACGACCCGCCATCTTATCACCAGGTTGGATAGTACGTTTAACTGCAAGGTAAACCTTAACAATCTTTAGTACGCCTGGAGCTAAGTCATCACCTTGGGTGATTTTACGACGTTTAACTTCGAACTTCTTATCGAAGTCAGCTTTAAGCTCTTCATGTTGCTCGGCTAATTGCTCAAGCTCAGTTTGCTTAGCTTCATCATCAATAACTTGAATTAATACATCTTTACGTGGTAATTCAGCAAGCTTAGCTTGTGAGAAACCAGCAGATAGTAATAAGTTACGTGCACGGCTCAAAACACCTTCTTCAAGGATTTCGAACTCTTCGCCTAAATCTTTACGCGCTTGGGCAACATGCATCTCTTCAATTTCAAGAGCACGTTTATCTTTTTCGATACCGTCACGAGTGAAGACTTGTACATCGATGATAGTCCCTTTAACTGAGTTAGGAACACGTAATGAACTGTCCTTAACGTCAGAAGCTTTTTCACCGAAAATTGCACGCAATAGCTTTTCTTCTGGAGTCAGCTGAGTTTCACCTTTAGGTGTCACTTTACCAACTAGAATGTCGCCGCCTTTTACTTCTGCACCAATGTAAACAATACCTGACTCGTCTAATTTAGATAGAGCAGATTCGCCTACGTTTGGAATATCAGCAGTGATTTCTTCGCTACCTAATTTCGTATCACGAGCAATACATGAAAGCTCTTGGATATGAATAGTAGTGAAACGATCCTCTTGCGCTACGCGCTCAGAGATTAAGATCGAATCTTCGAAGTTATAACCATTCCAAGGCATGAATGCGATACGCATGTTTTGACCTAGGGCCAAGTCACCTAAATCGGTAGACGGACCATCAGCTAAAACATCACCACGAACAATTGGATCACCAACAGAACAACAAGGACGTTGGTTAATACAAGTGTTTTGGTTAGAACGAGTGTATTTAGTTAAGTTGTAGATATCGATACCAGCTTCACCTGGTGTCAATTCTGCTTCGTTAACTTTCACTACGATACGGCTAGCATCAACATAGTCGATAACACCGCCACGCTTCGCAGCGACAACAACACCTGAGTCAACAGCAAGAGTACGCTCAATACCTGTACCAACAAGCGGCTTATCAGCACGCAAAGTAGGAACGGCTTGACGTTGCATGTTTGCACCCATCAATGCACGGTTAGCATCATCGTGTTCTAAGAACGGAATAAGTGATGCCGCAACAGAAATAATCTGTTGTGGTGATACATCCATATACTGGATATCAGCAGCACGCATAAAGGTAGATTCACCTTTATGACGACATGCGATTTGTTCTTCAAGCATACGGTTTGAAGAATCAATTTCGATGTTTGCCTGTGCAATCACATAACGGCCTTCCTCGATTGCTGATAAGTATTCAACTTCATCAGTAACCACACAATCAACCACCTTACGGTAAGGTGTTTCTAGGAAGCCATAAGAGTTAGTACGAGCGAAACTTGCTAAAGAGTTAATTAGACCAATGTTTGGTCCCTCTGGCGTTTCAATCGGACATAAACGACCGTAGTGAGTTGGATGTACGTCACGTACTTCGAAACCAGCACGTTCACGTGTTAAACCACCAGGACCAAGAGCAGAAATACGACGCTTATGCGTTACTTCTGACAACGGGTTGTTTTGATCCATGAACTGTGACAACTGTGAAGAACCAAAGAATTCTTTCACTGCCGCAGAAATAGGCTTAGCGTTGATTAGATCTTGTGGCATAAGCTCATTCAGATCGCCTAGAGATAGACGTTCACGAACAGCACGCTCAACACGAACTAGACCAACACGGAATTGGTTTTCAGCCATCTCACCAACGCTACGAATACGACGGTTACCTAAGTGGTCAATATCGTCGACTTCATCGTAACCATTACGGATTTCGATGATTTTCTTCATAACGTGTACGATGTCTTCTTTAGACAGTACGCCAGCACCTTCATCTTCAGAAATCTCAAGACGACGGTTGAACTTCATACGACCTACTTTAGAAAGGTCATAACGCTCTTCACTGAAGAACAAGTTCTGGAATAAGCTTTCAGCAGCATCTTTGGTTGGTGGCTCACCAGGACGCATCATACGGTAGATTTCAACTAATGCTTCAAGGCGGTTAGTTGTAGAATCAATACGTAATGTGTCTGAGATATATGCACCATGATCAAGATCGTTGATAAATAATGTATCAACTTCTTTAATACCCGCTAAAGAAAGCTTAGCTAGGTCTTCAAGGGTGATTTCAGCATTTGCGCTAACTAATACTTCACCAGTATCTTCATCAATGTAGTCTTGTGCAGCGAACTTACCAACGATGTAATCTACTGGTACTTCAAGCTCAGTAGTGTTGGTTTTTTCAAGCTGCTTAATGTGACGTGCAGTAATACGACGGCCAGCTTCAACTAAAAGCTTACCTTCAGAATCTTTGATGTCGTAACTTGCAGTTTCGCCACGTAGACGATCTGGCACAAGTGCCATAACAAGTGAATCTTGCTTAATTTTGAACTCAATACGTTCAAAGAATAAATCCAAGATTTCTTGAGTAGAAAATTCAAGCGCACGTAAGATGATAGTCGCAGGTAATTTACGACGACGGTCAATACGTACAAATAATGAATCTTTTGGATCGAATTCAAAGTCAAGCCATGAACCACGGTAAGGAATAATACGTGCGTTATAAAGCACCTTACCAGATGAGTGGGTTTTACCACGGTCATGATCAAAGAAAACACCCGGAGAACGATGTAATTGAGAAACAATTACACGCTCAGTACCATTAATTACAAAGGTACCGTTCTCAGTCATCAATGGGATATCACCCATGTAGACTTCTTGTTCTTTAATATCTTTGACTGTGCCTGGTGCAGCTTCACGGTCATAAAGAACCATACGCAATTTAACGCGTAGTGGTGCCGAATATGTAACACCGCGGATCTGACACTCTTTCACATCAAAAACTGGCTCACCTAGCTTGTAACTGACATATTGCAGTTCAGAGTTGCCAGAAAAGCTCTTGATGGGAAAAACGCTACGGAAAGCAGCTTCAAAGCCACGTTCACCCGTAGGATCTTGATCGGTGAATTTCTTAAAAGAGTCTAATTGAATAGACAACAAATACGGAATATCCAAAACTTTTGGACGTTTTCCAAAGTCTTTACGAATACGCTTCTTTTCAGAATAGGAGTAAACCATGGGTTTCCTCTACTTACGAGATGTGACCAAGACTGAAATAATTCTAAGATTAAATCAGCACGTTTGCCCATCACCGTTAATGGCAAGAACCTAACCAGTAATCTCTGCTAGGAACTGCTAAAACTGGCGATAAACGGTGAATAAAAAATCGCCTGCGCATATAGCGCAAAAAAGGCCGACGGTTAAAAAACCGCCAGCCTCCGCCCGATTACTCGGGAGGTGGTAAGTTAGAGTATAACTTACTTAACTTCTACTTCAGCGCCAGCAGCTTCTAGATCAGCTTTAAGTGCTTCTGCTTCTTCTTTAGTGATAGCTTCTTTAACTGCAACTGGTGCAGATTCAGCCATAGCTTTAGCTTCTTTCAGGCCAAGACCTGTAGCGCCACGAAGTGCTTTAATAACAGCAACTTTGTTGCCACCGAATGAAGTCATAACAACGTCAAATTCGGTTTGCTCAGCAGCAGAAGCGCCTGCGTCGCCGCCAACAGCAACAGCAGCAGCTGCAGCAGAAACGCCGAATTTTTCTTCCATTGCTTCGATTAGTTCAACAACTTCCATTACAGACATTTCTGCGAAAGCTTCTAAGATTTGGTCTTTAGTGATAGACATAACAAAAAATTCCTATTGTACTGAATTCAATTAATTTAAGCGGCTAATGAAATATTAAGCTGCTTCTTTTTGATCGCGAAGAGCGGCCAATGTACGAACGAACTTGCCAGCAGATGCTTCTTTCATAGTCATCATTAACTGAGCTAGTGCTTCTTCGTATGTTGGTAGTTTCGCTAAACGATCAATATCTGCTGCAGGGATAACTTCCCCTTCAAAGGCTGCTGCTTTGATTTCAAACTTTTCTTGTTCAGCTGCGAAATCTTTAAGAAGACGCGCTGCAGCACCTGGGTGCTCATTAGAAAAGGCAATCAAAGTAGGACCAGTAAACGTGTCGCTTAGGCACTCAAAATCAGTACCAGCAACAGCGCGTTTAACTAATGTATTACGTACAACACGTACATAAACACCAGCTTCACGTGCTGCTTTACGCAGACCGGTCATATCACCTACAGTTACACCGCGTGAATCGGCAACAACTGCAGATAAAGCACCTTTGGCGGCTTCGCTGACTTCAGCAACAATCGCTTTTTTGTCTTCGAGTCTTAATGCCATTGGCTTTACTCCTGGATTCTACCTAGGGATGTCCCTAGTATTTACCATATTAAACACTTATGTGTTTAACGACTTACGGTGCAGATTTCCAGCAGAACAAAATCTATCTGGGGGGTCTGACACCGTCTACGTAGGAAATTAAGTTATCTTATGAAAACACCTACGGTCTTGGACGGAAATCTGCTCTCAACAATGTTGAAAAGCAGACCTCAACCCACAAAGTGCGCGGATTATATACTAATCCGCATCCTTTGTATATTACTTAAGGTCTTCCAAAGTAGCTTGGTCAACCACAACACCTGCACCCATAGTGGTAGAGATGCTGACTTTTTTCACGTAAACGCCTTTAGCAACTGCAGGCTTAGCCTTTTTCAGTGCTGCGACTAACGCTTCTAAGTTTTCTTTAATTTGAGCAGGTTCAAAATCCACTTTACCGATAGTAGTGTGGATAATACCATTCTTGTCGTTACGGTAACGAACTTGACCAGCTTTGGCATTTTTAACTGCATCAGCAACGTTTGGCGTTACAGTACCAGTTTTAGGGTTAGGCATTAAACCACGTGGGCCTAAGATTTGACCTAACATACCAACAACGCGCATTGCATCTGGAGATGCGATAACAACGTCAAAGTTCATTTCACCAGCTTTAACTTGCTCAGCTAGATCTTCCATACCAACTAACTCTGCACCAGCTTCTTTAGCTGCTTCAGCGTTTGCGCCCTGTGTGAACACAGCAACACGAACTTCACGGCCAGTACCATGTGGTAATACTGTAGCGCCACGAACGTTTTGGTCTGATTTACGAGGATCGATACCTAGGTTAACAGCAACGTCAACACTTTCTACGAATTTAGCAGTTGCTAATTCTTTTAATAAAGCAACAGCTTCATTGATATCGTAGCTTTTAGTTCCGTCGATTTTCTCGCGGATTACGCGCATGCGCTTAGTTAGCTTTGCCATTATATTAGTCCTCTACTACCAAACCCATTGAACGTGCAGTACCTTCAATTGAACGCATCATCGCTTCAACATCAGCACCAGTCATATCAGCCGCTTTAGTTTCAGCAATTTCCTGAACAGCGCTGCGCTTGATAGTACCAACTTTCTCGGTATTTGGACGGCCAGAACCAGACTTAAGACCTGCCGCTTTCAATAATAAGAAAGATGCTGGAGGAGTCTTAGTTTCGAACGTGAAAGAACGATCGTTGTATACAGTGATAACAACAGGAATCGGCATACCTTTGTCGAACTTTTCAGTACGAGCATTGAATGCTTTACAGAATTCCATGATGTTCACACCTTTTTGACCTAGAGCAGGACCAACTGGTGGAGACGGGTTTGCAGCACCGGCTGCTACTTGTAGCTTAATATAAGCTTCAATTTTCTTTGCCATGTCGACATTTCCTCAATTTGGGTTCAAACGCTACCAGCTACATGCCGATGAGCTCCCCTTGAAAACAACGGGTGCGGATTATACTAAAATCCGCACCCGCAAACAAATACTATTTGTATTTAATTTAATCAGCTCTTTTCAACTTGTTGGAAGTCTAGTTCCACAGGAGTAGAGCGACCGAAGATCATTACTGAAACCTTAACGCGGTTTTTATCGTAATCAACTTCTTCGATAGTGCCATTAAAGTCAGCAAATGGACCATCGTTAACACGAACAACTTCACCAGGCTCAAACATAACGCGATGAGTCGGTGACTCAACAGTATCTTGTAGACGCTGAAGAATGGCATTCGCTTCTTTATCAGAAATAGGTGCTGGACGATCAGATGTTCCGCCAATGAAACCCATTACACGTGGAATGCTTTTCACTAAGTGCCAGCTTTCATCATTCATTTCCATTTGGACTAATACATAGCCAGGGAAGAATTTACGTTCGCTTTTACGACGCTGACCTGCTCGCATTTCAACAACTTCTTCAGTTGGTACAAGTACCTCAGCAAAGTAGTCTTCCATGTTGTGCATTTTGATATGCTCAAGTAGTGTTTTACATACACGGCCTTCATAGCCTGAGAATGCTTGAATCACATACCATCTTTTTTTAGCTTCTGTTGCTTCAGTCATGTAAATGCCTATACGCCAGTAATGAGGTTAACAACACGCAATAGTACCCAGTCGAAACCCCAAAGGATTACGGCTACGACAGCTGTTGCAGCAAGAACAATGAATGTTGTGTTTAGCGCTTCTTGACGAGTTGGCCAAACCACTTTACGTACTTCAATGTGAGCTTCACGAGCAAAAGATAAAGCTTCTTTACCTTTCACAGTTTGCAGTGCAATAAAGCCTGCAATAACAAAGGCAACAATTACGCCTAATGTGCGTACCACAACACTGGCTTCGCCAAATGCTTGGTTGCCAATAACAGCGGCGGCAATCAATATAACTGCAATGCCCCACTTAACAATATCCAGAGAATTATTCTGGTTTTCAGTATTTGTCGTCATCGGTTGGTTCCGTTACTCACTAAGACCTGAGCTTAAATTTGATAAATATGTACCACTATCAAATAGTACTTCCGAGTTTAGCCACGAAAAGCATCAGCTCAGGGTCAAAAATCGGCCATAGATTGTATTCTTATTCTAGTCAGTTCGCAAGGTCGACACCAGAGAACATAAGCAAAACTTAAAAAAAATCTATAAAACAAAAAAAGGAAGCCGAAGCTTCCTTTTTAGTGTGTTAACTAACTTCGCTATTAAGCAACGATTTTAGCTACAACACCAGCACCAACTGTACGGCCACCTTCACGGATAGCGAAACGTAAACCGTCGTCCATCGCGATTGGGTAGATTAGAGTAACAACCATCTTGATGTTGTCACCTGGCATTACCATTTCTACGCCTTCTGGAAGCTCGATAGTACCAGTTACGTCAGTTGTACGGAAGTAGAACTGTGGACGGTAGCCTTTGAAGAATGGAGTGTGACGTCCGCCTTCTTCTTTGCTTAACACGTATACTTCTGATTCGAATGTAGTGTGAGGAGTGATTGTACCTGGCTTAGCAAGTACTTGACCACGTTCAACTTCATCACGCTTAGTACCACGTAATAAAACACCACAGTTCTCACCTGCACGACCTTCGTCAAGCAGCTTACGGAACATTTCAACACCAGTACAAGTCGTTTTAGTCGTGTCTTTAACACCAACGATTTCTACTTCGTCACCTACAGTGATGATACCGCGCTCTACACGACCAGTAACAACTGTACCACGACCTGAAATTGAGAATACATCTTCAATAGGTAGTAGGAAAGGCTTATCGATGTCACGCTCTGGCTCTGGGATGTAAGTATCTAGAGCTTCAGCAAGTTCGATGATTTTTGGTTCCCAAGCTGCATCGCCTTCAAGCGCTTTAAGTGCAGAACCTTGGATAACTGGTAAGTCATCACCTGGGAAGTCATATTCAGAAAGAAGTTCACGTACTTCCATTTCTACTAATTCAAGTAGCTCTTCATCATCAACCATGTCACATTTGTTCATGAATACGATAACGAAAGGTACACCAACCTGACGTGAAAGTAGGATGTGCTCACGAGTCTGTGGCATTGGGCCATCAGTTGCTGCTACTACTAAGATAGCACCGTCCATTTGTGCAGCACCTGTAATCATGTTTTTAACATAATCGGCGTGACCAGGACAATCTACGTGTGCGTAGTGACGTGTAGGCGTGTCATATTCGATGTGAGAAGTATTAATTGTAATACCACGCTCACGCTCTTCTGGAGCGTTATCGATTTGTGCGAAATCTTTAGTCTCACCGCCGTATGCTTTCGTCAATACTGCTGAGATAGCTGCTGTTAGAGTAGTTTTACCATGGTCAACGTGACCAATTGTACCCACGTTTACGTGTGGTTTACTACGTTCAAATTTTTCTTTAGCCATGATATTGCCTCAATCCAGACTCTTGGTAATGAAAACACATATAGAAAAAATCCGATGCATAAAATGACATCGAATCGATTAGTTATGGTGATTAAGCTTAGCATAAGACAGGAGGTGCTGATTTAAAGGATTTGACTGATCAACAATTCAGTTATCTGAACCATTAATCAATCAAGTCATTCAGCAATTTGGAGCGGATGGCGGGAATCGAACCCGCGTTATCAGCTTGGAAGGCTGGAGTAATACCATTATACGACATCCGCGCAACCTGAAAGGCTACCTAACTACCTTTAAAAAATGGTGGAGGGAGAAGGATTCGAACCTTCGAAGGCTGAGCCGTCAGATTTACAGTCTGATCCCTTTGGCCACTCGGGAACCCCTCCAGAAAAATGGTGCCGGCACCAAGAGTCGAACTCGGGACCTACTGATTACAAGTCAGTTGCTCTACCAACTGAGCTATGCCGGCTAATCATTTCGGAAACGGATATTAGGTAAATGTTGGCACAAGTGCAATAGAAAATGCATAAAAAAGCTAAAAAAAGTCTTAAATGCCGTTTTTTTGGGCTTTATTAGCTACTCACGCATAAAAATCAAGCGATTTGAAAGTTAGTGATTAACTAAGGTCAGTTTTTTATTGTTGAATATATTTTGTTGGTGTACTGTGCCTGACCTAAGGAAAGGACGTTATGACAGTAAATAAACCAATACATAAAACACTTTATCATTCATTTGGGCGTAAGCAATGGTCTGAGCTTCGTAATTCAGTCCCTCTTACACTAAGTGAAGACGAACTTGCCCGCTTACAAGGCATGAACGAGCAACTGTCTTTAGATGAAGTGACAGATATTTATTTACCGTTAAGTCGTCTTTTAAACTTGATCATCGACGCTCAGCAGCAGCGCAGTGTAGTATTAGATCAATTCCTCAATCATAAACCACGTAACTCTCCCTACATTATCAGTATTTCTGGTAGTGTCGCTGTTGGTAAAAGCACCACAGCAAGGATTCTACAAGCGCTTTTACAGCGTTGGCCCCAACACCCTAAAGTAGAGTTAGTCACTACCGATGGATTTCTGTATCCTTTGGCAGAGTTAAAAGCTAAAAACTTATTAAAGCGAAAAGGCTTTCCAGAAAGCTATGATATGAAGATGCTCATTGATTTCATTTCAGCTATCAAAGCAGGTCAACCGCATGTTAATGCGCCACTGTACTCTCATATCACCTATGACCGACTTACTGACCAAGTGCAACCGATTAACCAACCAGACATCTTAATTATCGAAGGTTTAAATGTACTTCAAACTGGCTTAGATCAATCACCTGAAAGTCGCAGCAGTTTTTTATCTGATTATGTGGATTTCTCAATTTACGTAGATGCAGATGAAGTGCTTCTAAAAGAATGGTATCAGCAACGTTTTAGAAAATTTCGTCAAGGTGCTTTTAGTGATCCGAAATCCTTTTTTCATCACTATTCAAACTTGTCAGATCAACAAGCTAATCAGACCGCAGCTAATATCTGGGATACGATTAACGGCCCAAATCTCCAGTCCAATATCAAACCAAGTCGTGAACGCGCTCACCTGATCCTTAAAAAAGGAGATAATCATTTGGTAAACCGCGTTTTACTACGAAAATAACCTCGTAGATTATAGCGTACCGCGTAGGCTAATCTCTCCACCTATATAGGCGGTTTGAACGCCATCGGTTTCCAAAATAACGCCACCTTGCGAGTCAATCCCTTTGCAAACACCTACAATTGACTTAGGTGACATGACCAACTCAATTTCTTTGTCGTAAAACAGATCATATTGTTGCCAGAGCGGAATAAACTCCGTTAAACCAAATACTTCAAACTTTGCTAGGTCTAACTTTAATTGTTTATGGAGTGCTAGGAGTAGGTTAGTTTTATCGGGCATTGTATCCAGAGAAGATAAATCACTCCAAGGCTGATCTATTTTTTCAGCCTGTTGAGCCGGCATACTCATATTAATACCAAAGCCAATGACCAAATTACATTCGTCCATAGACTGACCAGATAGCTCAATCAATATACCTGCTAGTTTTTTATTGTCTTTGTAGATATCATTTGGCCACTTCAATCCAAGGCCTTCAACACCAAATGTTCTTAGCGTTGATACAATAGAACACGCAATAACTAAGCTTAACCCCATTGCGGCATTCATTCCCTGGTTTATGCGCCAATAGAGTGACCCGTAAACATGTTGACCATAAGGTGACACCCATTGACGTCCCCTACGCCCCCTGCCTGCAGACTGATATTCCGCGATGCAAATATCACCACTATCTAGTTCATCAGAGTGCTGTAGTAAGAAAGCATTGGTACTGGCTATTTCATCAAAAAAGAAACACCTATCTTCAATCCCGTTTATAAGTAAGGATTCATCAAACAAAGGCAGAGCTTTCGATAACTTGTAACCCTTACCTTTTACGCTGTATATATCAATCCCGTAATCAGCTAACTGCGCTATGTGATTATTCACTGCAGTCCTGGATATTCCGACTTTTTGTGCAATCATTTCCCCAGAAGTATAACGACAATGATCCAGCAACTTAATGATTTGCTTCTTTTTGCTCCAATGCTCTGTCATTACAATTCCACCTCTCCGTGTGAACCTATTATTCTTGGTTCTGGCTCCAGTTTGATACCAAACTTATTATAAACAGTGTCAATAACATGATGCGCCAGTTTTCGTACATCGTCACCAGTTGCTTGATTAATATTAACTATCACCAACGCTTGCTTATTATGGACTGCCGCGCCGCCCAAGATATACCCTTTGAGGCCAGCTTCATCTATAAGCCAACCTGCAGCAACTTTAATACGCCCATCAGCTTGTGCATACCCGACCAAATCAGAAAACTTTTTCAATAAACTGATGTATTGCTCTGCTTCGATAATTGGGTTCTTAAAAAAGCTGCCAACGTTACCAAGTTTACAGGGATCAGGTAACTTGCTTGTGCGTACAGCACATACAGTCTCATAGATCTCTTTAGCACTCACTGTCTGAGTATTTAAGTGGTTAAGTGGTCCATAACTTAGATTTGCTTGCCAGTTTTTTGGGATTGCTAATTTAACTGACGTAATGACTGCAATCTCTTTTAATTGTTTTTTGAAAATTGAATCACGGTAATCAAACTTACACTCAGAACCTGCAAGTGTATGCTCGCTAAAAGTATCAGTATTAAGGTAAGTGACTTCATTACAAAACTGGTTTATTTCAACTCCATATGCACCAATATTCTGAATTGGAGCAGCGCCCACTGAACCAGGAATCAATGCTAAATTTTCTAACCCGAAATAGCCCTCATCCAAAGTAAACTGAACAAGTTCATGCCAATTTTCGCCTGCCTGCACAGTTAAATAGACATTTTCATTATCTTCGGTAATAACAATGCCTTTATTGATCAGCTTAATAATCATCCCTTCATAATCGCAGGTAAAAACGATATTGCTACCACCACCTATGATCATATACGGAGCGCCCATTTCTTTTGCTTGTTTTATATATCGAATGAGATCCGAAACAGAGTTTGCCTCAACAAGCATTAGGGAATTTTGATTCAAAGACAGGGTATTTAAAGGCTTTAAGCTTGCGGACATATAAATGACTTGTACTAATAATGGTGATGTGAATATTGTACCCTGTGAACATTCATATGACTAATCGTAAGAAAGCCAAAATAGTTAACGCCTAATAAGCCACTAATAGCCTGTTTATCAATACTGAATCTGAGGGGGCAATGAAAGAAATGAACTGTTTTTATTAGTGACACTTCCAAACAGTCGACATAAAGTCTTTTAAGCAAAATTAACCTACAAAACTGTGACATAAATAATTGGATATCCACATTCAATCAAGAGAAATTAATTACTTAGCAATAACGCATTTTCATGTAGGCATATCGTCCACACTATCTTTCAAAATACTCAGCTCATTTATCATTTAGACATAAAAAACCATTGAGTTAGTCACTGGCTATCTGCTCTCTTAAAATGAGAAATTAGGCGCTTGGCAGTGACCAACATTTACATGGGCATATCAATCACACTATCAGCAGTTGATGAGTCTAAAATTGAGCTTTAGCTTAGTTCCTGAACATGTTTATCTTAAATTACAGACACAAAAAAGCCCGTTACGTGAGTAACGGGCTATCTGCTCTCTTAAAAGAGAAATTAGGCGCTTGGCGATGACCTACTTTCACATGGGGAGACCCCACACTATCATCGGCGCGATTGCGTTTCACTACTGAGTTCGGGATGGGATCAGGTGGTACCACAATGCTATTGTCACCAAGCAAATTCGGTGTTAATCGCTTATCGCAATTAACTAAATTCGGAAAGCCGTTTGAGTTTTCTACTTTATTAAGCGCTTTAAATTCTTCACTAAGTCTTACCATCACAGTAAGTAATAAATCTAGTTACCATCAACTCAGATAAAAACTCATCTGGGTTGTATGGTTAAGCCTCACGAGTCATTAGTACAGGTTAGCTCAACGCCTCACAACGCTTACACACCCTGCCTATCAACGTCCTAGTCTCGAACGGCTCTTTAGAGGAATTAAATTCCTAGGGATGACTCATCTTAGGACTCGCTTCCCGCTTAGATGCTTTCAGCGGTTATCGATTCCGAACGTAGCTACCGGGCAATGCTATTGGCATAACAACCCGAACACCAGCGGTTCGTCCACTCCGGTCCTCTCGTACTAGGAGCAGCTTCCTTCAATCATCCAACGCCCACGGCAGATAGGGACCGAACTGTCTCACGACGTTCTGAACCCAGCTCGCGTACCACTTTAAATGGCGAACAGCCATACCCTTGGGACCGACTTCAGCCCCAGGATGTGATGAGCCGACATCGAGGTGCCAAACACCGCCGTCGATATGAACTCTTGGGCGGTATCAGCCTGTTATCCCCGGAGTACCTTTTATCCGTTGAGCGATGGCCCTTCCATACAGAACCACCGGATCACTATGACCTACTTTCGTACCTGCTCGACGTGTATGTCTCGCAGTTAAGCTGGCTTATGCCATTGCACTAACCGTACGATGTCCGACCGTACTTAGCCAACCTTCGTGCTCCTCCGTTACTCTTTGGGAGGAGACCGCCCCAGTCAAACTACCCACCAGGCACTGTCCCGAACCCCGATTAGGGGCCGCGGTTAGAACATCAAAACTACAAGGGTGGTATTTCAAGATTGACTCCACTCCATCTAGCGATTGAGCTTCAAAGTCTCCCACCTATCCTACACATGTAGGTTCAATGTTCAGTGCCAAGCTATAGTAAAGGTTCACGGGGTCTTTCCGTCTAGCCGCGGGTATACGGCATCTTCACCGCAATTTCAACTTCACTGAGTCTCGGCTGGAGACAGCGTGGCCATCATTACGCCATTCGTGCAGGTCGGAACTTACCCGACAAGGAATTTCGCTACCTTAGGACCGTTATAGTTACGGCCGCCGTTTACTTGGGCTTCGATCATGAGCTTCTCCGAAGATAACCCAATCAATTAACCTTCAAGCACCGGGCAGGCGTCATACCGTATACGTCATCTTGCGATTTTGCACAGTACTGTGTTTTTGATAAACAGTTGCAGCCACCTGGTATCTGCGACTCCCAACAGCTTAGAGAGCAAGTCTCATCACCGTCAGGAGCGTACCTTCTCCCGAAGTTACGGTACCATTTTGCCTAGTTCCTTCAGCCGAGTTCTCTCAAGCGCCTTGGTATTCTCTACCCGACCACCTGTGTCGGTTTGGGGTACGATTCCTACTAACCTGAAGCTTAGAAGATTTTCCTGGAAGCATGGCATCAACTACTTCATCACCTTAGTGACTCGTCATCAGCTCTCAGCCTAATGTTCACCCGGATTTGCCTAAGTGAACAGCCTACAACCTTAAACGCGGACAACCAACGCCGCGCTAGCCTAGCCTTCTCCGTCTCTCCATCGCAGTTAGCAAAAGTACAGGAATATTGACCTGTTTCCCATCGACTACGCCTTTCAGCCTCGCCTTAGGGGTCGACTCACCCTGCCCCGATTAACGTTGGACAGGAACCCTTGGTCTTTCGGCGTGGGGGTTTTTCACCCCCATTATCGTTACTCATGTCAGCATTCGCACTTCTGATACGTCCAGTGTGGGTTACCCCTTCACCTTCAACCGCTTACAGAACGCTCCTCTACCGCTTGCTCCTAAGAGCAAACCCATAGCTTCGGTGTATTGCTTAGCCCCGTTAAATCTTCCGCGCAGGCCGACTCGACTAGTGAGCTATTACGCTTTCTTTAAATGATGGCTGCTTCTAAGCCAACATCCTAGCTGTCTAAGCCTTCCCACATCGTTTCCCACTTAGCAATAACTTTGGGACCTTAGCTGATGGTCTGGGTTGTTTCCCTTTTGACGACGGACGTTAGCACCCGCCGTCTGTCTCCCGAGTAGTACTCACTGGTATTCGGAGTTTGCAAAGGGTTGGTAAGTCGGGATGACCCCCTAGCCTTAACAGTGCTCTACCCCCAGTGGTATTCGCTCGAGGCGCTACCTAAATAGCTTTCGAGGAGAACCAGATATCTCCGAGTTTGATTGGCCTTTCACCCCCAGCCACAAGTCATCCGCTAATTTTTCAACATTAGTCGGTTCGGTCCTCCAGTTGATGTTACTCAACCTTCAACCTGCCCATGGCTAGATCACTCGGTTTCGGGTCTACGCCTTGCAACTAAACGCGCAGTTAACACTCGGTTTCCCTACGGCTCCGCTATTCGCTTAACCTCGCTACAAAACGTAAGTCGCTGACCCATTATACAAAAGGTACGCAGTCACGGTCTCAAGAACCGCTCCCACTGCTTGTACGTATACGGTTTCAGGTTCTATTTCACTCCCCTCACAGGGGTTCTTTTCGCCTTTCCCTCACGGTACTGGTTCACTATCGGTCAGTCAGGAGTATTTAGCCTTGGAGGATGGTCCCCCCATATTCAAACAGGATGTCACGTGTCCCGCCTTACTCGATTTCATCTATGGTTAGTTTTCGTGTACGGGGCTGTCACCCTGTGCCGCTGTGCTTTCCAACACATTCCACTAACACCCCATAGACTTAAGGGCTAATCCCCGTTCGCTCGCCGCTACTAGGGGAATCTCGGTTGATTTCTTTTCCTTCGGGTACTTAGATGTTTCAGTTCCCCGAGTTCGCCTCATACAGCTATGTATTCACTGTATGATGACCACTTATGTGGCCGGGTTTCCCCATTCGGACATCGTTAGCTCAAATGCTTGTTACTAGCTCGCCAACGCTTTTCGCAAGTTACTACGTCCTTCATCGCCTCTGACTGCCAAGGCATCCACCGTATACGCTTAGTCACTTAACCATACAACCCAAATAAGTTTCAAAGAAACTTAAGTTGTACCGTAACTAGCTGGTTTATTACATAATTTGCATGTGAATTAACACTACACAAATTCGCCTTAGTTTTAGAATATTCAAGACACTTAATAAAGTGTTTTGAGAACTCAATGTATTACTAAAAAGGGATTAACTTCTCAGTAATACGATTTGTAATTAATACAACGACAGACATCATCGTATTAAATACTATCAGCTTTCCAAATTGTTAAAGAGCGGGCTTAAAAAAGCCAAAGATAAAACTGTCGTTTTATCTTTGGCGTCTCTATCCATGAGCAAGTAAATGGTGGAGCTATGCGGGATCGAACCGCAGACCTCCTGCGTGCAAGGCAGGCGCTCTCCCAGCTGAGCTATAGCCCCATTTACATGCAGTCAAACAAATTTACGTTAATACAAAATCTTGTTTAGGAGAAAACAAAGATTTTGGTGGGTCAGAGTGGACTTGAACCACCGACCTCACCCTTATCAGGGGTGCGCTCTAACCAGCTGAGCTACAGACCCAACGTAATTTGCTCTTACTTTCTATCAAGTAATCTGTGTGAACACTCAACAAACATTAAGTTAGTCGTATAGGTAAGGAGGTGATCCAGCCCCAGGTTCCCCTAGGGCTACCTTGTTACGACTTCACCCCAGTCATGAACCACACCGTGGTAAACGTCCTCCCGAAGGTTAGACTATCTACTTCTGGTGCAGCCCACTCCCATGGTGTGACGGGCGGTGTGTACAAGGCCCGGGAACGTATTCACCGTAGCATTCTGATCTACGATTACTAGCGATTCCGACTTCATGGAGTCGAGTTGCAGACTCCAATCCGGACTACGACGAGCTTTATGAGATTAGCTAGACCTTGCGGCTTTGCAACCCTCTGTACTCGCCATTGTAGCACGTGTGTAGCCCTACTCGTAAGGGCCATGATGACTTGACGTCGTCCCCACCTTCCTCCGGTTTATCACCGGCAGTCTCCCTAGAGTTCCCGCCATTACGCGCTGGCAAATAAGGATAGGGGTTGCGCTCGTTGCGGGACTTAACCCAACATTTCACAACACGAGCTGACGACAGCCATGCAGCACCTGTCTCAGAGTTCCCGAAGGCACCAATCCATCTCTGGAAAGTTCTCTGGATGTCAAGAGTAGGTAAGGTTCTTCGCGTTGCATCGAATTAAACCACATGCTCCACCGCTTGTGCGGGCCCCCGTCAATTCATTTGAGTTTTAACCTTGCGGCCGTACTCCCCAGGCGGTCTACTTAATGCGTTAGCTTGGGAGCCCAGTGCTCAAGGCACCAAACTCCGAGTAGACATCGTTTACGGCGTGGACTACCAGGGTATCTAATCCTGTTTGCTCCCCACGCTTTCGTACATGAGCGTCAGTCTTTGTCCAGGGGGCCGCCTTCGCCACCGGTATTCCTTCAGATCTCTACGCATTTCACCGCTACACCTGAAATTCTACCCCCCTCTACAAGACTCTAGTTCACCAGTTCCAAATGCAATTCCCAGGTTGAGCCCGGGGATTTCACATCTGGCTTAATGAACCGCCTGCGTACGCTTTACGCCCAGTAATTCCGATTAACGCTTGGACCCCTCGTATTACCGCGGCTGCTGGCACGAAGTTAGCCGGTCCTTCTTCTGTAGGTAACGTCACAGTAACAACGTATTAAGCTGCTACCTTTCCTCCCTACTGAAAGTGCTTTACAACCCGAAGGCCTTCTTCACACACGCGGCATGGCTGCATCAGGGTTTCCCCCATTGTGCAATATTCCCCACTGCTGCCTCCCGTAGGAGTCTGGGCCGTGTCTCAGTCCCAGTGTGGCTGATCATCCTCTCAGAACAGCTAGGGATCGTCGCCTTGGTAAGCCATTACCTTACCAACTAGCTAATCCCACCTAGGTTCATCCAATCGCGAAAGGCCCGAAGGTCCCCTCCTTTCCCCCGTAGGGCGTATGCGGTATTAGCAGTCGTTTCCAACTGTTATCCCCCTCGACTGGGCAGATCCCTAGGCATTACTCACCCGTCCGCCGCTCGTCAGCAAAGTAGCAAGCTACTTTCTGTTACCGCTCGACTTGCATGTGTTAGGCCTGCCGCCAGCGTTCAATCTGAGCCACGATCAAACTCTTCAATTAAAGTTTTTTTGAGACTAGGTCTCGGCTCAATGAATTCTGATTACATTATGCAGACTCGGAAGAATCTACATCCTGTTTGTTACATATTGCTATGAACACTCATCACTTACGTGATTCAGAAAATATTGATAATAATTTTGATTGCTGCATTCTTTACGAGAAAGAGTGAGCAATTTCGATTAACTCAACACCTGTGAGTGTCCACACAGATTACTTGATAAATTGTTAAAGAGCGTTAGCGCATCTCGGTAAGCCCGAGTGGCTAGGGATGCGTATTTTACGCAATTCCCGTATCGCGTCAAGTGATTTTTAAACTAATTTAAAAACTCTTTTCAGCGTCACTTTTCAGTGAACTGATTTGGCGTGTACACCATGCTATTGCGTGGTTTGCCGTGTCAGTGGATGCGCATTATAGGGAGATTATGAAACCGTGCAAGGGCTTTTTGCAAATTTTAAGATCGAATGAGGATCTTTTGTGCAGATCGTTTTATTTTTAACTATTATGACTGTTTTTATAGCAGTTTTATTCTATTTCCCTGACTTGTTATGAACTAATTATCGTGTTTTAAGGTCATTTTTTCGTCAGAGTATGGTGAAAGCGCTAATAATTCATTACCATAGCTATGCTTTTTAACAGTTATTTATCATTTTTCATTTTTATTAGAGATAAACTTATGCAGAAGTCATTTGTTATTACCTTAGTTACAGCGCTCATTGGCGCAGTTATCATTTATGCTCTATCTAGTAATGTTCAACTTGTTATATCTTTTATTGCAGGTGCAATGTTAGCTAGTCTTATTTTTACTTTCGTTCCTACTTCAACCGCAGCGGCTTCAAATGAGCCTTATGTTGGCCCAACTATGACACTGTATGTGGGTAACTTGCCATACCGTGTACATGAAGGTGAAGTGAAGAGTCTTTTCGGGGAGTATGGTCCTGTCAATTCAGTACGCTTAGTGAGAGATAGAAAAACAGGTCGCCGTAAAGGTTTTGGTTTCGTTGAGATGTCAGAAGCCGGTGCTAAAAAGGCGATGAACAAACTAAATGATTACAGTTTCCAAGAACGTACTTTAAAAGTAAGAGAAGCTAAATCACAAGAATCAGATCCAGCGGATCAAAATAAAGATTAGTTATATCGTTAGCTGGCTATGGAAAGACACTCAAGTTGTGTAAAGCCATAGTCAGTTAATGTCTGTTTTAGCCCATCCCCAATCTCAGCTGTATACCCAGCTTTTAAAATCACATCACAATTCTGACTCTTACTTTGACTACCTATCAAAAACAACACTCGTGTAGCAATCGCACTACCTGAATCAAGTAGTAATATTTTAGCACCTAAAACTTGTGCTATTTCTTGGCGTAAAAACGGAAAATGAGTGCAACCCAACACCACGGTATCGATAGATGAGTTTTGGATAGGCTGTAAAATCTGTTCAATTTTCTTTATATCAACACATTTTCGTCCCGCTTTGTCTTCTGCTATTAATACTAATTCAGAAGAGCCAATTAAATCTACTTGGCAACCACCCGCAAATTCAGTGATCAATTCTTGGGTATAGGCTCTATTGACAGTGCCTGGTGTAGCAAGCAATGCAATATGCTGGCTTGTGGTTTGTTGTGCTGCTGGTTTTATTGCTGGCACGACACCAACAACTGGAATGCTAAGTTGTTTTCTTAGTTCAGGTAACACTAAGGTACTTGCACTATTACAGGCCACAACAACTATCGAAGCGTTTAACTGTTTTGCTTGTGTAACAACTAACTTAACGCAGCCATCAATTAACTCTTGTTCACTTAAATCTCCATATGGCAAACGAGCATTATCAAATAAGTAATAGATATCATGCTGAGACAATTTTTTATGAACATGTTCAAACACAGATAAGCCACCTATGCCTGAATCGAAAATGAGTATGGGACCGCCCAAGTTAATCTCCATTGAATGGGGTTAATAAGTGAAATTCATCGATTTCTGTTGTTAATATTCTAAGACTTCGCCGTTCTACTGGACATCAACGGTGTGTAGTATAATATTTGCGCCCTTATTTTACAGCATATGGTGGAACAAAATGAATTTAGCAGCAATGGATCCTAAGAACTATGATGCGCAACTCGAACAAAAACGTGTCAAGCTTGAAGCTGCGTTTGCTGAGTTTACTCCGCCAAGTTTAGAAGTTTTTGGATCTGAGCCAGCTCACTACCGTATGCGAGCGGAATTTCGAGTCTGGCATGATGGTGACGACTTATACTATTACATGTTTGACAAAGCATTGAATGAAAAAGTTCGTTGCGAGCAATACTTACCCGCTGGAGCGCTTATCAATGAGATGATGACAGCATTGATGGAAGAACTTCGTCCAAACCATGCACTTCGCTTTAAATTATTCCAAGTCGATTTTTTATCTACTCTTAGTGGCGAGATCTTAGTCTCACTTCTTTATCATCGTCAATTGAATGATGAATGGCGAGAAGAAGCTGAACTCATGAAGCAGCGTCTATCTAAAAAATTTAATGTGAATTTTATCGGCCGTGCCCGCAAACAAAAAATTGATTTAGATAAAGATTTCGTGGTTGAGTCCTTAACTGTCAATGGTAAAGAATTACAGTATAAACAAATTGAAAATAGCTTTACTCAACCTAATGCTAAAGTGTCAGTTAAAATGCTTGAATGGGCTATTTCAACGACTCAAAATAGTACGGGTGATTTATTAGAGCTTTATTGTGGTAATGGCAATTTTTCAATTGCGTTAGCGCAAAACTTTGAACGTGTATTAGCAACTGAGCTAGCAAAGCCTTCTGTGGACGCTGCGCAATATAACATTGCTATAAATGATGTCGATAACCTTCAAATTATCAGAATGTCAGCTGAAGATTTTAGTGATGCAATGGCTAAAAAACGTCGCTATCGTCGTTTAGAAGGTATCGATTTAGACAGTTATAACTGTAATACCATATTTGTTGACCCACCGCGTGCAGGTATTGACGACAATACGCTTAGCTTAATGCAAAACTATGACCGAATTTTGTATATTTCGTGCAACCCTGACACGTTGAAAGCAAACTTAACCAAACTGAGTGAAACACATAAAATCACTCGATTTGCACTGTTCGACCAATTCCCATATACCGATCATATGGAATCAGGTGTACTTTTAGAGCGTAAATAATCACACTGCAATAAAAAGGCGATGCTGTGTAAACAGCATCGCCTTTTTATTGCCTGACAGCTTAATTTATTTAGTTTCTACTTTATGCTGTAGCGCTTCAGCACCTTTAGCAACCATGCGTAATTGTAAAACCAAATGATCCGCTAATACTTTTCTATCAGCTCGTTTCATATCTAATGCCGATGCGCCAGCATTAAACACTAAGGTCACTAAGGCTTCAGCTTGAACTCTCGCTAACATAGGTGTTCTACCAGCGGTAGCTTCAGTGTAATGAGACAACTCCGAAATAAAGTGCTCAATCTCTCTCGCAACAGCAGCACGAAATGCCGCAGAAGTCCCTGAACGTTCATGCAAAAGAATACGAAAAACATTGGGATTTGATTCTAGCACTTCAATGAAAGTATCAACTGATATACGAATAACACTGCCACCTGCTTCGGCACGCTGGCGACCTTTACGCATCATTTGTCGCAATGTCAGACCACCTTCATCGACCATGGTTAAACCGAGTTCATTCATGTCTTTAAAGTGACGGTAAAAAGAAGTTGGCGCTATGCCAGCCTCTCTTGCAACCTCACGTAAACTTAAGTTTGAAAAGCTACGCTCAGCACTGAGTTGATTAAAAGCGGCATCTACCAATGCACGACGGGTTTTTTCTTTCTGTAATGCTCTTACACCCATGTAAAGATCCATTTAGTAAATGATAGTGCACAGATAATACCGTTTTTAACAAAGAAACACAGCCCCATAAGGGTTGACCATATATTGAGGGTAAGTTAAATTAGCGTACAACTGTACGCCCAATAAGATTTTTGGATTATCTTAATGAAAAAACCACCGATTATTTGGTTAAACACATCACTATTTGCACTCACGCTATTAGGCGCTATTACTTTGGTTCCATGGCGTGGCATGATCCATGGATTTGAGGCCATCGAATGGATAGCATTTGTCGTGCTTGCTTTTGCAAGTGGCTTATCGATTACTGCGGGGTATCATCGCCTTTGGTCCCATAAAGCTTATAAAGCACATCCTGTTATGCGATTCTTATTTGCGTTGGGCGGAGCTCTTGCACTACAAAATAGTGCGCTGCATTGGTCTTCAGATCATCGAGTTCATCATAAGCACGTCGATAACAACGATAAAGATCCTTACTCTGCTAAAAAGGGGTTTTGGTACAGCCATATTGGTTGGATGCTACGCGAGTACCAAGCTAGTCGCTACCATGACTACAACAATGTTCGTGATTTACAAAAAGATGCCATTGTTATGTGGCAGCACAAACATTACTTATCATTGGTTGTCATAATGAATATTGGCCTGCCTGCATTTTTAGGCTGGTTAAATGGTGACATTATTTCAATGGTATTAATGGCAGGATTACTTCGCTTGGTTGTCGTACATCACTGTACTTTCTTTATTAACTCACTGGCTCACATTTGGGGCAGTCAGCCATATACCAATAAAAATACGGCTCGAGATAATGGTGTTATCGCATTATTAACCTATGGCGAGGGTTATCATAACTTCCATCATATTTTCGAAAATGATTACCGTAATGGCATTAAATGGTGGCATTACGACCCAACAAAATGGCTCATTAAGTCGATGCAATGGGTTGGCCTTGCAAGTGATTTAAGAGTGGTTCCTCAAGAACGAATAGAAAGTGCCAAATTACAAATGCAATTACTTAGAGCACAGGACAAAGTGGCGCATTTACCTAACTGTGACGAGATCATTGCTAATTTCCAAGCTGAATATGAACTCATGAAGCAGCACTTGATGGAATACTATCAAGCTAAAAAGAGTTTACTAGAAGCCAAGCGCAAAGAATTGAGCGTCCAGCAGCTAAACCTGCAAGTTGAAGAGTTAAAAGCACGCCTGTTAGCTCAAAAGAAAAACTGGAAAAGCTTAACCGCTGCATATTAACGTTAGTAATTATCAATATTGTGAAACGGCTACCTTACTCGGTAGCCGTTTTTTGTTTCGCCAGAATGAATGTCACAACACACATTCAGCACTCTGCCATGAGCATATACATTATCGGGTCATTGACCCTTTATGACTTGCGCTCAAACAACTCACTTACCTGCTGATGCAAACCATGGCGACCTAATTCAACTCCATTTACAGTCTCACCAATGTTGACTTCAACTCTTGACCAGAAACGCTTTGGTCTCGTCGTTAAAGCATGACCACCTTTATGGCTAAAGTATGATCCCCATAAGCCTTTTAACGCCATTGGTGTGACGGATACAGGGTCGGCAGCTAGGATTCTTTCAATACCAGGTCTAAACTCAGCAATATCGCCATCGGCGGATAATCGACCTTCAGGAAAAATACACACAAGCTCTTCGTTATTTAGCGCTTGATGAATGTGTTCAAATGCCTGCTCATAGGTCTTTTCACATTGTTTTGGCGAACAAATCGGAATAACACCAGCATGACGGAACAAATACTTTAAAAGTGGTATTTCACTAATAGACTTATCCATAACAAAACGCATCGGTCGCGTTGAAGATCCCATAATAATCAGTGCATCAACGTAACTCACATGGTTACACACAATAACACCTGCTCCCTGAGCTGGAATATGTTCACGGCCAGTTACGTTAACTCGGTACATGACATGGCTAAGAATATAGCTCACGAAGCGTTGAGCAAACTCAGGCACCTGTGAATAAACATACAAAGCCACCACAGTATTCAAGGCTGCAAGTAATAAGAATAGCTGTGGAATGCTCCATTCTAAGAGCCCAAGCAATACGATGGATAACACCGCTGCAGTTACCATGAAAAAGGCATTAACAATATTATTTGCTGCTATAGCTTGTGCACACTCGCCTTTTTCTGCTCTAGACTGAATAAAGGCATATAACGGAACAATGAACAGTCCACCACTTAGGCCCACCATAAATAAGTCAGCCATGACTCTATAATGCTGGGATGCAGCAATAAAAGTGCTAAAGCTATACACGGTACTCAAATCAACCGGCGCTGGCGGTATAGCAAAAATTAAATCCACACCAAATACCGTTAACCCCAACACGCCAAATGGAATGACGCCCAATTCAACATGACCATAAGAAACTCGCTCACAAATCCACGAGCCTACCGCAATGCCAATTGAAAATAACGCCAGTAATAGCGATACCACTGTCGCATCAGCATGAAGGTGTAACTTGGCAAAATTAGGAAATTGAGTCAGATAAGTTGCACCTAAAAACCAAAACCAACTGATGGCCAAAATTGCCATCCAAATACTTGGGGTTTGACGCACTTTAGCAATACTGCGCCAAGTACCAGAAAGTGGCGTAAAGCGAATTTTTTCAATCTTGCCTTGAGGTGGTAAAGCTGGAATTGCTCGACTTGATAGATAACCAATTGCAGCAAGAGTGACAACGGTTGCAGAAGCGGCTACTAAGCTATTATCACTCGCAACAATTAACCCTGCAGATAACGTCCCCACAAGAATTGAAATAAATGTCCCCATCTCAACCCAAGCATTACCAGTAACAAGTTCATTTTCTTTTAGCGTTTGTGGCAATAAAGAATATTTAACAGGGCCAAAATACGCAGACTGCGTGCCCATTAAAAACAGGAGTAATAACATCACCAAATAGCTTTGAGACAGAATAGCGACCGCAGCACATGACATGATAATAAACTCAATCAACTTTAATCGTCGTATGAGCATGGCTTTATCAACATTATCAGCCACCATACCTGCGTGGGCTGAAAACAAAAAGAAAGGTAAGATAAAAACACCCGCCGCCAGATTTACAAACATATTAACGCTAATGGGTAATTCGTTAACTTGGCTATAAGTCACCAATAGCAACAGCACATTTTTATAAATGTTGTCATTCAGTGCCCCAAGACACTGAGTAACAAAATAGGGAAAGAATCGTCTAGTGATTAACATGCTGCATCCTTGTTTTTTGTCATTCCTAAAATGTAGCCTTGTACATGACTACTGAGCATTGCTGGTAATTCGGTTTCAGTGGTAAATAACTTTCCATCAATCGCTAAGCAAGTTAATCCATGAATCCCCCCCCATAACACTCGGCTCATTAATGTAATTTGTTGTTCTGACGCTTTTCCAAAAACATGTTTTAACTGCTGCGAAATCAATCCAAATAATGAATCAATAGCGTGCTGATGACTAGATGACAATGACACATTGTCTGGCGCTGAAATTTCAAACACGAGCTTAAAGCCAGCCTTATGTTCAAAAGCAAATTGGCAATATCCATGTGCCATGGCTTCTATGATATTGATAGGTTCATCTTGAGAGCAGTCAACATCAAGATCGGCTAGGTGTTGGTATAAGTTCACCAAAACTCGCTCAGAAACACGTAAGAGTAATTGTTGATATGACCCATAGATATTAATTAAGGTACTAGGTGCATAGCCTATTTGACTGGCCACTTTGCGAAGTGACAAACCATCAAGCGAAGCTGCTTGTAAGTATTCCATGACTGCAACTATGGCCATCTCATTAATTTCTTCATGAGTATGTTCCTTCCTTCGCGCCATCATAATCCCTATTGTAATTAACTAATGTGGTTAAACTAACAACAAACAAAATAAAAAACAATGTTCATAATAATTTTTTATTCATTCAATAATCATAATGAGGCTTGTTCAGACACAAAAAAGCCCTCAATAGAGGGCTTAAGGCATAGTTGAATGCAAAAATTATTTAGTGAGAATATCATCCCAAGCTAAACTTGGACTGCCAACAACGATAAAGTTAGGGTTTTCGAGCGTTTCTCGTTCGTTATAACTCATTGGCTGTAAATTGATATCCATTAACGCGCCGCCAGCTTCTTCAAGAATAATTTGCGCTGCACCAGTATCCCACTCACCTGTTGGACCTAGGCGTACATAACAATCGGCTCGTCCTTCAGCAACAAGGCAACTCTTTAACGCTGCGCCACCAAGGACCACTAACTCACAACTATTAGGATGACTTAATAATTTAAGCACTGACTGCGGATCTTGACGACGACTCACTGCAAGTTTCAAACCTGACTGTTCAATGTCACCAATTTGTCTGCTCATGATGCGAACTTCATTCTTAGTATCACGCTTATACGCCCCAAGCCCAGCAATCGCGTAATAACAAACGTTTGTCATCGGCACGTAAACAATCCCCATAACAGGGCGATTATGTTCAACGAGTGCGATAATAACGGAAAAATCACCGCTGCCAGCGATAAATTCACCAGTACCGTCTAAAGGATCAACCAACCAATAACGCTGCCATTCAGCACGTTCTTCAAATGGAATATCGGCAGCTTCTTCACTCAAAATGGGAATATCTGGGGTTAATGCTGCGAGGCCGGCACAAATGATTTCATTTGCCGCTAAATCAGCTGAAGTGACAGGCGTATTGTCTGACTTAATTTCTCTGTCAAAGTCACCTTTGACATAAATATCTCGAATTTTTTGCCCTGCTTCAGTGGCAATTTTGATGACTTGTTCAATTACTTCTTCTGGCTTCATACCCACTCCAATCGCCAAATAATACGCTGAATACTGTCAAGTTAGTCCAACTTAGGCTTTTTTAGTAGCTTTCATCGGCTAATATTTTGTTTTTATTTTAATTAATAACCGCTATTTTGCTAAAAACTGCTGTGCAAGAAATAATGCACTGACACTTCGTGATTCAGAAAAGTCAGCATCTTCAAGCAAGGTTTGCCAATCTTCTAAAGGATATGGAATGACCTCTATTGGTTCAGGCTCATCACCTTCAAGGCGACTTTCATATAAGTCTTCTGCAATAAAAATCTGCATTTTACTGGCAAAGTAGCCAGGCGCTAAACTGAGCTCTTTTAATAAAGTCAGTTTGTTACTGGCAAAACCGATTTCCTCTTGTAGCTCTCGGTTAGCAGCCTCAGCGGCGTCTTCTCCAGGATCAATTAAGCCTTTAGGGAAACCCAGTTCATAATTATCGGTACCTGCGGCATATTCTTTGGCTAACAATAATTGACCTTGATGCACAGGGACAATCATTACTGCACCACGGCTACCGCCACTCATTCTTTCATATTGACGCTCTACGCCATTAGAAAACTTTAAGTGCAGCTGCTCAATTTGAAATAGACGACTTTTTGCTACTATTTCACGATGAAGGATGTCAGGCTTTTTATGCCGAGTTGTCATTAAAACCTCATATATGACGAATTTAGATAGACAAGTTACAATCTTACTACCCTAGCTATATTCTACAACTGGAATTTTCATGTTTCCTTGGCATAAGATAGACACAGTTTTACTCGATATGGATGGCACCCTACTCGATTTACACTTTGATAATCACTTTTGGTTATCTTTAGTGCCACAACAATTGAGCCAACAGCGGCAGATATCAGTAACCCAAGCGCAACAATTAGTCGAGCAATCTTACCAAAAGGTAGAAGGAACATTAGATTGGTATTGCATTGATTATTGGCAAGAAAAGCTTGGTTTGGATATTTTAACTTTGCATTATTCCTTGGCAGAGCGAATTCAAATGCGTCAAGACAGTATGCCCTTTCTTAATGCACTAAAAACAGCAGGGAAACAGCGGATATTAATGACAAATGCTCATCCCAAAAGCTTAGCATTAAAACTTGAACATACTGAACTTGCACACGGACTTGATGCAACTTTTTCAAGCCACGAAACAGGCTACCCTAAAGAGCACCCTAATTTTTGGGAGCATGCAATTCGTCAATTCAGTCTTAATCCAAGCCGTTGTTTATTTGTTGATGATAATGAGCACATTTTAGAAGCGTCGAAAAAAGCGGGAATTGGTTATCAACTTGGTATATCCAACCCTGACAGCCAAAAACCTCATAAAGACTTTGTCGACTTCCCTGCCATTCATGATTACCAAATGCTGCATCAGGATCTACTCGACGCGTAGATTACTTTTGGAATTAAAAACAAAAAAGGCATGTGATTAACATGCCTTTTCAATTGAAGCTGCCAGTCTACATACCTGGAATTACGCCGTTATAATTAATCGGGTAATATCCTTGGCTATCTTGCTTACCTAGGAAGGATAATGCTTGAGTAAGATCTTCTGGTTGTTCTGGTGTTGGCTTAATTTTAGCGCTGACAGAAAAGCGATTACTTTCGCCTAAACTTGCAATCCCTTCAATACCCATTTGGTTCATTGTGTCATCAGTATTTAACTGCACCATGCCATCAATACACTTCAACCCTAATGCAATGTTACCTAATGGATACTCTCCAAACTGGTTTTTTACATCAATACGATTTAAAAATAACTTACCTGACAGCTGTTCACACCATGGCTCACCTTGCTCAAGACGTTCAACAATCAAGCTAACATCACCATTCACTTTCGTTCTGAATGGCAGACGGCTATTACCTAACAAAAATGAATTTGGCGCTTCAAAACGTAAGTTTTCAGCTGATATACCTGATAACGCCCAAGTGATATCTCCTTGTCCACTAACTACTGTCGCACGATTACCAATGTTGACATCAAGATTCACTTGGCCAATAAACAATGCCCATGGGTTCATGTCCCAGCTCACTTGTTCAATTATGCGACGATCAATAGATACCAGCTCAGCATGACCTTGCCATAACGTGCCTGATACACCACTCACTTTTATGTTATTAGGTAACGGCGCAATGCCTACTACCCAATTAGCAGGAATGTAAGCCACCATAAAGGCGAGATAAATAACAACGCCTATTACTATTTTTTTAATCAAACTCACTACAATACCTGCTTACTTAGACAGCTGAATACGACGTACTTTGACAAAACCGGCCATATCAGACTCTGATAAATCCACACTTTCAAGGGTTAAGCCTTTTTGTTCAACCAGCTCATGTAAATAATTCAATAAGCTGTCAAAAGGCACATCATCCATCCACAACTGGATTTTATCACCCTGAGGCTGCATTCGTGTGATTTCTAACTTATATTGACCCGCAAGCTGATTGACCACAGAACTGAGGCTGCCAGTTGACGTTGGTTTTGAGCCTGATTGCTTCAAACCTGCGATTTTATTAGCCGTTTGTTTGACATAGTTGAGTGTTTGTAACTCTGATTGGTGCCTCATTTCAGCATTTTCAGCAGCTGAAGAAATCGGGCTCCAAATTCCCCAATATAAAATACCAATAATGACAAACACACCACAGCTGGCGACAAGCTGCTGCTCTCTGAGGGCTAAGCCTTTCCACCAAGCTTGCAAATTTTCCATCTTATTTGCCCCTCAATGTTAGGGTTGTATTCACTTCGTCTTCACCGCTATTGATTGCACCCATATCAAGGTCATATCGTGTTTCAACTAACTCTTTAAACTTATCGACTTGGTCATAAGTTTTGGCCGTCACTTGCATACGCAGTTCATTACGGTTGGCATCAAAACGTAAAGAATTTGGTTTTAAATCCGGTACCTTTTCAAAAGCATCTTTTAAGCCATCAAGCATTTCAAAAAATGCCGCTCCACCACCCTGGCCTTGCATACTGCGTAACTGAGAATCCATTTGCGAGCGGATATTAACAATACGATTAATACCTGGACTGACTCTTTTAAAAATCGCTTCACTTTGTTGCTTAACTTCAGCAGTTTGCGCTTCTAGCTGATAAATCGTTAAGCCTTTATTGACTAGAGATAAAACGATCGCTATCGCCATAATGATGGCGACATTACGCCATAACATTAAATGTTTACTGTATTCACGCTTTGGCTGATAAATGCCACTGAGTAAATTGATCGGCGCTTGGATAATGCCTTTAGCCAAAACCATCATAGGTAAATCTAAGGGTTTAGGCTCAACTTCCGCTCCCATAAAGACTAAATCTTCGCTGTAAGCTGCAATATTGAGGGGAGCTTGATCTTCTTGCTGTTCAGGCATCAGTTGAGGTAATGCAAAATCTAACCATGTTTTAGGCAGACTAACACCGCTTCCTTCACCCGTGCGTAATAACAGTTCATCACCCATATCCAGTGCCGCCCAGCGACACTGTTCTAATGGTAATGCTAAACAATCAGGTACGATACGTTTTACCTTCATACCGGCATCAAGCAGCCAAGATAACCAATCTTGCATTTGCTCATGGGCAACTGCAACCACGTTCAGTTGCTCACCATCACGTGGCCCAACGACAAAGTGCATATCTTCAACATCAGATGCAATCGTTTCTTCTAGCATAAAAGGCAATGCTTTCAATGCTTGGCGCTGGTTTTTCTCAGGTAATTCAATTTGAGTCAATGTCATGCTTGACGCTGGCACTAATACATCAACAGGGCGATTTCCAGCACGCTCAGTTAAACTTGATAGGCTTGCTGCATCACTTAACTCGCCAGAGGCGATAATTTCTTGCTCCTGCTCTGACCAAACTAGCCAAGAACATGGGCTTTCTGATGTTTTACCTAATCGGATAAAAAGCCGTTCAGACACTGTTACTCTCCACTGGCTGCAAGGGTTTCAAAAAACTGTGCAGCGGGTTGTTTCTCTTATTCATTACTGTTGCCCACCATACTGGCGAGTCAACACGTCAAATTTATCACCGCTTCGCTGTAGCACACTGTCCATTCTGAACATGGCATTATCAACTTTAGCGCCCGCTTTCAGTAAAAAGAAATTACTGTCCACTACAATACTCGATTTCATATTGCTCTCAGTCGCTAAACTGGCAAGCGTATTATTCTCCCAAAACTCTGCAGCAGTTTCGAAACCATCTGCAGGTCTTTGGTTAATCAAGCTTTCGGCATCACTCAATGAAATTTTGTTATCTAACATGCCAACAAGTAATGCGGCTTGTTCTACTTCAATGGTGTTGACATTCAATAACTGTTGGTTGTTACCTGGAATCGCGCAAATATAAGGTAATAACGTGGTATACACTTGCTGGTTATAGCCAATCACCGCCCTTAATTCACTATGATGACTCATCAAAGTATTCGCTGCTCGATACGGGATATTACGCGATTCATAATCCGCATCTTCAGCACCATAAGGCATAGAAACTGTGTCATCATCAATATAATCAACCAAGGTATGAGTCAGCCTTTCTGCACCAAACTCGTCCATCCCCAGTGCGACTAATAACGCTTTATATTGGCTTGCCGCTAAACTGAGCTTGGGCTGACCATTCTCAACCTCTGTCGAAGTCACAGATAACGCATTGATATTGAAACAGGAGCGCATATCCTGAATTTCGCCACCAATTTCACCGTACTCGGCAGGAAAAATAACATCAGCCAGTGCCCAATATTGTTGGCGATGCACAGTGCCATCACTGTCTTCCATATCTTGCTTTAAAATCTTTTTCGCTAACTCTTCTGCAGAAATAGCATACCAATATGCTTGGTCATATTGCGCCAAGTTTAACGTTCGGCGCATAGATAACTGGTTACGGCTGGTGATGTTGGTAGCGATAATCACAACCAATGCCACAATCAACAGTACAACTAATAACGCCACTCCGCGCTGTTTACGAAACCCCGGTAATTGTGACTTCATCATGTGTCGTCACCTTCAGTCTTTTCTCCGGTTTCATCAGTGTCGCTGCTATCGCTATTGTCACCGTTATTGCCACCACTATTACCACCGCTGCCGGTGCTTGAGCTATCTCCACCTTTAGGTAGTAAAAAACGACGTTCAATGGTGCCTAAGCCTTCAATCTCAACTTCCATCGCTATCGCAAGTGGTAAGGTAGAAGCATCAACTTTTCGCTCCCATTTATCACCTACAAAAAATGAATACTCAATGGAAACGACATCTTTCACGATTAAACTTTTTAACGGCTCTGCACCGACCTCTGGCTCTGGGTAAGGATAATACCAACGCTCTAAGCGGCCATCTTGAACAACATAAGCAACAGACTGCAAACTACCACGAGGTAACATGCCATCAGGATTCAACCAACCTAAGCGGAAAAACACCAAAGCTTCAGTTTCAGAATCCAGCATATTATCACCGGTTTGAAATACAGATGTTGTACGCTCACCATCAAAACCACGCTGAGTTCGCGCCACGATTTGGCCTAAGTCTCGCTCAATAATCCCAAACCCTTGTTGCAACGCTTTGAGTCGAACCGAAAACTCTTTGGTCGCTTCATCATTTTTCATCACAGTCGATAGCACAGCATTGGCGGCCAATCCGATCATGGCGAAAATGGCTATTGAGATCAGCATTTCTAATAGGGTAAACCCTAACTGATTATGCTTTTGTGATTTAACCTTCGTTGTGAACATAACTACTCACTTGGGCAACAGTTCGGTTAAACCTATCTTCATCGCTCACTAAAATTCTTATCATACGGAAATTGTCGTCTGTGGTTTTAACCACTTCTTGACGCCAATACCAATCTTTTCCTGCGAGTTCGACTTGGCCATTTTTAGTACCAAGTTCAGGAAATTGCTGAATTAATCTGGCTTCAACCATCTGATTACTCGCAACCCATTGCGCAAGGGTTCTTTCTTCTAATATCGGTAGGTTCGCCATTTGATCACCGATACTTTTCGTGACGGCAACGGCTGCAATCGAAAACACTGCTAACGCAACGATGACTTCGAGTAGCGTCATGCCTTTACAAGTCTTCATCGAAACTTCCTAGCGCTAATCGTCCCATTGCGTCACCGACAACTAAGACTTCAACTTCTTTGCCATTGGCATCATCAGTTAAAAAACTCAATTCAAATGTCGACATTTCACCGCTTGGAAATAACAAAATTTGCGGCTCTGGGTTTTTCTTCTTGTCTTCTTTGCTTTCATCAATGAGTGGCTCATCGAACCATGACTCATCTTCTTCATCGTCTTGTACTAATGGCAAACCGTCCAGTAGCAGGCTCATCATGACACCTTCCTCCATTTGTTGTGGAGCAAGCTGTCTATCGCCTGTTAGCGGTTCCCATTTACCGTCTTTGTAATATACAAATTGGTATTCATCTTCTTCTACGACAATCCCTAAAAACTGGCCACTGAGGATGGTTTCTTCAATCACTAACTCAGTGGTTGCTATAAATTGTCGAGCTGTTTTAGTTAACGCCTGCTCTGGTCCTGCTGTGCTCGTCGTCATGGTGACTGCTGCTGCAGTTAAGCCCATCAGCAGTGCAACCAATAACACCTCTAAAAGAGTGAACCCAGCTTGGCGTGTAAACTTCATTGAATTATCTCAAGCTTCCATTACTGGAAGTTTTGTAAATTCCAGTTACCAATATCGTCTTCAGTGCCCACTTGTCCGTCAGGACCTGCACTGAAAATATCGATACGACCATTCTCACCTGGGCTTAGTAGGTAATAATCATTACGCCATGGGTCTTGTGGTAAACGCTTTAAATAACCATCTGGACGGTAATTACGAGGCTCTGGCGAAGACGTTGGCTTTTGCACTAATGCATCTAAACCTTGGTCAGTTGTTGGGTATACACTGTTGTCTAAGCGGTACATATCCAATGCATTTTCTAAAGCTACAATGTCTGAAACTGCTTTTTGTAAATCCGCTTTATCTTTGTTACCCATTAAGTTGGGAACAACCATTGAGGCTAAGATACCCAGAATAACGATTACCACCATCACTTCTAAGAGGGTAAAACCACGTTGTTTACGATTGACTTGCATTGACGACTTCCTCCGATACGCACGACAAAGTGCGTGATAAAAATTACCTTAATAACCTAATCGGTTTAACCACTGATCAAGTTATTTAATTCTAAAATAGGCTGTAAAATAGCCATGACAATAAACAGCACCACTGACGCCATGCTAACAACAAGCATAGGTTCGAATACCCCTAATGCGATGTTCACATTAGATTCAAACTCACTGTCTTGGTTATCAGCAGCACGTTCTAGCATTTGCTCTAACTGACCACTTTTTTCACCCGATGCAATCATATAGAGCATCATAGGCGGGAAAAGTTTAGTATTTGTGAGCGCAGCCCCTAAACTAGTACCTTCACGTACTCTTGCAGTTGCATCATCAACTGCAGCGCGTACTTTCACATTCAATAATACTTCACTGGCAATTCTCATCCCTTCAAGAAGCGGAACAGAACTCGCAGACAAAATACTTAATGTTCGTGCAAAACGAGCGGTATTAATGCCCTTGCTGACCTTACCTATAACTGGCGCCTTTAATAACCAAGTATCAAAGTGCATCCGAAAGTTCGGTTTTTTGAGCATCTGCTTAAACAGTACAAACGCTGCGAATAACAGGCCTAGGACGACTAAGCCATATGCTTGCACAAAATCAGAAGCTAAAATCAAGAACTGGGTCGTTCCTGGTAACTCTTGCCCCATATGCTCAAATTGCCCCACAACTTTTGGGACAACGGCTGCTAATAATACGGCAATGACGCCAATCGCAACGACGGTCAATACAATTGGATAAATCATTGCTTGAGTGAGCTTTGACTTTAATTGCTGACGGCGTTCGGTGTAATCCGCTAAACGGTTCAATACCACTTCTAAATGGCCTGACTTCTCACCAGATGCCACCATTGCGCGATATAAATCATCAAAAACATGGGGATATTCGGCAAGTGAATCTGCCAAGCTATAGCCTTCAACAACACGAGAACGAACTGCCATCACTAGACTAGCAAGCCTGTCCTTTTCACACTGTTGACCTACTGCTTTTAATGATTCTTCAATCGGCAAACCAGCTGCAACCAGTGTCGCTATTTGGCGTGTAATAAGTGCTAACTCTGCAACTGAAATACCACGTTGGAATAATTTAAAGCCACCCGTTTTAGCTTTTGCTTCTTTCTCTGCAACCGGTTGTAGCTCTATTGGCATCAAGCGCTGTTCACGTAATTGACTACGTGCATGGCGAGCAGTATCAGCTTCAATGACGCCTTTTTGTTGTTTGCCATTGCTATCAAGGGCTTTATATTCAAACGCTGCCATTGATTATTCCTCGCGGGTCACGCGTAAAACTTCTTCAAGCGTTGTCACGCCATCAAGTACTTTACTCATGCCATCATGACGAATACTAGGAATGGTTTGGCGAACATACTTTTCAATGGCCAGTTCACCACGTCCACCATGAATAAGCTCTCGAACATTGTCGTCAACAACTAATAATTCATGGATACCAGTACGGCCTCGGTAACCGTTATGGCCACAGGCTTTACAACCATTGGCACGATAAATCACTCGAGTATCGTTCGCAGTGACGCCTAATAGCTCACGTTCTCGTTCATCTGGCTCATGCTCAATCTTACATTCATTACACAAGGTTCTGATTAGTCGCTGGGCCAATACACCAAGAAGACTTGAAGACACGAGGAAGGGTTCAACACCCATATCTTGTAAACGCGTAATCGCACCAGAAGCGGTATTGGTATGTAAGGTTGAAATCACTAAGTGACCAGTTAATGACGCTTGAACTGCAATTTGTGCTGTTTCTAAATCACGAATCTCACCAATCATTACAACATCAGGATCTTGACGCAGAATCGCACGTAAACCACGGGCGAATGTCATGTCGGCTTTCATGTTAACTTGCGTTTGCCCAATCCCTTCGAGTTCATACTCAATAGGATCTTCGACAGTCAAAATATTCGTATCTTTTGAGTTAATTTCAGTTAAGCCAGCATACAAGGTGGTACTTTTACCTGAACCAGTAGGGCCTGTAACCAAAATAATTCCGTGAGGCTTACGGATAATGGCATCAAATTGTTCACGAATTGACAGCGTCATACCTAACTGTTTCAAATCGAGATTACCGGTATTTTTATCCAGTAGACGCAATACCACGCGCTCGCCATGACTTGACGGCATAGTAGACACACGCACATCAACCGCTCGACCTGCTATACGCAACGAAATACGACCATCTTGAGGAACACGTTTTTCAGCAATATCAAGGCGTGCCATTACTTTGATACGTGATACCAACAGTGACGACAACTTGCGATTTGGCTTTAATACTTCTTTTAACACGCCATCGATACGGAAACGAACGACCAATTGTTTTTCGTACGTCTCAATATGGATATCCGACGCTTCTTCTTTAATCGCTTCTGATAATAATGCGTTAATTAACTTAATAATTGGCGCATCATCATCACCTTCCAATAAGTCTTCTGTTTGCGGCAATTCTTCGGCAAGAGTGAATAAATCCATCTCGTTACCTATATCTTCCATTAATTGCTGCGCTTCAGATGAATTAGCTTGGAAAGTTTGGGTTAACTTTGCTTCGAATTCTTCGACAGGTAATTGACTTAACACTAAGTCTTCACCAGCATAACGACGTACTTCTAACATCGCAGTCAGCGGCGTTTCACTGGTGTAATACAACTTCAGCGCATCGGCTTCTTTGGCTAATGCCAAGTTAAAGCGATGCGAAAAAGCAAACGGTAAGCGCTCACGACTGGTTGAGTGGAAGACCTCATCATTAAGCTCTTCCGATTCAATACCTAACTCGTTAGATACTTGCGCCAACTGCTCAGTCATTTCTGCTTCACTCATTGGCATCATCTTCTTGTTCTGCAGGCTGCTGATCTTTGGCTTTACTCTCGCTGATATGCTTTAGCGCTGGGTCGGTTTCACGCATCTTAGTTTCTAAACTCTTCCCTTCTTTGTAACGATTCAGTACTTCGTTAACTTCATCAGGCAAGTACGCTTCTTGATCCCACTCTTCAAGCATCGGCACATCAGTGTTTGGCATTAAGTTAACGCCACGTTCTTGTTGTTCAAGTTGCAATGCACGGAAGTAGTTGTACTTGCGGCCCGCAATGCCTTCCATGGTAATCCCGTCACGAATAATCGTCGGCTTAATAAATACCATCAGGTTCTTCTTTTTCACGCCACTTGAAGATGATTTAAATAAGTGACCAATGATTGGTAGGTCGCCTAAGAATGGCACTTTTTGCACTGATTCTTGAGTTTCTTCGTTAATCAAACCGCCTAAGACAACAATTTGACCTGAATCAGCCATTACAGTGGTGGTTAATCGACGAGTCGCAAATGTCACATCGACACCTGTTTTACCGTTAATACCTGACACTTCTTGTTCGATGGTTAACTTAACAGACGTTCCTTCGTTAATTTGAGGAACCACTTTTAACTTCACACCCACTTCTTTACGTTCAACCGTTTGGAAAGGGTTACTGTTACCATTACTTGAGTTTTGGCTACCTGTTAAAATCGGGACTTCATCACCAACAATGAACGACGCTTCTTGGTTATCTAGAGTTGTGATAGAAGGTGTAGCAAGTACGTTTGATTTAGTATCACTTGAAACAGCTTGAACTAGTGCACCGAAGTCACCAGCAGTGATCCCCCATGCCATACCATTCACTTTACCTAATGCTTGTGCCAATAAGGTAATATCACCACGGGTGTCTGGGTTTTCAGTACAGGTACCATTTTCAGTACAAACTGTAGTACCTTCTTCACCTTGAGCCTGCCAAACACCAGCACCGATTTCACCAATCGTTGGACCTAGGTTATTAAACTGAGTACCACCACCGGCTGTGGTTGCCCATTGCACACCAAAACCAACATCATCACCCTCGGCGACTTCTACAATGATAGCTTCAACTAATACTTGAGCACGGCGGATATCAAGTTGATTGACCACACTTTCAATTGTGCGCATTTGATCAGGATCGGCACTGATCACTAATGCGTTAGTATCAAGGTGCGCCATGATATTAATTTCTTTACGACGTTTATTACTGCTTTGACCCGCATCTTGATCAGATTGTAATTGCTCAGCAAATCCTGTTAATACTTCGACTAAATCCTCGGCTTTGGCATAACGTAAATATCTTACTTTCGTATTGCCCGTTGTTGCCTGCTCAGCATCAAGACGACGAATAAGTTCGACAACACGTTGGCGACTTTTTTCATCGCCACTAACAACGACAGCATTAGTACGCTCATCAGCAACAACTTTAGGCGCTTGACCTGGCATTTGTGCTTGATTAGCAGTTGAACGATAAAGGGTATCGATAATTCGAACGATTTCGCCAGCAGAGGCATACTCAAGCGAGACAACTTGAACTTCAGTGTCACCTTGTTTATCAACGCGGCGAACAATTTCGACTAACTTGTTGACCACGGCTGCACGACCAGAAATCATTAACACATTTGATGGGTCGTAGTTAACTACATTACCGCCACCCGCATTATCGTTTAACTGACGTAATAGTGGTGCAAGTTGTTTTGCTTCCGTGTTGTAAAGGGCAACAATACGAGTCACCATTTCATCGCCTAAACCAGGCTTACTATCATCAGCGACACGAATTGCGGCCGTTTTAGCATCTTTATCTTTAATGACCTTAATGACGCGGTTTTCCATTTCAACCACAGCATAGCCATAAACTTGCAGAACATTGAGGAAGAATTGATAGTACTGCTCATCATTTAATAAATCATAACTACGCACATTGATTTTGCCACGTACGGTCGGATCCACGATGATAGTTTTATTGAGGTTTTTGCCTACAATATTGATGAATTCTTGAATATCTGTGCCTTTAAAGTTGGCAGCATATTGTTCCGACCAAGCCGCTTGAGAAGCAAGCATTGCAATACCTGCAACAAACCCTGCTAATAACTTGCGTCGAATTCCATAACTCTTCATTATTTTCAATCCTCTACTGCCGATACTATTCAGGCAAACTAAATACTATTTCTACTAACTGCCCATCGCGTTCAACCATAACGCCGATTTCTGTTAATTCTTGTAACTGTGCCATTACTTCTAATGATTGTCCCATGTCGGTCAAATCATAGCCGTTAATGGATTTGGCTAAATCATTGGCTTTAAACCCAGCTGCGGTAAATAAGGTTTTATTCTTACCTGGGTTCAAGCGGTAGCCACTCACTCCGTCAGCTCCACGCACCGGAGAAATAGCTAAATAATCTGTTAATTTTCCTGGGTCTGCTAATAATTCATCACGCGAGTCGCTAATTTGCTGAGCAACTTCAGCATTTTGGCGGCGATCAATGCGCTGAACTTCACGATCTTTTTTAGCTTGTTGTAATGATTGGTTTGCCTGGCTTTGTGTGGTGTAGCTTAAGCCGTCTAGCATTAAGGTTTCGTAACGCCCAGCGTTAGTGATAATAATTCGGTCTGCATAGACTTCTTTTAATGAGGCCGATGTGCCTTTAATTTTATCGCCAAGACTATAGGTTTCTTGACTACCTTTCGATTCAATGACAGCAAGGCCATTGGTATCGGAAGTCGATGCAACCACACCAGTTAACAGAATAGACAGATTGGTTTTAGGGGCATCGGTAATTTGTTCGACGGGTGCAGGCTTTTTAGGGCGGCCATCGTCACTGGCATCTTTCTCACCAAATAATGACAACTTCTGAACACTACTTAGCTCCACTCGCTTCGCACTCGCAACGGATGTAGGTGAAGGTTGCCAAGCAACAGCTTGGCTATTAACTGGTATTAATTTCCAAGTAATCTGTGCTGTCAGTAATAGCACAATCACTAATCCCAACCAGAATACAGCGGTGCTTAACGGCTTTTGCGGTATCGCTGAAGCCTTCGTTATAATTTTATCTAATACATCCATATTCGGCTTGGACCCTCTATGCAGGTCGCTGTTCTAATTCTGTTAATTTAGGAAATACTGCATCATGCTAACCTACCCAGCTTATTGCAACAAGCCCGTAGCATATCGATTGGCGAAATTGCACCGAATATGCTACATTTGCGCGCCTAAAAACGCTGTGAGAAACACCGTTATTTGTGCGCTTTCCTACATTTTAAATATTAAAAATGTCAACCTTGTGAACTCATACCACTTTTGGGGGTGTTTAGATGGGCCAAGCTTCATCATCAGCAACATCAGTCAGACTCGATAAATGGCTATGGGCGGCGCGCTTTTATAAAACACGCTCGCTTGCAAAAGAGATGATCAATGGTGGAAAAGTACACTATAACGGTCAACGTACAAAATCCAGCAAGCAAGCTGAAGTCGGTGCCAAGATTCGTTTACGACAAGGCCACGACGATAAGGAAATAATTATTGCTCAATTGTCAGAACATCGACAAGGAGCGGCTATAGCACAGACGCTATATGAAGAAACAGCCGAAAGCATTAGTAAAAGAGAATTTAATGCCGAAGCCAGACGCTTAAATATTTTGAATAATCCTGCACCAGAAACCAAGCCGGATAAAAAACAGCGTCGTCAACTTATTCGCTTTAAAGATCTATAAAGACGATTAAAGCACAACAAACGAGAGTGAACATGAGCAAAGATATTTTACATCGCTACTTATTTGATAATGCCGATGTGCGTGGTGAGATGGTACAACTTGAAAAAAGCTATCAAGAGATTCTATCAGCCCATGAATACCCATTCGCATTGCAGCAACTATTGGGTCAATTAATGGCGGCAACGTCATTATTAACAGCCACAATCAAGTTTAGTGGTGACATTAGTGTGCAGCTTCAAGGTGACGGCCCTGTTTCGTTAGCCGTTATCAATGGCACTAATTTACAAGCGCTTCGTGGTGTTGCACGCTGGAAAGGTGAGTTAGCTGACGATGCATCCCTAACTGATCTAATGGGTAAAGGCGTAATGGTTATCACGCTGACGCCTGACGAAGGTGAGCGTTATCAAGGTATCGTTTCACTTGAAAACGAAAGCTTAGCAGCTTGCCTAGAAGAATATTTCAGCCAGTCAGAGCAATTACCTACTCGCATCACCTTATTTGCTGATGGCAAACAAGCTGCTGGTATGTTGCTACAAGTATTGCCGACTCAAACCGATGAAAACGAAGACTTCAACCATTTAATGGCCCTTACTGAAACCATCAAACAAGAAGAGCTTTTCACTTTAGATGCTGAAGACATTTTACATCGTTTATATCATCAAGAAGAGGTTCGCCTTTTCGATCCGGTTGATGTCACATTCAAGTGCACCTGCTCAAAAGAACGAAGTGCTAAGGCGCTAGCGACATTAGCACAAAACGAAGTAGAAACCATTTTGGCTGAAGAAGGTAAAATTGAAATGGGCTGTGAATATTGCCCAGCGGTTTACATTTTTGACAGTATCGATATTGCTGCAATTTTTGCAGGTAATTTTGAATCTACCACACAGCAATAACTGATCAACACAACACCAAAACTTTCACAAAAAAGCGCATTTAGCGCTTTTTTTGTGTAAAAAATCTATCTTAAAACTAAAAAATCACCCCAAATTACAAAAAAGTTACCAAACTGTTGGTTACCTGTATTGTTTATTACGTTACAATGACATCGCTAAATTAGCTTCAGCCTAAGCAAGCGATAACGTAAGTCATCCTAAATATAAATCGGCAACATAGACCGATAAACGACCTATTTACGACGGAGAAGACCCGATGACAGATGGAACAAACAGCGTACACTTCAACCTGACAAGCGCTGAATTAATTGAACTTGCTTTACAACGTAACGAAGGACAATTAACAGCCAATGGCGCATTAGTCGCTAAAACCGGTGAACGTACTGGTCGCTCACCAAATGATCGCTTTATCGTTCAAGAAGCCAATACCCAAGGTGATATTGATTGGGGTTCTGTTAACAAAGGTATAGCTGCAGATACTTTCGATGCCCTTTGGGGAAGAGTTGAAGCTTACCTTTCTGAAAAAGACATTTTTGTCTCAGAACTGGAAGTAGGTGCCGATGATGAGCATTATCTTCCTGTGCGTGTCACCACTGAATACGCTTGGCATCAAGTATTTGCGCGTAACCTATTTATCACTCCAACACATTTCAACCGTGGTAATAAAGACGTATGGCAAATAATGAACGCCCCAGAGTTTGTCTGTGACCCCGCTCGTGACGGTACTCACTCTGATGCGGTTGTGATGATCAACTTCGCCGATAAAAAAGTATTGCTAGCAGGGCTTAAGTACGCTGGCGAAATGAAAAAGTCGATGTTCTCTGTCCAAAACTTCTTATTGCCAGCTAAAGGTGTACTGCCAATGCACTGTTCTGCCAATGTCGGCCATGATGGTGATACAACCTTATTCTTCGGCTTATCAGGCACAGGTAAAACAACCTTATCAGCCGATCCAAAACGTTTTTTAATTGGCGATGACGAACATGGTTGGGCTCCGGGTGGCGTTTTCAATATTGAGGGCGGCTGTTATGCCAAATGCATCGACTTAAGCCAAAAAAATGAACCCGTTATTTGGGATGCGATTCGTTTTGGTACTGTACTTGAAAACGTCATGCTAGACGAAAATAGAGTGCCTGATTACACCAATACTGAACTAACCGAAAACAGTCGTGCAGCTTATCCACTTGAACATATTGCCCAACGTAAAGAAGAAAACCGCGGTGCAGAGCCTAATTCGGTCGTATTCCTAACATGCGATGTTTCAGGTGTCCTTCCGCCAGTTTCTGTGCTTACTAAAGAACAAGCAGCTTATCATTTCTTATCGGGTTATACCGCTAAGGTGGGGTCAACTGAAATGGGGTCAACATCTGCCATTCAATCGACATTCTCGACTTGTTTTGGAGCACCATTCTTCCCTCGTCCAGCAGGTGTTTATGCTGAACTATTGATGAAGCGAATCGAGTCTTTCGGTAGCCGAGTTTATCTGGTTAACACGGGCTGGACAGGTGGTCCACATGGCGTAGGTAAACGTTTTGATATTCCAACAACTCGTGCCATTGTCGACGCGATTGTCAGTGGTGAGCTTAAAGATGTGGAAACACAGCATATCGATAAGCTGAACTTAGCGGTACCCGTCGCAGTTTCTGGTGTTGATACTCAACTATTGAATCCAATTAACACTTGGGCAGATAAAGCTGAGTACAACAAATATGCACAGCAATTGGCAGAAGAGTTTACTGCAAATTTTGCCAAATATCAGGTATCTGATGCAATTAAAGCAGCAGGGCCCAATAGTTAGGTATTGCTAACTTTCATATTGTTTTATCTACACTAAGCCTCAAATGACATTGGGGCTTTTTTATTTGTTACATTTTAAACAACAAACAAAGCAACAACCTGCCCTTAACCTCTTGTCTCAATGTTGAAATAATTTATGATAAAACAACACACTTGCTCATTTTGTAGGGATATCTATGCGCCGCGTTTTACTTGCCAGCTGCATCATAAACTCACTTATTTCTTTTTCTAGCGTGGCGACACAGATCACTCCTCCTTCAGCAGGCTCTTTGCAGCTTAGTTCGGAATTTGCCAAACCGGTTTTTATTAACGATGTTATCTTGCCTCCCATTAAGCCTTGGAGTGGTTCAAGTGAAACGTTACTGCGATCTGCTGATCAATCTTGGTCAACGCCATTTGAACAAAACGGATTAACCACCAGCCCAAACTATGATGAAACTCATCAATGGATAACTAACCTTGTCGATAATAGTGAATTACTAACACAAGTTTCGATTGGGAAAAGTCCACAAGGGCGAGATATTTGGATGGTGGTTGCCTCAGAAACGGGGGCAACAACCGCCGCGGAATTATCACAAAGTAATAAGCCTACTGTGCTAGTACAAGCTGGGATACATTCTGGAGAAATCGACGGTAAAGATGCTGGGATGATGTTACTTAGAGACATCACTCAAGGTAATAAGGAACAATTACTGGATAAAGTTAACCTTCTGTTCGTGCCTATTCTGAGTGTCGATGCCCATGAACGCAGCAGTGAGTTCAATCGTGTTAATCAACGCGGGCCTGTTGATATGGGCTGGCGTACTAATGCACGCAACCTTAATCTTAATCGTGACTACGCAAAGTTAGACACCCTAGAACTACAGCATATGATACGAGCCATTAATATTTGGCAACCTGATTTATATATCGATGTGCATGTCACCGATGGCATAGATTATCAATACGATGTCACCTTTGGATATAACGTTAAAGAAGGCTACAGCCCAGCAAGTTTTGAATGGCTTGAAACCTATTACCGTCCTGAAATTGAATCGGCATTATCAGCTCAAGGGCACATTCCTGGTAAGCTAATATTTGCAATTGATAATACAGATTTATCAAAAGGCCTTTCTTATTGGAACCCAAGCCCACGGTTTTCTAATGGTTACGGTGATGCCCGACATTTACCCACTATTTTAATTGAGAACCATAGTTTAAAACCCTTTAAACAGCGTGTTTTAGGCACTTATGTCATGTTAGAGCAAACCTTGAAAACGGTAGCTAAGCATGGAACTAAACTCAAAGCCGCTATATATGAAGATAAATATCAGCATCCACAACGTATCCCCTTAACATGGGAAACCGTTGAGCAGCCTGGTTGGGACTTTAAAGGAATAGGGTACTCTTTAGAACAAAGTGAGATTAGCGGTAATGAGGTTGTTCGTTGGGACGGTCAACCAAAGTTATACCCAAATTTAACTGTCATGGGGAATACGCAGCCAGCTATTAATACCCTACGCCCCAAATATTATTACGTCCCAGCGCAGTGGCAACAAGTCATAGAAAGGCTATCAATCCACGGGGTGAGAATGACCACACTGACCAAGGCGAAAACAGTAAAAGTCGCGCAATATCAATTTTCCAATCCCGTATTTAATGCAAAAGACTACGAGGGTCGCCAACGTGTAAATGCCACCAGCAATAAAGTTAAGTTTGAAACTACACTCCCTGTCGGCACGGTTGAGATTTCGACCAATCAACCACTGGGCGATTTAGCAATATTATTGCTTGAGCCACAATCAGCAGATTCATTTTTCCAGTGGGGATTTTTCAATAGTATCTTTACTCGAACAGAATACATTGAAGATTATGCGGTAGAGCCAATGGCAGCCACTATGCTAGCAGAGAATGAAGCTTTAGCGAGTGAGTTTGCCCTTGCATTAAAAGATGAAGACTTTGCCAACGATCCTAAAGCCAGATTACGCTGGTTTTACGAAAGAAGTCCTTACTACGACAATCAATATATGAAGTACCCTGTATTACGTTCAAATTAGTCTTGGTAGGCTAAAATAGCGATACATTGCGTGCAAAAGGTAATTGTCCCAGCGCTTTGTATCGCTTTATTTCGGTTGATAGCTTGTGATTAATGCCAGCTTTTTTGTTCGAGACAGTTTTTTTACCGCAAGTTCACGTTTAGTGGCAGCACTGCGGTTGGCCACGGGTTCTTGATACACTAAATTAAGTGGCCCTTTACCACGTAAAAATTTAGCACCTTTTACTCCCTTTTCATGCTCACTAAAGCGGCGAGCAACATCTGTGGTAATCCCTGTATATAACTGCCCATCTCGACATTGAATCATATAAAGATACCAATTCGCTCCTTTCGCTTGCGACTTATCTACAGGCTTAGTTGACTGTGACGTTGACCCAATTGAGTCATCAGCTTGATTACTGCTCATCGATATAAAAAACCTTCGTTCGGATCATAGTTATCTGTGGCTATCATGGCATAATGCGGTATCAAAAATAAATCTTATGTTCTAAGCCTACCTTAGACAAACCACAACATGATGAACGTCATGTGAGGAGCAACGATGTCAACAAAATCTGATGCCTGTGCACAACCAGGCTTAATGGCACCCCAAGATGCAATTAACGCGCTTTTAGCACAAGTCAGTGTCATTGAAGATAGCGAGATGGTGGGCTTAAATGATGCTGTTGGGCGGATTTTGTCTGAAGATTTAGCATCATGTATTGATTTACCACCTTTTGACAATTCTTCTATGGATGGCTATGCCTTCCGTTTTGACGATTTAACAGGCGAGACAGCAACAACACTGACACAGGTCGGTACTTCTTTTGCGGGTCACCCATACACAGGGCCTATTAAACCCAACACTTGCATTCGAATCATGACTGGCGCCCCTGTGCCTGCTGGATATGACACAGTACAGATGCAAGAAAAGACTCAAGCGGATGGTGAAAGCATCACTATCGAACACCCTAGCGCCAAAGGCAATAGTATTCGCTATCGTGGTGAAGAGTTACTGGCAGGAACCAATGTATTAAAAAGCGGTACTCAAATTCGTGCAGCCGAAATGGGCGTACTGGCGACAATCGGAATTAGCCAAGTGCGAGTAAAGCGTCGCTTAACGGTTGCCTTCTTTTCAACAGGCGATGAACTCCGCCCTGTTGGTAGCGAGTTAGCACCAGGACAAATTTATGACTCTAACCGTTATTCAATTCAAGGTTTGCTAACTCAAGCAAATGTTGAATGGATAGACTTAGGTGTTATTGAGGATGATAAAGAAGCCATTCGTGGCGCTTTTAAAGAAGCGGCAGAAAGAGCAGATATGGTCCTTACCTCTGGCGGCGTGTCAGTTGGCGATGCTGATTACACTAAGCAAATTTTATCAGAAGAAGGTAAAATTACCTTTTGGCGTTTAGCCATCAAACCAGGTAAACCTTTTGCATTTGGTAAACTTGGCAACGCCGTATTCTGTGGTTTACCGGGTAACCCTGTTTCTTCAATGGTAACTTTTTATAAGTTCGTTTGGCCAATCATCAATAAAATGCAAGGGTTAACCCCTAAGCCAGCCTTAGTGGTCAATGCAACCCTATCAACGCCTATCCGTAAACAACCTGGCCGAGCCGAATATCAACGTGGTATTTTAAGCCGCAATGAGAACGGTGAACTTATTGTTGCTTCAACAGGTGGCCAAGGCTCAGGTATGTTGACCTCAATGAGTTTGGCAAATTGCTTTATTAACTTAGAGCAAGACCAAGGGGATATTGCCGCTGGTGCAACCGTTCACGTCGAACCATTTACCAGTGTGCTGTGCTAAGGAAATATCATGACTCAGATACCTCAAGATAATGAAGTCGATATTTTAACTGACAATGAAATGCTGCGTTATAGCCGTCAGATATCCATTAAAGCAATGGATATTGAAGGGCAAGAAAAGCTTAAACAAGCAAAAGTGTTAGTCATTGGAGCCGGTGGTCTTGGGTGCACGGTGACACAATACCTCGCTGTCGCGGGTGTAGGTGAAATGACCATTGTTGATTTTGACACTGTAGAGTTATCCAATCTACAGCGCCAAGTCTTACATCAAGATGCCAATATTGGCCAAGCAAAAGTCGACTCAGCCAAGCAAACACTTGCGCAATTAAACCCACTCATCACTATCAATACCATCAATCAATTTTTGGATGAGGATAGTATTGATGCGTTGGTTGCAGAACATGGGTTAGTACTCGATTGCACCGACAATGTTCAAGTCAGAGAGCAACTAAATCAAAGCTGCTTTAAACATAAAGTCAGCTTTATCTCAGCTGCCGCGATCAGAATGGAAGGCACTGTCACTGTTTTTGATTATCAAGCCAGCTCTCCTTGCTATCACTGTTACAGCAGTTTGTTTGGAGAACAGCAGTTGACCTGCGTCGAGTCTGGTATTCTAGCGCCAGTTGTTGGTCTCGTCGGCTGCATTCAAGCAACTGAAGCTATCAAAGCCATTAGCCAGTTTGGTCAAGGCTTAAATGGACGCATTTTAATGATTGATGCGATGACAATGGAGTTTCGAGAGATGAAACTACCAAAGCAAACTAATTGCTCTGTTTGTGGTGGAGAAAAGTAACAAAAACGGCAATTTGTGGTTATCTTGTCTATAGTTAAATAATGAAAAATAGCAGCGTAATCAGGATGCTAAAATGTTCATTGTTTTAAAGATAACCACTGTATTATCTTGCTTCAAAAAACACTGTGAGTTAATAAGCCCGCTTAGCTTGGCAATTTACAGTGTCATTTTAGGTAGCTTAACAGCCTGTTCAGGCGATGACATAACGCCGCTACATTCAACTAATCCTGCTTCGAATTATTGTTTAGATAACGATGGGACACTTGAAACCATTAAACACATCAATGGCGATATCTTGTTATGCACTTTACCTGACGGAGAAGTCATCGAAACTTGGGAATTATTTAGGCGGGATCACCAAAAAACCTAATCGATTTATAAGTGGTTAAACTTAATTTATGCCACTTTCAGCAAGTTTTACATCCTCAACACCTTGCAAATCTGCCGTTTCAGCACTAAGTAGTACTTTAGCTGCTTGTTCCTCTACTGCCCTATCCGCTTTTGAAATATATTTAGGTTTATTACTCGCGCCAGCCTTTTTCGCGTTGGCTTTTTTAGCTTTACCTTTTAGGGTTTGATTAATTTTTTTACGTCGGTTCATCTTAGTATTACCCTAAAGTACATATAAAAAAGCGGTTTCATTACAGCTCTGCCAGTCGAGGGGGGAATTTTACAATCTATACACCAAAATACCAATTCAAAATCGCTTCAACCATCGACGCAATTAAGAATTGGCCTTTCTGTTACAGCTACTCACTCATAAAAAGTGCTTGTTGCTCATTCGAGCTGTTGTCGCTAAATGCCTATTCTTGTATTACAACCCAAATGGCATGGAGTAAACCAGGAATGAAAAATAACAGACACAAGATAACGTTAATAAGTAAGTCTTTCCCCACACCTTTTTTCAAAAAAACCGCAACCGGTGGCAATAAAATAGCAATGATAATGAGTAATAGTTTATTTGTATCCATAAGTGTTTAATCCTTTATTTGTAAGTGAATCAATTTAATTACAGCTCAACTGCAACAATTTGTTAAACAGTTCAAATATCATTATGATGATTAAGAAATAAAATTTATCCTTGATTTTTAATCATTTAAGCTAATTGCTATGTAGAAGGTGCGATGATAGAAAACAGTAGCCTTATTCTCGTTCAAGTTATTTGCCTATTAAGCTTCGCAGCGACAATAGCTTGGACAGTTATGGTCACCCCAATGCGAGTTGCGCCTAGCGCAAGTTGGCGATTCGCATTAGCTAATTTTTCTATCTTGATAGGTATGTTGCTGTATACCCAGCGCACATTTGAACCCAGTTACCTGCATTGGCTCATTGCAGATAATATTATTCTAGTCGGTTTTTGCTTATTGCGCTGGGGAGCCCAGCGTTTATATCATCTCAATTCCAGTTATCAGTTTGATATTGGCGTATTACTGGTCACCTGTGGCTTCATGCTCATGGTACAACCCCAAGCAGAAAATGCGTCCTATCTCATGATCATCTTATCCTTGGCCGCCTCGGTGTTATTTTTCATGTTAGCCAAAGATCATTACACCGCTTTCAAAGCTAACTTTACCGCTTTTGCCACTTACTGGCTGGTTGTCCCTATTTTCTTAATTGGTTTATTGTTCTTTATCCGCTCGGTAATTTTAATTATCTATCCAGAAAAAGTAGCCACCTATGCAGCTTTTAACACTGAACAATCCATCCCTGTTCTTTGGACTTACATCGTCCTTATTTTAGTCGTCAACATTCTCATTATTGGCAACACCATTAATCGCCTAGTCGTTAAAATAATGACACTTGCTAACAAAGATCCTTTAACAGATCTTTGGAATCGAAATGCATTACAGAAAAAGTTAACCGCTGAACATGATCGCTGGCTGCGAGATAAAGTGATGTATAGTGTCGTGTTAATCGACATAGACCACTTCAAACAAATTAATGACACTCACGGGCATACCGCAGGGGATGAAGTATTAAAGCTGACCGCTAAACGGCTTAGTAAAGTGACTAGAAAAATAGACTTTTTGTGCCGTTTTGGCGGAGAAGAGTTTGTACTAATTTTACCTAACACCACTGAGCAACAAGTTCTTTGTGTTGCAGATAAGCTGCAACAGACGCTCGCAGAGATTGACTTTAAATGGCAAGGTACACCGATTCAAATACAAGCGAGTATTGGCTGTGTCACCATCACGGAATCACTAGCTGTAGATTCGCTATTACAGTTGGCAGATAAAGCGATGTATGAAGCAAAAGCCAGTGGTCGTAACTGTATCAAAAGTGCTAATTAGCCATACAGTCTCGGACATCAAGCTTGATTTTCCAACTTAAGCCTAAATCGCTGACGGTTTAGTTTTGGCTTTCGGCCAATCTAGTGCTGCCGGAGTCTTCCAATCACCTTGTAATTGCTTAATGACCTTTTCATTTGAAAAGATCTCACCAGAGACTGGAAATTGGTTTATGTGATAATGCTGCCCTTTGTAATAAAAATCTAATGCCATTGCATGCAAATAACAACGATCGCTTTGTTCGGCGCCATAAAGCGTGTCTCCAATTATCGGAACGCCAATACTGGCCAAGGCAACTCGTAACTGATGGGTTTTACCACTTAACGGTTTTAATAGGTACAGTCGCAAACCGTGTTCTAGCGAGTAAGAGAAAAACTGAGTGATAGCAGGATTCTCTTTGCTGCGAAGCAATTTATACATACTACGCCGAGATTTACTCATGTCACCGATAACCCAACCTTGCTTTTTTTTCGGTTTACCCTGAGCAATGGCGACATAGTATTTTTGAATACGATGATCAGTAAACAACGCGGTAAACTCCGCTGCAGCTTGGGCAGATTTGGCTAAAATAAGCAGCCCCGAGGTTGGTGTATCTAAACGATGAACACTAAATAGCTTAATACCTAAATCAGCCTCAACTTGAGCAACCACTCCTGCACTGCCATCTTGGCTGTGGAAATGCACATTAGGAGATTTATTGATCACAATAAAGTCAGGGTGTTGCTCAACGATTTGATACATAGACTGATTTCTGTTGGGGAAAATGAGTAAGGTTTATCTGTTTTACCAGCTGGCTTAAAACTGAATGTCGACAATCAAACCTGGGTGATTATCTTTAAGTTCAATAGTAGCATGATGACGGGATAAAATCGCTTTCACCATTGATAAACCAAGCCCTGTCCCCTTGTGGTGACGACTTGGGTCAAGCCTCACAAGACGCTCAAATACTCGCTCTTTGTCTTCGTCACTGATCCCGGGGCCGTTATCAATAATCTGCACAGTGCGCCCAGTTTGAACAATTTTAATCTCGGCATCTTCAGGCGCATATTTAATAGCGTTATCAACTAAGTTAAACAGCGCTTGGAATAACAAATATTTATCGCCTGAAATGGTCACATCATTAGCCACACTTAGTGACAAGGTTTGCTGCTTCGACTCCGCAACCACCTCTGCCATTTCAAACAAGTCTTCACATAATAACTGCAAACTCACAGGCTGTTTATCTAACGTCTGCTGGCCTTCTTCAATGCGTGTTAATGACAGCATCGCATCAAAAGTCGCTAAACAATGATCCAGTTCTTCAAGTAGCATAGCCGTGAGTTCTGGCACCTGTTCAGCTGGTTTACTCGGTAACTGCTCAATACCTATGCGCAAATGTGATAAAGGTGTTCGTAAGTCATGGGCAATATTATCGGTCACGCCTCGCACTGACATTAAATTATGCTCAAGCGTATCTAACACTCGGTTAAATTGTCCGGCTAACATGTCGAATTCATCTTGATTATGACTAACGGGCAAACGGGTGTCGTACTCGCCTTGTTCAATTTTCTCACTAAGTAAATTGTACTGTACCAATCGTCTTAAAATGGCTTTGGAAAACACAAAACCAACCGCAAGAGTGATGCCCAAAGTAAACGCAACCGCCCAAAAAGCAGCATTGATAAACTTCTCAATTAAGGCTGACAAATTATCGGTTCGAGTTGCAATCAGCATAGGCCCGTAATGGGTCATGACGATTCCGCCAGTGAGGATATGTAGCTTATCTGGGCCACCCGTCAAAATCGGAAAGTCACGGGTTTTAGGCAATAGCGGCATGTTGTCTGGCACAAAACTTAATGCACCAACCATATCAACACTGTTACGCCATGCTATGAGCGCAGTTTTGGGATCCGCTGCGCGTATTTGGGCTGCAAAGCTGCGACGGTCAACCGTTAAGGCTAACTGCTGATAACGTTGCATTTCTGTGGCAAGGTGCTGCTCGACTTGGTTTTCCTGTTCAATCACCAATTGCCGATAGAGCCCAAACACCAGTAACACAATGAGTAAGGTTACCAGTGTTGAGAAAATCAGCGTAATTCGCCAAGCACTACTTTGGTAGGGTTTAATTCCCTTTGCAAAGGCGATATCCAGCCCCTCGAACCGTTTCAATGATTTCAGGGTGGCCTAACTCTTCAAACTTACGACGTAATTTAGCAATGTGCACATCGATGACATTGGTGCGAGGATCAAAGTGATAATCCCATACTGCTTCAAATAACAATGTGCGACTGATAACTTGATTAGGGTGTTCCATCAGATACTTAAGCAACTGAAACTCTTTAGGTTGTAACAATAACTCGTGTTCATCAAGTGTCACTTTACGAGTCAACAACTCCATTTTTAAGTTGCCCACTTCCAAGTCTGTATTGGTTGCAGACGGAGCGTTACGCTGAATAAGCTTCTCTGCACGCACTTGTAACTCAGCAAAAGCAAATGGCTTGGTCATATAGTCATCACCACCAGCACGTAAACCTTTTACACGCTCATCCACATGGCTTAGTGCCGAAAGGATTAATACTGGAGTCTGGTTACCGTTATTACGTAATGCCGTAAGTAATGTAAGTCCATCAAGCTGAGGTAACATGCGATCTAAAATGATAATGTCATATTGATTATGTTTAGCTTGGTGCAAGCCATCATGGCCATTTGTCGCGGTATCGACTTGATATTGTTGAGCGGTAAAACCTTCAGCAACATATTGTAGCGTGGTTGCGTCATCTTCAACGATTAATACCCGCATAGTGCTATTCCTTCGTTTTACAGCATGAAATTCATTGTGAGTTTAGTCCCACTGCAATAATGGCAATGGGCGTAATTCTTCAATATCAAACGCTATCGTATGCTTACTAGAGACGTTCAGCAGTTTCAGCTCAAGATAGCTGATGGCAAGGTCGCGATCTAACTCAGCTTCAATTAAATACCCAGACTGATTTTCTTTTGCCAACTTAACTAATTCGGTAAAAGTCATGCCTTTTGAAATTAATACCTTGGCAGCCTTCACCTGATCTAAATCATCGGACTCAAGCGTCGTTAATTTCTTTTTCATCAAGGCGCCATCAACAGCAAAAAAAGACAGCTCAGTGATTTCACTGTCTTCAAGGTTGAGTACATCCACTTCATAGATTAACTGACCATTTTCCACATCCATATCAAATGAAGAAACAATACCGCGATAATCTAGTTCAATTTGTTCAATCACAGTTATCGGTTGCACGTATCCACCTTCAGACAACAAAGTATGCATACTCGGGGTTGCCATCACCATTGACGGGAACACAACTAGCAACGACAAAACGATACGGAACATGAAAGCCTCAATAAAGAGAATTGGAATAGTGATACTTTACCTAAGCCCGACAAAAGACCCAAGCTTTGTAAGATTAATAATTGATCATGATTCTAGTATATGAACTTGTTCAGATTTAAGTGCGATAGTCGTCTCTAATCCCGGTTTCAAGTTCAATTTAGTGGCCAAGTGAGAAGGAACATCCATATTAAAGGTCTCTTTCACATCCCGCATAGAGGCCTTAACACGCACAGATTCTCCCATGACCAATATCGAATCGATGACGATATCCAGTTTATTGATGCTACGGCATAATCGCCCACTGGAAATGGCATTAAAGCGAATACCTTGGTTTGGAATGACCCAACGTACCTGTTGGCCTATCGCCAACTCTGGCGCACTATCACTGGCGATGATCTGTTCGCCCATTTTCAACCAAGTGATATTGGCTTCCTCATCTCGCCCACTGACTTCGGCGTGAAATATATTACGCAGCCCCATTTGCCTTGCGACGGTTTCATTACGGGGATGGGACAATACTTCAAACGGCTCACCTTGCTGAAGCATATTTCCCTGACTGATAAGAATCATTTTATCGGCCAGCAACAAGGCTTCATTCATATCATGGGTCACCATGATAACGGGTATAGATAATTGCGATTTGAGCCGTGCAAGCTCGATATATAATCGCTCACGGGTTTCCCTATCTACGGCAGAGAAGGGTTCATCAAGTAATAACACCGAAGGCTCACGGGCTAATGCCCTCGCTAAAGCCACACGTTGACGCTGACCACCAGATAATTGCGCAGGCAACCTAGCAGGCAGTCCATGTAAGTTAACGCGTTCAAGCCAGTCTAAGGCCCTCGCTTTACGTTCGCTCTTAGGGATATGGTCTAAGCCAGAAATGACATTCTCAAGGGCTGTTAAATGTGGGAACAAGCCAAAATGCTGCGGTACATAGCCGATATGACGCTGTTGAGGCGATAAATGCAACTTAGGCTCACTCGCATACCAGTCTTGTCCGCCACATTGAATGGTGCCCTTTTCAGGTGAACTCAGACCTGCAATCATCCGCAATAAGGTGGTTTTACCTCCACCAGACGGCCCGACTACAGCCAGCACTTCGCCAGCCTTACAATCGAATTTGGCCGATAAAGGAATAGGAAGTTGCTGCGAAATATCGCAATGTAAATCAGCGTTGCGGGTTGGCATGCTGCCCCCCAATACGCTTTGATAAACTGGTAGTGATTGCCAGTACACTAATAGCAAAGACAAGCAGCACTAACGACATCGTACCCGCCGCTTCAAAGTCAAAGGCTTGCACACTGTCATAAATGGCAATTGAAATGGTTTTCGTTTCACCTGCGATATTGCCGCCTAACATCAATACCACACCAAACTCACCTAATACGTGGGAAAAACATAATACCACCGCAGTCAAAATCCCGGGCCAGATCATCGGTAATTCGATTTTGAGAAATATGCGCCACCAGCTCATACCACAGCATGCTGCGGCATCTGGAATATCATGGGGGATAGTTTCAAAAGCACGTTGAATTGGCTGAACAGCGAAGGGAATATTGACCAAGATAGACGCAATAACCAATCCGGAAAAGTTAAACACTAATTGTGCACCAGTAAATTGCTCAACCCATTGCCCAATAAGGCTTTGGCTGCCTAAGCCAACCAATAAGTAATAACCAATAACGGTCGGCGGCAACACAAGTGGCACCATAATCAAGGCTTCAACCCAAGACTTGCCTTTAAACTGGCGGTAAGCCAAAAAACGGCCAACAAATACCGCCATTGGGACTAAAATTAATACGGTTACACTGCTTAACTTGGCCGATAGCCACAATGACTGCCAATCCATAAATTACTCTTCCGCCACTTGCTGTCTTGGTTGTGGTGCACGAAGTTTAGGTTGATGCAAATGATGCTTGTCTGTCAGTGAGTCTGGAAAACCAAAACCGTAATTTTCTAATACGTCATGAGCCGCACTCGACTTCATGTATTCATAAAACGCTTTGGTGGTATCACCAGCTTTAGGGGTCATCACCATGCGTTGATTAATCGGTTTATATAAAGACTGCGGGATTTCAACATAGCGTCCCATTTTGCTGAACTGCGGCGCAGAAGCTAATGATAACGCCACAATACCACCTTGAGCAGAACCGCTAAGGGCAAATTGAGCCGCCTGAGAGACATTTTCACCCATAATGATGGTTGACTGCAGTGCTTCCCAAAGGCCTTTGTTTGTTAATAGCGCTTGAGCACGTTCGCCGTAGGGAGCGTGAGCTGGATTAGCAATCACAAAACGTTTAATTTCGCCTTGCTCAATTGCCGCTTCAAGACCTGCAAGTTGTGGATCAAGGTTTAAAGAAGAGTTATTAGGCGCAACAAGGGCAAGTTTACCAATGGCATAAATATCACCATCAGAGTCAGTTTTACCGACTTTATGTAACTGCTGTACATAAAACTCATCAGCGCTAAGCAGCATTTCAAAAGGCGCACCATGTTGAATCTGCGCAACAAAATTACCAGAAGAACCGTAAGACACTCTAAGCTTCAGGCCCGTTTCAGCGGTAAAGTTCGCCACAATTTCATCTAAGGCAAACTTGACATTCGATGCTGCAGCAATCGCAGGGGGTTTGGCTGCTTGTGCCGAGAATGACATTAAGGTCATCAAACCTATGACCCCACTCAACACTAAAGCTTGAATACCCTGCGACAAACGGCAACTCACGGTCATAAACTTAGTGTCCTTATTTACTTAACATCATTCCACATTGATGCAGCTTGTTCGTCAGAGTCGCGTGCTTCAACCCAGTTATTGCCTTCTTCACCGGCTTCTAATTTCCAAAATGGCGCTTTGGTTTTTAAGAAATCGATTAAGAATTCACACGCTGCAAATGCCGCTTTACGATGCATACTGGTGACACCGATAAACACGATTTGCTCGCCTAGTTCCATACGACCTACACGGTGAATAATCGTGACATAGTTTAGCGGCCAGCGCTCATAAGCTTGCACCGCTAATTGGACTAATACCGCTTCTGTCATACCAGGATAATGCTCAAGGGTCAGATCCGTTACCGCACTGCCATCATTAAAATCACGCACTTTACCTGCAAAGGTCACCACAGCGCCGTCACTGTTGTCAGCCGCAATAGCAGCGTATTCATCGGCGACATTAAAATCGGCCGTCTGAACACGGACGACTTGTTTTGGGTTTGTTTCTTTACTGGCCGTCATATTAACCGCCTGTCACTGGAGGGAAAAAAGCAACTTCATCACCATCAGCAACCGCAGCATCCCATGCGCTCATGGTTTGATTCACGGCAACAAGTAGTTTGTCTGAAGACAAGACTTTCGCCCATTTCTCATCAGTCGATGCCAATGCTTGGCGTAACTGCTCGGTGTTTGTGATCCCTTCAGCTGAGATTTCTGTTTTGGCTGTACCCAGTAACTCTCTAACTTGTGCAAAAAATAAAACCTGAATCATGACAATGTCTCTTTAAATATTTTGGATGCCAGCGAAAAATTAATCTTCAGCTTGGAAGTGACCTGATTTACCACCACGCTTTTCGAGTAAACGTACTTGGGAAATAATCATGTCTTTTTGAACCGCTTTACACATGTCGTAAATCGTTAACGCCGCCGTTGATGCAGCCGTTAATGCTTCCATCTCAACACCGGTTTTACCAGAAAGTTTACATAAACTGGTAATACGAACGCGGTTGTGTTCTGGTTGAGCTTCTAAGTCCACTTCAACTTTCGTCAACATAAGTGGATGACATAGTGGGATTAAATCTGAGGTTTTTTTAGCAGCTTGAATACCTGCAATACGGGCTGTCGCAAACACATCACCTTTGTGATGGCTGCCACTCATGATCATTTCTAACGTACTTGGCGCCATTTCAATGAATGCTTCAGCACGCGCTTCACGTTCAGTAATGTTTTTCTCTGTCACATCGACCATGTGCGCGTTGCCATCGGCATTGATATGGGTAAAACAATTGCTCATGCTAACTTGCCTTATAAAATCTAGATGTCAGTTAGGGATTGAATTTAGCAACCAAGATTAGCCACCAATTGATGCTAAATGTTTGGTTACGCCTGTTATCCCTTGATGTAAATAATGGGTTTCTTCTTTTTGCGCTAACTGACTGTGTAAACGCTCAATTAACTCTGCTCGTTGAGATTCGTGTTGCAATAAATCTCGTAAGTCCAAACCATTTTCGGTAAATAGACACAAGTGCAATTTACCTTTGGCTGAGACTCGCAGGCGATTACAGCTAGCGCAAAAGTTTTTGGCGTACGGCATAATCAATCCGATACGGCCTTGATAATCTGGGTGACTAAAGTTTTGTGCAGGACCATCATCTACGCTAGGTAAGTCATATAACCAGCCTTCTGACTCAAGTTTTAACTTGATATCAAGGCCAGCTAAATGGTGTGCGTTAAAATAATCATGACCCAAGCCCGTTTCCATGAGTTCAATAAAGCGCAAATCAATCGGTGTGCTTTTGATCCAATGTAAAAAACGTGGCAAATCTTTGTCATTTAAGCCTTTTAACAATACGGCGTTAATTTTAATTCGCTCAAATCCAGCATCCAATGCAGCATCGATTCCGCGCATGACCTCATCAAATTTGTTTTCACCAGTAATTTGGTAAAACATCTTAGGATCAAGGCTATCAACTGAAACATTAATGCGTCGCAAGCCTGCGTCGTACCATTCTTTAGCATGTTTTTCGAGACGATAACCGTTGGTTGTCATTGCAACAGTATTAATGTTGTCATTGTCGGCAACAATACGAACGATATCGGTAAAATCTTTTCTTAGTGTCGGCTCACCACCGGTAATGCGGATTTTTTGCGTACCTACCTCGCCAAACGCAGCCACTAAATTTTCTATTTCATTTAGCGCAAGGAACTTAGGCTTGCCATCAGGCTTGTAGCCATCAGGGAGGCAATAGGTACATTTGAAATTACAAACGTCAGTGACTGACATCCGCAGATAGTGAAATCTTCGACCAAAGCTGTCTTGTAGTTGGGACATGTTAACCTTTCCAAGTGTGGGAGGTAAGCGCATTTCTTTACTCACCCCGGTGGCATTATTACCACGGCTAAATACCCGTATCTGTGGACGTAGGATATAGAGCTCGGAGAACCGTCAACCTTGATTATAGGCCTAAAATCACTCGGATCAGTACCTTTTTATGACAATTTGTCCCAGTTTGAGCAAAATCTGTAAAGATTTGCGAGCTAGCTCACGAGCTCAAAATCGCAGTTGCTACTGTGACCTAAGTCATTTTTGAGGTAAGGTGAGTAAAACAAAAAAACAACAAACCCGCCATAAACCGGGAAACGAAGATCAAAGGTGAGATGATGGAACGCGAATCTATGGAATTCGATGTAGTAATAGTCGGTGCAGGACCTGCCGGACTCGCTACTGCATGTCGATTAATGCAAATATCACAAGATGCAGATAAAGAAATGACCGTCTGTGTGGTTGAAAAAGGCTCTGAGGTTGGAGCGCACATCTTATCAGGTGCGGTTTTCGAACCTAAAGTATTGGATGAATTGTTCACAGATTGGCGAGAATCCGATATCCCTTTGAATACCAAAGTGACTCACGACGAGATTTATTTACTTAGCTCAGAGTCAAACTCCAAGTTAATGTCGAACAGCTTAGTGCCTAAAACCATGCATAATGAAGGCAACTATATTATCAGCGTCGGGAACTTAACCCGCTGGCTAGCTGAAAAAGCCGAAGGCTTAGGCGTTGAAATTTTCCCAGGGTTTGCTGCAAGTGAAGTGCTGTTTAATCAAGATAACAGCGTAAAAGGCATTTTAATTGGCGATATGGGCGTCGGCGCTAACGGCGAAGAAAAAGACAGCTATATGCCAGGTATGGAATTACATGCCAAATACACCGTCTTTTCTGAAGGTTGTCGAGGCCACCTAGGTAAAGAGCTAATCGCAAAATATCACCTTGATAACGGAAAGACCCCACAGCATTATGGTTTAGGTTTTAAAGAGATCTGGAAAATTCCTGCCGAGCAACATCAAGAAGGTAAAGTTGTCCATACTGGTGGCTGGCCATTAAACCAAGGTACTTCAGGTGGCGGATTCCTATACCACATGGAAGACAACCAAGTTGCGGTAGGTTTAATCATCGACTTAAACTACAAGAACCCTCACGTCAGTCCATTTGACGAGTTCCAACGTTATAAGCAGCACCCTGTGATCAGCCAAACACTGACAGGTGGTGAACGCTTAACCTACGGCGCGCGCGCAATCGCGAAAGGCGGCTTAAACTCACTACCAAAAATGAGCTTCCCTGGTGGTCTTCTGATTGGCTGTGATGCTGGCACCTTGAACTTTGCCAAAATTAAAGGCACTCACACTGCAATGAAGAGCGGTATTGTGGCAGCCGAAACCTTAGGTGAAGCCTTAATGGCTGGTGTTGAAGCGGGTAAGGATCTTGATTGTTTCCAAACTCGTATCGAACAAAGCTGGTTACACGAAGAGTTATTCCAATCACGTAACTTTGGCCCTGCTCTGCATAAGTTTGGCACTTATTTGGGGGGCGCATTTAACTTTATCGATCAAAACTGGTTTGGCGGCAAGTTCCCAATCACCTTGCGAGATGAAACCCCAGATCATGCAGAAATGGGCTTAGCGAAAGACTTTACTCCTATAAAGTATCCAAAACCGGATGGTAAATTAAGCTTTGATAAACTGTCTTCTGTTTATCTTTCAAATACCTATCATGAGGAAGATCAGAAGTGTCATTTGCAACTTAAAGATGCCTCAATTCCTATCGCGGTAAACTTAATAAAATACAACGAACCAGCGCAACGATACTGCCCTGCTGGCGTGTATGAAGTCGTCGCTGAAGGTCCTGAAAACAAGTTTGTGATTAATGCGCAAAACTGTATCCACTGTAAAACCTGTGACATTAAAGACCCAAGCCAAAATATCACTTGGGTCACACCAGAAGGCGGCGGTGGTCCAAACTATCCAAATATGTAGTTGATATCCTTAGTATCACTTAAGCAAAATTGTCACTTGAACAAAACGCACTATTAATTGGTGCGTTTTTTTATTGTATAAATAACCTATTACCGCAAAATTAGCTCAAGACCACATAAAACCTATTTAATTATCCCGCAAATTGCCGATATTAAACATATCGAACTTATTAGGTTGTCCGAATGAATCAGCTAAAACATCTATCCATTAAACAAAAAATCTTATTCTCGATGATCTTTGGCGTGGTGTTTTCAACCATGCTAGTGGGAGTACTGAGCCAGCGTAGCGCGAAAGTCGTTGTTGAGCAGCGTATGATTGATTCAGAACTGCCGAGCTTATTGATGCAAATACGTCATAAATTAGAGCTTGATATTAACAACTTGCTCAATGCCGCAGAACAACTGGCAAAAAGCCGAATGCTACTGGATTGGGTAGAGCAAGGTCGTCCCAATGATAGAGAAGACGATGTGATTGCCCAGTTAGGTGATATACAAGCACAGTATCAGTTAGTACAAGCCTCCTACGCGGACCGTGAAACAGCAGCTTATTACACTCAAGATGGTTTTCTTCGCGTTCTTAATCCGCAGCAAGATAGTTGGTTTTTCGACTATCTCAATAGCGGACAGGAGCGAATGCTGAATGTCTTTACTGAAACAACTGGCGAAGTAAAACTGTTTATCAACTATCAGCAACCTAATGGCCGAGGGTTAGTCGGTTTAGCTAAATCTCTTGATGATATGGTGCAACAACTTGCTTCATTCAAGATTGAAGATAGTGGCTTTGTTTATCTTGTTGACGCATCAGGTAGCGTGAAACTTCACCCAGATCCGAACAAGATAGGTAAAGCCAATTTAAGTGGGTTTTATTCTGGCACCAATAGCCAATCTTTATTAGCTAAAAATGACTTTAACTTAATGCGCATTGAGGTTAATGGTGAAAGTAAAATGGTGGCAAGTAGTTATATTCCTGCTATGAACTGGTACTTAGTTGCGGAAGTGCCTGAGTCTGAGATTTTTGCCCTACTCGATAAAGCCGTGTACCAAATCATACTTGGTACCATCATTATCGCAGTGTTCTTTATTATCGTAGCAAGTGCTGTTGCTTCTTCAGTGAGTCGCCCTATTGCTAAGGTTGCCGAACTGTTTAAAGATATTGGCGAAGGTGAAGGTGATTTACGTCAACGTCTTCCAGTTGAAGGTCATGATGAACTGGCTCAGCTGGCAAAAGGATTTAATAGCTTTATCACGAAAATACAAGAATCCGTCATTGAAGTGGCTAGAACCAGTGAACAACTGAGTTTATCCGCCAAAGATGTTTCAGCCCAAGCAAACCAAACTTTAGATGACAGCCAGCAGCAAAAAGATAGAACCATTATGGTTGTCACCGCCATTAATGAAATGGGAGCAACGGTCAATGAAATTGCCAGTAATGCAGCCCAAGCAGCGGTAACGGCTAAAGAAGCAGATACCGAATCCTCTGATGGACAGCAAGTGGTAATGAGTGCAAGGAGCACCATTAATCAACTTTCAAATGACGTAGAACAGGTCGGTGAAGTGATTGAGTCATTGGCGACTCACACTAAGTCTATTGGCGGTATCTTAGATGTGATCCGCGCTATTTCAGAGCAAACCAACTTACTGGCACTCAACGCTGCGATTGAAGCTGCACGTGCAGGAGAAGCTGGTAGAGGGTTCGCAGTGGTTGCTGATGAAGTTAGAAGCCTTGCTTCACGTACAGCGGATTCAACTAACGAAGTGCAAACCATGATTGATAAATTACAATCTGAAGCCAGCCGTGCTGTTGTTGCAATGGAAACATCTCGTAATCGTTCTCAAGAAGGCGTTAACGCTGTGGATGAAGCGAGCCAATCACTTAGCGGTATTAGCCAGCAAATTGCATCAATCAGCGATATGAACATTCAAGTGGCAGCGGCAACAGAAGAGCAATCTACCGTTGTCGAAGACATTAATCGTAATGTCACTGAAATCAACGACATTACTCAGCGCACAGCTGATACAGCCAAGGCCGCAGCCCAAGCCAGTGAATCACTGAATAGCTTAGCAAGTCGACTTGATGTGTTAGTAGCCCGATTTAAAATTGAATAAACGGATGCTTTAATCAGAGACGAAAAACGCACTATACAGTGCGTTTTTTATTGCGATTTAATTGATGAGCAAGTTAAGATTTACTCAACAGGCTCACCTTCTGGGCCATATAAACGATACTGCCAATTCTCAATGGTTTGAGTATCGATACGCTTTTGCATACTGGTAACCCAATTATTAGCCAGTCCTTCACACTGCATCAGCAGTTGATATTGCTCGGCATCGACTTCTGGTAAGAAATAGATTTTCATTGCTTGCGCAACACTGATATCAGATTTACGCTCAATGAGGACGATGCTATCGCTAGCGTTAATCTCACCCGCTTGTAATACCCGATAAAACCAACCACACATGCGACTCTCTTGCATGGCGAGAGCAAATTTAGGATGGCCGAATTGCTGATTTAGCTTAAAGCAAGGTGAGCGTGGCTGCGTCACTTGCAACAGTACTTCGCCAATTTGAATAATATCGCCAATATTTACCTGAGACTCATCGAGTCCGACGGTACTAATATTTTCACCCATCGCTGGCACGTCTTTATGATTGCTGATGAGATCCCAGCGACGATATTGCCCATAATGTTCTCGAGGGAAATGATGTAATACTCGCTCTTCGCCACCATGATGAATCGGATCCGCTTGAGCATCTCCCTCAACTTGATGTTGATTAACCTTCAGTACTTGCATGGGCAATTTGTTGTTCATCCCACTGTCGATACTGCCTAAAGAATTAATTTTATCCCCACAAAATAATCCTGATATTTTGCTTGCTAACACATGGCCTGCCATGACTACTCTCTCATTGTTAAAGCGCTACTTTAATAAGATAAAACCACCTGATTTCGACCTTGTTCTTTCGCTTGGTAAAGGGCGATATCAGCGCGATTTACTAACTCTTCTGGTTTTTCTGTCTTGCGATGTTCAGCCACCCCACAACTTAAGGTGACACTGATTTTACTCCCATTAACCTTGATGGTTTTCGCTGCGACTGACTCTCGCATTTTTTCAGCCAACTCATTAGCTTGACTGATATTGGTATTAGCCAATAAAACTAAAAACTCTTCGCCGCCCCAGCGACATAACAAGTCGGCATCTGTTAAATGGGATTTAAGCACATTCGCTGCAGATTGAATGACAAGATCGCCAATGTTATGACCATATTGATCATTCACTTGTTTAAAGTGGTCAATATCGAGGATCAGCACTGACATAACTGTGCCATCTACCACTGAGCGAGATAGTGCCTGAGCAAAGTAATCTTCAAAAACTTGTCGATTGGCTGCACCAGTTAACTTGTCTGTGGATGCCATTAACTCTAACTTTCGCTGATATTTACCTATAGTCATATTGGCAATAAACAATATCCCTAAGGTCACAACCAAACTCAAACCAATATTAATCCAAAACGTCGTTAGTAGTTTTTTCTCTGCTTGCACTTCGTCTTGTTCTACCATCAAGTACCATTTGAACTCTTCAACTAAGCGGCTGTTTAAGTAAATCGTTCTGTTATCTCTATGGTAAGAAAATGATGCACTAGGACTGGTGAGAATTCGAGTCGCCAGCTTTTCTAGCCCTGCACTACTCTGTAATGTGGTAGCACCTTCAAATCCACTGCTGTGCAGTTTAATATTGCCCTGCCTATCGGAAAAATATACTCGGCGGTTATAACGTGTTTGGTACAGATCTATCAGTTTTTTAACTCGCTCAACGGCAAGTCCGACTCCAGTAACACCGATAAAGTTACCCTCAAAATCATAAACTTTGTAGTTTACATAAATCACGGTACGATTTTTATCAGCAGTATCGGTATCAATATTAACTTCGTAGTCTTCATCTTGCGGCAAAGAGCGCACTCGAAAATACCATGCATCGTCATTAGAGACGTCTTCTATTTTTCTCAGAACCCCTGAAGAATGATAATAATTTCGGCTCGCTTCTGATACAAAAAAACTGGTCACTGTATCGTATTTGTTTTGAATTTCTCTCAGGTAGCGCACTAGCTTTTCAGGTTGCTGCTCATCATTAATCGTCCAATCACGGACAAAGGTGTCTTGAGCCATCAAAGATGAAATAAAGATAGGGCGTAATAAATCTTGCTGAATTTCGGAATAGATATTGTCACTGGTCAGTGGCAATGTGTTGTCTTCAATCTGTTCGCTTAACGAGTCATGTGCAACTTGATAGCTAATACTGCTTGTTACTATAAATGCAGCCAAAAGTAGAATGGATAATATCCAGATAAAACGTTTTTTATCGTTCCAAACTTTATTTCCCATAATGCCCCTAATAACTTCATCGCGCATAAATTCAGGCGAACCCCAGAGAACGGGTTCCTGCGAATATGTTAACTCAATGTAAATACTAACTGAAAAGCCTAAGTGACGCACCGATTTTCCAATTAGTTTTCAATTTGCTAACCGCACTCAATTCGTCAGCGACAAAAATGAATAAAAAAAGCCCTGCAAATGGGGGAATGCAGGGCCGTAAGATCAAACAGAATAAATAGGGTTGTAATTAACTTCCAGGAAGTAGGAAGAGTACAGCTAAAACGCAATCTCCGATGAAAAAGACTAAGCTTTCAACAAATTACGGCGAAAGTATAATCTTGCAATATGACAGATTAGCGACACAAAAATGACGAAACGATGAAGCTGAATGTGTACGGCCTAGGCCCACCTCTACTCAGATTCTGGCGCAGTTAAATAGTGTTGCAAGCACTGTCCTGGTACTGAACTAGGGGTCGCAACCGCGAATGCTGCCCAACGAGCCCCTTCTTCCATCGCTTCTTTAATACCTCTTTGCTGACACAAGTAATGGATCAGTCCTGCAGCGTAGGCATCGCCAGCACCTGTTGTATCAACAACCTCAGCTAATACTGCAGGCACATGCACTTGTGCGTCTTTGCTATAAGCGACTGCACCATTTTCACCGTCTGTGACCACAAAATATTGTAAAGACTCACCAGCAATTTGCTCGGCAAACTCCCATTTATCTCCAATACAACGACCTTGCATATCAGTGATTGAAGCAATAAGCACATGACAAGGACGAACGCGTTCATCTTTGGCTAATTGAGAGACGACAAGGCAATCGTTTAACGCCGAAGTCGTCCAGCCACTAATGCCTTTTGCTGATGAATTAGTATATAGCGCATCAAACTGCTGCCATTTCGGCGGAGAGGGTAATTCAAAAACTGGCCGTTGTGGGCGAATGATTGTGCGCTCGCCATCAGGCGTCATGACCAACAACATTTCACATGTGGTTCCTTCAAAACGCTCGACAAGCCGACAATCCAACCCTTGAGTACTGGCTTGCGCCAATATCCAGTTACCCACCTTATCATTACCCACTTGGCTCACTAAAGACACCGAATGCCCTGCCCATACCAAGCCGATGCCTGTATTGGCACCGCCGCCGCCCAAACGTGAGCCGCCGTCTTGATAATGAAAGCGACCACCTGTTTGCAGTGGTTTATCAAGCTGCAGAAGTCGGTCACAATTGATATTGGCAAGGAGTAATATATTAGCCATAGCGCTCTCTGTCTGAATTATTCAACCGCAATGAAACCATCTCAATGGAACCACAGTCATTTGAGTGATATCAAAATCAGTATACTGCAAAAACAAAAAAGGCAGTGAAGATTATCACTGCCTTTAATTTCACGATATTTGCTAGACGATATCAGCTGATTATAGCGAAAGCTTATATGTCTTCTGGTCTGAGTGGTTTGCGTAATTGTGCACGGACATTATCCATACCAGAGTAAAACTCTTTCATCATCAGCAAGCCCATCATTTTACCATTATCGGTCCAAATCAAATTATCTGGATCGTTCGGGTCATTTTTAATTGCGCCAATCGCTTTCATTGAAGCCATTTCTTTAAACAAGGCAGTGTCTAAATTCACACCAAAGGTTTCACGGAAATATTTACGTGATAAACGGCCTGAGAACATACCTAATAAGAAGCGATATTGCATGACTTCTTTTTTGCCGTATTGCTTTTGTTGCTCAACGCCCATCAGGCCGTTCTCAACACGCTCTTGATACTTTTTCAGCGAGAAAGTATTCACGTATAAGGTGTCATCCAAGAAGCTGAAAGAGCCTGAACCAACCCCTAAGTACTCATCATAATCAATAACATACTCATCAAAGCCTTCGTTGTTGGCTTTACCAAATGCCCAACCTGAAAGTTGCGTATATTGACCGTTTAAGCTGTTAAGGATTTGACGATATTGACGGGCCATATCACCGTGCGGCGCAGCCAGTTTACCCTTGACGCTTTTACGTGTTTGGTGAGTAATCATCAATGGATAAGTAGTAATTTGGCGTGGGTCTAATTTAGATGCCATATCCAAATCATGCTGGATGATTTCATCTGTTTGACCACGGAAACCGAAAATCAAATCGACATTAATGATAGGGAATAGCTCTTTAGCCGCCATGATTTTATCGAACGTCTGCTGACCAGTACCAAACTTTTCAATTCGGTCTGTCATGGTCAAGATATCATCATTAAAGCTTTGTACACCAATAGACATACGGTCGACTAAGCCTTCTAACTGCTTGAAGCCTTCGCTATCGAGATGCTGAGGATCGGATTCACACGATACCTCTTTAATATTTGGGAATAAGGTTTTTGCATGTTCAATGGTACGTGCTAACTCATCTTCTAATACCGTGGTAGTCCCGCCACCGATATACATAGATTCGAAGTCATAACCTAAATTTTTCACCATATCCATTTCTTTACGTAAAGAAACAAAATAGCGACGGGCTTTGTCTTCTTTAAATAAGAAACGGTGGAAAGTACAGTAAGAACACAAGGTATGACAAAAAGGCACATGCGCATAAAGCATGTACTTTTTACCTTCAACTGGCTTTGGCATCATTTCAGCAGATACAGTGTCCAATCGTAAATTACGATCAACATAAAACTGCATCACTTTCTCCATCGCACTGATCATCCAGTCTGGCGTGGTAATGTTCGCTTGATAAGGCGACTGAATAATGGTGTCTGATGGTTTAATTATTGATGACATAGCATTTCCTACCTTAAGAATGAGCAGACTCGCAGCTCATAGCTGCAGTGTGAGCAGAATACTTTTAAATCACTGACCTTTGTGTGAACTATCTATAACTTAACGTTGAATAACAAGCCAAGGAGTTAATTTTTACCAAGGAGATCACAGATTAGCACCTGTTAAATAATTAATCACTAATAAACAATATCACTATGTTAATTATAAGAAATGTCTATGTTTAAATTTTGATCTATCAAAGTCAGATACAAAAATACCCTCAAAAGCGATGCCATTGAGGGTATTTTTACTTAAATTCCAAGACGACTAGTCTCTGTATTTAAGCTCGCCTTTTTCTTTGATTTCATCATACCAAAGGTTGTGATGCTGCTTAGCCCACTGCTCATCACAGTAACCAGACACCATACAATCCATACCACCTTCAGACATAGCTGTTGCCATGAAGATGTGAACGATAGAGAAAGCACAGATAATAATTGCACTCACTGAGTGAACAACAAGAGCAAGTAAGCTTAGGTTACGGCTTGGTTCAAATAAGTTCGGGAACAGTAATAACATTCCTGATACTGAGATGAATAGACCGAATAGAGCAAATGCCCAGAACCATAGTTTTTCACCTGCGTTAGCAAAGCCAGCGTCAGGGTGCTTACCTTTAAATGGACCGAAGTTAATGTAACCACCAACAACCATCATCCATTTAATGTCATACATTTTTGGCATTTGGTTTTTAGCCCAAAGAACAACCATTAACGCCCAACCCAACATGAATGGGATAGCCATGTAATCATGGATTTCTTTAGACAAATATACCATGCTAGACCACATTCCTTCACCGATATACGGTTGGAAGAAGAAACGGCCAGCCAATAGCACTAAACCTGTCAAAATCAATAACATACATGGAATAGCACCAAGCCAATGTATTGATACGTCAAATTTAGACCAGCGATACACCATCTTACCGGTGAAACCACCGTGTAATTTTGAAATACCGTTTATTTTGATAAACAGTAAGAAGATGATGATCATACCAAATAGCGCAGCCAATAACGCTGGCGCTAATAAGTCACTACGAAGTTCGAATACACGTAAATCATAAGTATTGATTGGTTGTGCATGGAACTCACTTGTCGATGTGGTACGTCCCTCTACACCGTCTTTAAGCTGTGCCCATAATTGCGCATTGCCATCTTGAACGGTAAGAGATTCTTCACCACTTCCACTAGCGTGTGCGAATGTCATAACACTGAACATCAATGCGATAACAACGCCAATTTGTTTGAACCACTTGTTCATATTACATCCTCTATGCTATTTGATGCCTAGGTTGCCCTAGGCATCATAGCTAAGCTGACTAACACGTCTGGAGATTAACCCCAAACACCTTTGTTAGCTCCGCGGTAAGCAACACGCTCACGGAAGATAGCAGAAACAATTTCTGCATCACCAGCAAGTAGAGACTTAGTTGCACAAAGCTCAGCACACATTGGAAGTTTACCTTCAGCAACACGGTTAGCACCGTACTTCTCACGCTCAGCATGAGAATGATCTTCTTCAGGGCCACCTGCACAGAAAGTACACTTGTCCATCTTGCCACGGCTGCCGAAAGCGCCAGACTGAGGGAACTGTGGAGCACCGAAAGGACATGCATATAAACAGTAACCACAACCGATACAAGTATCTTTGTCGTGAAGCACAATGCCGTCTTCTGTTTTGTAGAAACAGTCTGCAGGACATACTGCCATACAAGGTGCATCACTACAGTGCATACATGCTACTGAGATAGACGCTTCACCACGCTCACCATCATTGATAGTTACTACGCGACGACGTTGAATACCCCACTCTAAAGCAGAGTCGTTTTCGTTTTTACAAGCTGTGACACAACCATTACATTCAATGCAGCGCTTGGTATCACATAAAAATTTCATTGTAGCCATTTGGCAATTCTCCTAGCTTAAGCTGCAATTACGCTTTTTCAATTTGACAAAGCGACGCTTTGGTTTCCTGCATTTGTGTTACAGGGTCATAACCATAGGTCAGTGCAGTGTTAGCTGATTCACCTAGTACGTAAGGAACAGTGCCTTCTGGGTAGTTAGGTGCAAGGCTTTCACCGTGCATTTCACCCGCGAAGTGGTATGGCATCCAAGTAACACCAGGCTTAACGCGTGGAGTAACCATTGCTTTAATCTTGATGCGTCCGCCTTCAGCACCTTCTAACCACACTGTATCGCCATCACGTAGACCACGTTCTGCAGCATCAGCAGGGTTGATTTCAACAAACATTTCTTGTTGAAGCTCTGCTAACCAAGGGTTAGAACGAGACTCTTCACCACCACCTTCGTACTCAACAAGACGACCAGATGTTAGCGCAAGTGGGTACTTAGCACTGTTGTCGTTGTCTTGAATTGTTTTGTACAGCGTAGGTAAACGGTGTACTTGCATATCTGCGTACGTTGGATACTTAGATACTAAGTCACGACGAGGCGTGTATAACGGCTCACGGTGAACAGGTACTTGGTCAGGGAATGTCCAAACAATACAACGAGCTTTAGCGTTACCGTAAGGGATACAGCCGTGCTTCATTGCAACGCGTTGGATACCACCAGAGATATCAGTCTTCCAGTTTTTACCTTCAGCGTGAACTTTCTCTTCAGCAGTTAGTTCATCGAACCAGCCAAGCTGTTTAAGCATGTCTGCAGTGAACTCTGGGTAACCATCTGTGATTTCAGCGCCTTTAGAGAAGCTGCCTTCAGCAAGAAGGTTCTTACCTTTGTATTCGATACCGTAGCGTGCACGGAAGTTACCGCCGCCTTCTAACACGTGTTTGTGCGTGTTATATAGGATTTGAGTACCTGGGTGCTTCTGCTCTGGAGTACCCCAACAAGGCCAAGGTAAACCGTAAGTTTCGCCTTTAGCAGGTCCGCCAGCAGCTTCAAGTGTCTTGTTGCTGAACGTGCCCCAGTTTTGAGTGTGCTCTTTGATACGCTCAGGGCTTTGACCTGACATACCAATTGTCCACATACCGCGGTTAATTTCGCGAGTGATGTCTTCAATAACTAGAATGTCATTTGCATCTTTAGCTATACGCTTAGTGTACTGTTCAGCAAAACCAAGTTTTTGAGATAGACGGTACATGATCTCAAGGTCAGTTTTTGATTCAAATAATGGCTCAACAACTTTTTCACGCCATTGTTGTGAACGACCAGAGTTAGATACTGAACCTTCAGTTTCAAACTGAGTACAAGCTGGAAGCAAGTAAACGCCGTTTTGACGACGGTGCATAACACCAGCCATAGTTGGGAAAGGATCCACAACAACAACAGTGTCCATCTTGTCTAGTGCTTCACGAACATCATCTTGACGAGTTTCAGTGTTAACTGATTGCCCCCAGAAGAAGCCCATGCGTACACGGTCTTTTTGCGCTAATTTTTCAGGTGTTTCTAAAACACCGTCATGCCAGCGTGAACAAGGAATACCAGGAGTATTCATTGGCACACGGCCAAGGTATTCATTTTGGTCGAAACGGCTAGAAACCCAATTTCTGTCTAGGTCCCAAACGTTTGTCCAGTGATCCCATGCGCCAGAAGTCAGGCCGTAGTAACCAGGTAAGTTATCAAATAATAAACCTAAGTCAGTTGCGCCTTGAACGTTATCGTGACCACGGAAAATGTTTGTTCCGCCGCCTTTAACACCCATGTTACCTAGTGCTAATTGAAGGATACAGTAAGCACGAGTGTTCGCATTACCGACGTGATGCTGAGTACCACCCATACACCAAACAACAGTACCTGGACGGTTATCTGCCATCATTTTCGCAGCTTGGTAAACTTCTTCTTCACTACAACCAGTGATGTCTGCAACTTCTTTCGGTGGGAACTTCTTCACTTCTTCGCGAATAGTTTCCATTTCGAAAACACGTTCTTGGATGAACGCTTTGTCTTCCCAACCGTTTTCGAAGATGTGCCAAAGCATACCGTAGATGAATGGGATATCAGTACCTGGACGCAATGCACAGTGAAGATCTGAATGTGCAGCAGTACGTGAGAAACGAGGGTCAACAACGATAATCTTAGCGTTGTTTTTCTCTTTCGCGATTAAGATATGCTGCATTGCAACTGGATGCGCTTCAGCCGGGTTTGCACCGATGAAGAAGATTGCATTTGCATTCTGGATATCGTTGAAAGAGTTAGTTTGCGCACCGTAGCCCCAAGTGTTAGCAACACCAGCTACCGTGGTAGAGTGACAAATACGTGCAGAGTGGTCTACGTTGTTCGTGCCCCACATTGCCGCAAATTTACGATACATGTAGCAGCCTTCGTTCGAGAACTTAGCACTACCCATAAAGTAAACTGAATCAGGACCTGACTCTTCACGAATATCAAGCATTTTGTCGCCGACTTCGTTGTAAGCTTGTTCCCAAGATAATTTCTTCCACTTGCCATCAACAAGTTTCATTGGGTACTTAAGACGCTTTTCACCGTGACCATGTTCACGTAAAGCAGCACCTTTAGCACAGTGACCACCAGCGTTGAATGGGTGATCGAATGCAGGCTCTTGACCTGTCCAAACGCCATTTTGTACTTCAGCGTATAAACCACAACCAACAGCACATGCAGAACATACAGTACGTTTGATTTCAGTTGGCGCATCATGAGGTACATCATGAGCTTCTGCTCTACGCATCATGCCAGTGCCCATTAGTGAAGCAGCGGCGATACCACCAGTAGCAATACCTGCATTCTTCATAAATTGACGACGGTTGATACCGAGCGACTTGGTAGCAGCTTTAGGAGCTGCGGTAGACTTGCGAGTTAACTTCATCGCTTATTTCTCCTGAATTAGCCGCGTAAGCTATCGTAGTAGCTACGAATATGCGCAGTTTCTTTGTAACCGTTAGAATCTTTCTTGCTAACGTTACTCTCGGTTGCTTGAGCCACACTCACACCAGTTACGGCGATGGCTGCTGATGCAGCGCTACCTACGGTGATGGCTTTCAGCAAAGATCTGCGATTCAGATCAGGCTGTTGCTTCTTCATCTTTACTCCCGGTTTAAATCACACCAACTCTGTGGTTGATGCCCTTGTAGGCCTTTACGGTCACTAAACACCATTTGTAAACAAATGGTTAACTAAGTAGGCCAGAAAGGTAAAAACACTTCTAAATGAATAATATCCACAAATTTACGTGGCTAATATATAGAGAGATAACGAAGAAAAAATTGATCTAGCACCTGTTCATATTCCAAAAAAAGACACGGAAAGTAGAAAGCGTTAACTAGGTCAAATTTTTATCATGAGCATTATGGAAGACATCTAGAACGGGGTAAAAAATAGCCAACAACAAATGTTAAAAAAATTAACATAGTGACTGATTTATAAAGAAATAATCTCACTTTGGTATTGAGAATTCTTATTATTTACTTATAGCTATTTGAGCTTAAAAGCTTATTCAATAGTATTTTTAGCTATGAAGGAATATGACCAGGTGGAATTGATAAATGTTGATGACATCATTAACAATCACATCACCTTCTCTCTTATTACAACCGATTTTACCGGTGTGAAAAACAAGAGGCTGACAACCAATTAATCCACTATCTTCATCGTCCAGCCTAAACGGTAAACAGGAGCTCCAACACGATGCAGCAACAAGGTAATCAGACTGATTTTTTACAAACAGAAATTGGCAAGATTATTGAGTGAATGACAGGAATAACGACTGACATTATTTACAATTTTGATACGTCAGCAGCTTATTTTATATCAATCCAATAAAAACGCCCCAAAGCAATGTGTCTTTGAGGCGTTTTACTCGCTTAGTTATTTACTAATGAGCTTTAGTCTTGATATTTCAACGTACCGTTGGCTTTAATCTCATCGTACCAAAGGTTGTGATGCTGGATTGCCCAGTTTTCATCACAGTAGCCTGAAATCATAGATTCCAAACCGCCTTCACTTAATGCCGTTGCCATCCAAATATGCACAATCGTAAATGCAATTAAGATCGCCGCGCTCACTCCGTGAACCAGTAACGCAACCATAGACGCTTCACGTGGTAAGTCTAAACCAGGTAGCACTAACATCATGCCAGAAACACTGATAAATAGACCAAAGAAGACTAATGTCCAAAACCACATTTTCTCACCAGCGTTAGCAAAACCACTGTCTGGATGCTTACCTTTAAATGGACCGAAGTTGATATAACCACCTACAACTAAGAACCATTTAATGTCATACATCTTGATGGTTTGTAATGGCATCCACTTAACGATACACATAAGCCAAGACACGATAAATACTGGACCAACCCAATCATGCACTAGCTTACAAAAGGCAATAATACCAGCCCAAATGCTATTACTAACGTACGGTTGAATCGCAAATTTACCCAGTAAAATCACTAAGCCTGTCAGCATTAAGATTAAACACGCAATGGCCATAATCCAATGCAGCCAAATGTCTGCCTTCGACCAGCGCTCGACCATTTTGCCAGAGAAACCTTTGCTTAATCTTGCTGGACCATTAACAAAGTAAAAGATTAAGAAAGCACCAAATACACCCACCAACGCAAGCGCTACTGCTGGTGTAATATACTTATCTCTTAGTAATCTTCCTTCGTTGCCGCCAACATTAATTAGCACCCCAGGTTCGATACCTTGAGCTGTGGTAAAGCCTGAGTCACCGGCCTTAACTGCTCGCCATAAATCTGCTGGGTTTTCTTTCCCTGCCTGCTGCTTACTTGATTGTTCATCTGCCGCTAACGTTGTGGTCGCAAAACCCAACCCCATCACCAGAACTAACAGAGCAAATAAGCTACGCAGTGATTTGTTTAACTGATTGTTTAACATTGTCACTCCTTGCTTGGTTACGGACCACTGTCCGTAACCATTTGCACTGCCTAAACCATATCACCCGTTTTAGGATCGTAGCCCCAAATAGTATTTGGGTTACCACGTTTTGCCATACGTTCACGGTAAATGGTAGATACAATTTCAGCATCACCAGCAAGCAAGGCTTTGGTTGAACAAAGCTCCGCACACATAGGTAATTTGCCTTCAGCAATACGGTTTGCACCGTACTTCTTGCGTTCAGCTTCTGAATGGTTCTCTTCTGGGCCACCGGCACAGAAAGTACACTTATCCATTTTGCCTCGGCTGCCGTATGCAGTCTTTTTAGGGAACTGCGGCGCACCGAAAGGACAAGCATAGAAGCAATAGCCACAACCAATACACGTATCTTTGTCGTGCAAAATTAGACCGTCTTCGGTTTGATAGAAACAATCCGCCGGACAAACGGCCATACAAGGTGCATCGGTACAGTGCATACATGCCACTGAGATTGATGCTTCGCCTGGTTCACCATCATTGATAGTGACCACACGGCGACGTTGAATTCCCCACTCTAGAGCGGAATCGTTTTCGTTCTTACAAGCTGTGACGCAACCGTTACACTCGATGCAGCGTTTGGTGTCACACAAAAATTTCATGACTGCCATAATGGCTTATCTCCTCATCAAGTTAATTAGGCTTTGCTGATCTGACACAAGCTAGACTTAGTCTCTTGCATCTGAGTCACAACATCATAACCATAGGTCATCACGGTATTGGCAGACTCGCCGATAACGTAAGGAACCGTTCCTTCTGGGTAGCTCTTCTCTAGGCTCTTGCCTTCGAATACACCCGCAAAGTGGTATGGCATGAAACACTCACCAGCAATGACTCGTGGAGTCACCATTGCTTTAACTGTGATCTTAGCGCCTTCTGGACTGTGAACGAATACGTCATCACCATCACGTAAGCCGCGATCTGCTGCATCTGCAGGGTTAATCTCAATAAACATTTCTTGCTGTAATTCTGCAAGCCATGGATTTGAGCGGGTTTCTTCACCACCACCTTCATACTCAACTAAACGACCCGTCGTCACTGCCAATGGGAAGTCTTTTGAGAAATCTTTGTCTTGAATTGTCTTATACAAGGTTGGAAGACGTGCAACCATACGGTCTTCGTAAGTTGGATACTTAGACACTAAGTCACGACGAGGGGTATATAATGGCTCACGGTGAACCGGGATATCATCTGGGAAGTTCCAAACAATACAACGGGCTTTCGCATTACCGTAAGGGATACAACCATGCTTAATCGCAACACGTTGAATACCACCAGAAATATCAGTTTTCCAGTTTTTACCTTCAGCATGAACTTTCTCTTCGGCGGTTAAATCATCCCACCAGCCAAGCTGTTTAAGCATGTCAGCGGTAAATTCAGGATAACCGTCTTGAATTTCGCTGCCTTTAGAGTATGAGCCTTCAGCAAGAATGTTGTTACCTTCATGCTCAACACCGTAACGAGCACGGAAGTTACCACCACCGTCTTTCACTTCACGGCCCGTGCGGTACAAAATTTGTGTACCAGGGTGCTTCATATCTGCAGTCCCCCAACATGGCCAAGGTAAACCGTAAGTTTCACCTTTTGCTGGGCCACCTGGTGCTTCTAGGCTTTCAATATCGAACGTGCCCCAGTTTTCTTGGTGCATTTTCAAGCGCTCAGGACTTTGACCTGTATAACCAACAGTCCACATACCTTTGTTGAATTCACGAGTCATATCTTCAATCAACGGCTCATCGCCATTCACTTTAATGTGCTTACAGAATTCAGCATCGATGCCCCATTTTTTCGCCAGCTTGTACATGATTATGTGGTCAGCTTTTGATTCAAATAATGGCTCAATAACTTGAGTACGCCACTGCAGTGAGCGGTTAGATGCAGAAACAGAACCATATGTTTCAAACTGAGTCGCAGCAGGCAGTAGATATACGCCATCTGTACGCTCATGCATAACACCCGCCATGGTTGGGAATGGATCGACAACCACTACCGTATCCATTTTGTTCAATGCTTCACGCACTTCACGACCACGGGTTTCGGTATTGACTGATTGCCCCCAGAAGAATGACATACGAATGTTATCTTTCTGCGCAATCTTAGATTTGTCTTCAAGTACACCATCATGCCAGCGTGAGCATGGGATACCCGTCGAAGTCATTGGGTCTTGACCTAAGTGTTGGGCTTGGTCGAAGCGGTTTTTAACCCATTCGTAATCAAGATCCCACACATTACACCAATGCTTCCAAGAACCGGTCTTCAAGCCGTAGTAACCAGGTAAAGTATCGAATAGTAAACCAAAGTCGGTTGCACCTTGTACGTTATCATGACCACGGAAGATGTTAGTACCACCACCTTCAACACCCATGTTGCCTAGCGCTAATTGCAAGATACAGTATGAACGCGTGTTCGCATTACCGACGTGATGCTGAGTACCACCCATACACCAAACCACAGTACCAGGCTTAGTCTCTGCAAGCATTTTAGCCACACGGCGCATTTGCTTTTCAGGTACACCGGCAACATTTTCAACTTCTTGTGGATTCCACTTTTTCACTTCCTCACGGATACGTTCCATACCGTATACACGTTGGTCAATGAATGTTTGGTCTTCCCAACCGTTTTCAAAAATATGCCACAACAAACCATAAATGTAAGGAATATCCGTACCTGGACGGATATGCACGAACTCGTCAGCTTTTGCTGCAGTTCGGGTGAAACGAGGGTCGACTACGATAATTTTCGCGCCGCGCTCTTTACCTTCAAGGATGTGTTGCATTGAAACTGGGTGAGCTTCACAAGGGTTCGAACCGATGAACATCATCGCTTTCGATTTACGAATGTCATTAAATGAGTTCGTTTGCGCACCATAACCCCAAGTGTTTGCAACACCGGCTACAGTGGTAGAGTGACAAATACGTGCAGAGTGGTCGACGTTGTTCGTGCCCCACATTGCCGCTAATTTGCGGTACATATAAGCTTGTTCGTTCGAGAACTTCGCACTACCCATGAAAAATACTGAATCAGGACCTGACTCTTGACGAATATCTAAGGCTTTTTGGCCTACTTCTTCAATCGCTTGTTCCCAAGAAAGTTTTTTCCACTTACCGCCTTCAAGTTTCATTGGATACTTAAGACGCTTTTCACCATGACCATGTTCACGCAGTGCAGCACCTTTAGCACAGTGGCCACCAGCGTTAAATGGATGATCAAATGCAGGCTCTTGACCTGTCCATACACCATTTTGAACTTCAGCATAAATACCACAGCCCACTGAACAGTGAGAACAAATAGTACGTTTTACTTCGGTAGGTGCATCATAAGGTACATCTTTCGCTTCAGCTTTACGCATCATGCCTGCGCCCAGCATTGAGGCTGCAGCAATACCACCTGTTGCCAATGTGGCTGATTTCAAAAACTGGCGACGATTGAGTCCAAGTGCAGGTTTATCTGCGACTTCAACTGTCTCTGTTTTGCGGGTTAATCGCATCACATATTCTCCTTTAATTACTTACTACGTAAGGTGGCGTAGTAACTACGTACATGGTCTGTTTCTCTATAACCATCACTTTTATCCACACTTGATGTGGCTTCTGGTGAGGCAGCTAGAGCTTGTCCGCTAACAGTAGCAACTGCGCCAGCGGCACTACCGACAGCCAATGCTTTAAGCATTTGACGACGATCCATGACGGAAGCTTGCTTCTTCATAGTCTCTCCTTAATGTAACGCTAAAATAAAAGGGTCTTGTTTACCCTAGATTAAGTGGGAGTCTCCTCCCGTTTCGGTCTACGCCACTTACAATGTCAGTGGCGTAAATCTTTGCCCCATCAATCACGAAATTAAGATGCTAATTCGTTTGTTGAAGGTTCAATTTTCTCTGCTGACTCAGCGGCTTTAGCTTCAGCCTCACTGCCTGGGCAGTTCACTGGAATATCTAAGCTAAGCTGTTCAAACTCATTAGCTTCAATTTCAAAAAAGGCTTTTGCCAGTTTTGCTACTGGTGCGTAAAAGGCTGCACTGGGAGTTTGTTCTAATGTGTCGCAAAAACGCGCAATCCAACTACCAATATGGCGTTGGTAGAAAGCTAACTGACGGTAACCAGGAGCCTCTAAAATTAATGTACCCATGACTTCACATAATGCAGCCACATGATCTTCTGGCTCTTTTACTTCGTCTTCACGAGCAAAACCTAATTGCAGTAAATCTTGACGTAAAAGGGCTAATGGCTTGTCCATTAGTGAGCCTGTCATAAACCAACTTGCGTATGGCAATACTTCACCACGACCCACGCCGTAGAAAATATTGAAGTATTCTTGCTCAAGCTCTTCAGCGGTATACTTGGTCGCAGCTTCTTTCAAGCCAAGCCAAGCCGCTGTCATGTCATTGTCTTCTTCAGCATCAACTTCAAGCTCAGCTAAAAATGCGAGCAACTCGGCGTTAGGCTCGCGACGTAACAAGGCTGCCAATATTTGGTAAATATCTGCCCGTAGCTGATCGTTTTCTGAAATTTCTCTAACTAATTCGGTCATATCTGATCTCTTATCGAAGTTGCTTCTCTGGGTCTTCAAGAATGTCTTCAAACATATCTTTTACGCGGCAATCACCACACATTTTTAAACGCTCAACATTGGCATTAAATGCAGAGTGTCCACCAATCATATCTATCATTCTGTGTACCATTGACTGTGTCGCAAATGCGGTACCACAGCGAATACACTCAAATGGTGGTTCTTCTTTTAATGTTTGGCGTTGCTGACGTGAGGCTTGGTCTAAGTTGATTTGCGAAGTAATGCTAATCACATTTTCAGGACAAGATGTTTCACATAAACCACATTGAACACAGTCTTGCTCAACGAAATGTAATGCAGGTTTATCACCACCATCCGTTAAAGCTTGAGTTGGACATGTCGCCACACAAGACATACACAAGGTACATTTGTCAGCATTCACTTCCACTTTGCCGTATGGCACATTACTCATTGAAATACAGGTATCGCTTGCTGCAGCTTGCTGATTCAAATGATCCACTGCGGCGTATAACGTTTCACGCTTAGTTGTTGGCGTAAATGCTGCTGGTACCGTTAGTGGCCAGTCTAAGCTAATCGCTAATTTATCATTCAGCGCAGAAAGCATACTCGGGTCAATTAAGCTGATGCGTTGAGGCTGGCCCATTTCATCTAAAATGGTATTAGCAAGCGACAATTCACCGTTTAACATTTGCGTTAATGTTGGTGCAGTTGCGTCAGTGTTAAGAATCAACACTTGGCGAGCGCCCCAAGCAAGTGATGACATCCAATGGTCGATGCTAGCAACTGTAATTTCTTCTAACTCAACAGGGATAATGTCCCCGACTAAATCAGCTGTAATCAGCTCAGCACCAACACCACTGTCATGGAATAAAATCACTGGAGCAGCTTGGGCTTGCTCAAGGTAGCGGCTGATCAGTTTTTGAATGTAACTATGGAGAGCTTGTGGCGTAGGTAAATCAAAAGCGATGGCCCCTGTAGGACATGCGTTGGTACAACTACCCGCACCATGACACAAGTAAGGGTCAATTTCGATTTTGTCTTCAATGCTACTAATAGCATCTGCTGGGCAGAAGTTTAAACAGCGATTACAACCATTAACGCCATTGCGATTGTGGGCACAAATATCACTGTTAACTTTGACATAGCGTGGCTTATCAAACTCACCAACTAAATCAGGAATTTGTGTTAATGCATCAGCAAGCTTCTCTGCATCCTGACCTACGTAAAAATAACCTGGTGGCAGCATTTCAAGGTTCAAACATGGCGCCATGCTTAAATCTAAAACGATATCAAAATGTGGTTTACGAATAGCAACAAGGCTAAGTTCAGCAGCTTTGCTGTCTTGGCCTTCGCTTTCTACCGTCACTTGGAATTGGCCTAAAAAGCCTTTTACTGAGATAAGTTTGTTGTAATAGCTTTCACTATTAACTGCTGCATTCATTACTGCTTCAAGATGTGCTTCATCTTGGCTAGTAATGGCTTCATTTGCCAAAATGACGACATTCGCCATATTGGACAATTTGTCTGCAGCTAATCGAGCCAGATCTTCTGGGCCGATAACCAGCACATTTCCTTCAGTAGTATAACTGACGGTAGGTGGAATCAAGTTTTGAATAACTTGAGTCTGTGCTAATACCTGCTGGCGAACTTGTTGCAGTTCAAGCGGGGTTTGACTATTGCTCACATTGCATTCCTGAACAGTTTTCAACGTTTGATGGACTTACTTAGCACTGTATTCCTTTCATCATTAACTCTTTCATCAAGCGAGTTAATCACTTCTGCTAAAAACAATAAGTACGACATCTACCACGTTAAAATAGTGGACATTAAATTATCGACGTTTTCTGACCTAAACTTGGCGCTGAGGCGATATCTCTGCCTCTGAAGCCATAACCAGATCATCACTCTGGTTAGTCGGGTCAGTCTTCGCGACTAATTCACTCTTTTCACTTAATACTTCTTGCGGGGCATCAGTTGCATCACCAACTGTGTCATCTCCCTCGCTTGCTAGTAACGCTTCATCTTCAGCTTTGTCTTCATCTTTCATGACGTTGCGGAAAACTTTTTTCGCCAACTCAGCTGAAACGTCAGGGCTCAACTTAGGTTGGTTACTGTAATCAAGGGCATACTCAAGTAGGCCATCAATTTCGTTATACTGTGGTTGTTTCCATAAAGCCTTTAAGGCTGCAGATTTTGCAGCAGGAGAAACATTCGCTCCCATAAACGATGCAAAACTACCACCAACCTCGATTTTTTCTGGATCAGGTAAATCTTCAGCTTCAAGAATTTTTTCTGGTTCAGCCGTCTCAACAGTGTGCGCATCAACTGTTTCAGTGTCACCTTCAGGGCTTACCTGCTCAGTTTCAGTTGCCTGTGTTTTTGCTGCTAAATCAGCAGCAGCTTCAGCTTCAACCTGCTCACGACGCTCAGTCCAGCGAGAAAAAAATCCTCTTGGTTTATCGCTCATTTAGTGGCTCCGAAGGTGATTTGTGCTTGGGCCTTGATCCTTGCGGCGATTCACATGTTTACGGCGCTTAGCTGAAATCTCAACTTCTCCATGACGCGTTATAAAAGCTTCAACCCAACAAGCCAGCGCTTCTGGCATTGGGATATTTAATACCGGTGTTTCAGACTCTAAACAGCCTGCTGCGACGTTTTGGTCACAAGATATTGAAGTCGGAATTAACGTCCCGTCATCCAGCTCATCACAAACGATGTATAACATGGTGTTATCCATATCGAGATTGATGCGGTAACTACCACGCTCATCTTTGTGCAGCTCAAATAACACCAGCGTTGCTCCTTCTGGTGCCTGATGAGAAGCAGGGACGATTTGATCGACCTCCCACGTCACCGACGGCCAGCGACCAACCATTTTTTCCACTTTTTTCAGTGAAACGTAAATAGGCCAAACATTTTCAGTATGTTGCATAAAAGCTTTGCCTTATGAAATCAGAAAACAACAAGAAACAAACAAATAACCAATAAATACATAATGTTATTTAACAACCTTATGACTTTGAATACTGGGGTTATTAGGTTTTGTTTCCTTTATGCGTATAGTGCTGCAAAAATAGTGCCAGAAGGATTGATTACTAAAGTTTGACCTAGATCGCTAATTCCACTTTAAGAGTAGGACAATTTGTCCATATTGCTAATTTTAATAGGACATAAGGCTACGTTAATTAGCTATCACTGATAAACATTGGTGTTAGATCACGCATTTACAATCTACTTACTATTGGAGGTATAAAAGTTGCTATGCTGATAGGCAGTTAGTTTTAATCACGATTTTCGTCTTAAATACCGACATTATTGGTATCAGATGACACAGTCAGAGGCCGCTACGTAAATGACCCAAACCAATGCCACAGCAAAAGCCCCACTTAAACTTGTTAAAACCCAAGCCGAAGTCCCACTGACTTTGCCAGTAAAAGCAATCAATGAACTGGGCGAAAGTATTGATAAGTTTGTCGCCTGTGAAAGACCCTTAACTGTGTACCTCAACTGGCAACCCATTGTGACCTTAATGACACTGGGAGCTAAGCCTGAATCATTAGCATTGGGATACTTAAAAAACCAAGGTTTTGTGAGCGATGCCAGCTTGTTAGAGTCAATTATTGTTGATTGGGACGTCAATTCAGCGGCTATTTTAACCGCTGAAAAAACAGCAGATTTAGAAGAAAAACTATCAGAAAAAACCGTCACATCGGGGTGTGGTCAAGGCACGGTTTATGGTGGCTTTATGCAAGGGCTTGATGATATTAACTTGCCGACACCTCAGCTTAAACAGTCAGTATTGTATAGCTTACTTAAAAACATTAACGCCTATAACGAGACTTACAAAAATGCCGGTGCTGTTCATGGCTGCGGTATTTGCCAAGATGATCAAATTCAAGCATTTATCGAAGATGTAGGCCGTCATAATGCGGTTGATACACTCGCTGGCGATATGTGGTTAGCAGGTGAAAATGGCAACGATAAGATTTTTTATACCACTGGCCGTCTAACTTCAGAGATGGTGATCAAAGTGGCTAAGATGGGGATTCCGGTTCTGCTTTCTCGCAGTGGGGTTACACAGATGGGACTCGAATTAGCACAAAAAATGGGTATTACCATTATCGCACGTGCTAAAGGTCGTCATTTCTTGGTCTACCATGGCGCGGAAAACATCGAATTTGATGCCAATAAAGCCAAGTAATTCGCTGTGATGAGATAGGCCTGTATTTGACTATTATTGGCCTAGCTCTTTTAAGCATTTCTATTAATCAGCTCTGTTAAAGAGTGGCCCTTATTGATAACAAGCTCGCAATGGGCTTGTTATCGATTGAATAACTCACTTCATATCGCGAAATTTAGCCCACTGCTCACGCTGCTTTTCGGTTAAAAAACTCCATGCAAGTACGCGAGTAATCTTGTTTCCCTGCTGCATCTCAATGGTTTTAACCGTATCTACAGACAATTTATCGAGTAAGGCATAACACGGTTTTAAGTTTTCAGATTTAGAAATTAACGAACTAAACCATAAACATTGAGTTCCAAATTGTTGGCTTTCTTTAATCATATTAGCCAAAAACTGTTGCTCGCCGCCTTCGCACCATAACTCAGCTTTTTGTCCGCCAAAGTTCAGCTTAGGGTCTGTTTTAGATGACTCTGCACCAGTTTTACCTTGATGAAGGTTCGATTTCATTCTCTTGGCGCGATTTGCTGCGAGGTTAGCATTTTTCTTGATGCTGCCCTTAGTCGCGTCTTCAAGTGAGCGATGAAACGGCGGGTTACACATAGTCAGATCAAACCGTTCATCAGCATTGATAATGCCTGAAAAAATGGCACTCGGGTTAGCTTGTAAACGTAATGATAACTTTGAGGTTAGTGACTTATTTTGTTCAGCAATTTTAGCCACATTACTAATGGAGATAGGGTCTATATCACTGGCAACAAACTGCCAGCCATATGACTGGATACCTAATAACGGATAAATACCATTGGCACCCGTTCCAATATCTAACGCTGTCACCTTGGCACCTTTTGGCACCTTGCCGTTGACACTTAATAAATCCGCAATGTAATGCAAATAATCAACACGACCTGGCACAGGTGGACACAAAAAACCTTCAGGAATATCCCAGTGTTCAATGTCATAATCCAGCTTTAATATCGCGGCATTGAGACTCTTTACTGCTTCAGGATCTGCAAAGTCTATTGATAAATTTCCATAAGGATTAGTTTTAACAAAGTGGGACAATTTGGGACACTTTTTAATAAGTGATTCAAAATCATAACCTTGCAAATGTTTATTTCGAGGATGTAATGCTTTAGGTTGCAATCGCCCAGTGGTGAGCTTCTGCTGCGACTTTTTGCTGTGCTTATTGATCGATTTGGTCTGTCGGCGTTGACTCTTGACTGGCTTGTTATCAAGTTTAGCGTTTTTCGAATGCTTTGCTGCGCCTTTAGAAGGCGCCTTAGATGCTGTCACAGATTCAGTGCTCTATTTAATCGTACAAATACTTGGTAAACAGTAAATTCACTACTAATTCACTACCCGTTTCTTCTGCGAGAAGCCTGTTAACCGTTTCATAGCACTCACGGCGAATGTCTTCACGACCAGTGAGTGACTTCACTTTATCTTCGGCTTGATTACCTAACACTTCAACAATGGCTGAGCGTAATAAAGGGTCATGATGTTCAATTAGCAATAAATGGTCAGGATCTTTCACCATCAATTCGACACCGATTTTAACAAAACCTAACTTCTTACGATTAGAAATATAGTTAGTGACAATATCAGGTTCAAAACCATAATAAGCAAAATTTTCTAAGGCTTTTTCATCTGCGCTTTGCACATTCATTGAAAATATCAGTGAAAGAAAAATTGCGTATACGTACTTTGCCATCGTTAATCAAACTCCATTATTGATATAAGCGTTGTCGTGATAAACTGCACCCGTTTTGTAAATTTTAACGAGTAATGAATGACAGTAACCAGCTTAAGCTTTCCATACGGTGAATCTATTCAATGGTTTTCACCTGAGAACTTCCATTCTATGCCAAAAACAGCTTTAAAAGAATGGTTACTTGCCACTGGCAGTTTAACTCAAAAATTAAAAAGCTGTTGCCAAGATTTTGAAGTAAAGGTGTTAGGCGAACACCTGACGAACCCTTTAGCAGGTGAATGCCCTAATCAAAGCCGAGTATGGGTCAGAGAAGTGCTACTTTGCCTTGATGGTAAACCTTGGGTATTTGCACGCACGTTGATTCCAGAGAGCCTTACAGAACATCAGCAACATAACTTTAAACGTTTAGGCTCTAGGCCGCTTGGTGAGTTACTTTTTTCGAGTAATGATATTGTGCCAGGCAAAATCGAAGTGGCTGAATTCGAGAGCTGTAGTAAGTTAGCACAACTAGCGACGAGTTTATCTCAAGCTGTATCGGAGCCATTATGGGGACGCCGTCGCTACTTTACTTTGGCAGATCAGCAAATCATTGTGAGCGAAATATTTCTCCCTGCCGCAGTAAAAATTATCAATAGTGAATTAGCACCTTCAATGGCTTGCACGGACTGATAAATCGTTTTATTTACAACTAAAAAAGGCATGGTAAAGACCATGCCTTTTATTATTTTGCATCAGTTTATTATCTACAGCTCTGCCTTTTTCGCATCAATAAACTCAGCATGAACAGTGATAACCAGCCTAGGCTACCTCCACTACTTTCACCACTATTATCGGGTGCATCTTCAACAACTGCAGGTAAGAAAAATGTCCAGGCACTTTTTTCTACATTGCCCTTTTCATCAGTAACAGTGAGTATAATCTGATATTCACCTTCAGTTGTATAAGTGTAATTAGCAGGGTTTTCACCCGTTAATGTCGTGCCATCACCCATATCCCATGAATAATCTAATGCACCAAAGCCACCAGTTGTATTATTGGTCATTTTGACGGTCATATTGTTACTGCCCACAATGGCAATAGAAAAATCAGCTGTAAGCTCAATCACCACTTCAACAATACGACTATAACTGGCACTGATACCTGTTGAGTCTGTCACGGTTAGCGTCACAACAAACCCGTTAGAACTACTATAGATATGTGTAGGATTAGCTAAATCACTGCTAGCACCAGCTTCACCAAAGTCCCAAACATAACTGTAGTCACCATCACCTCCCTGCACTGATGCGGAAAAAGCAGCCTCAAAATCAGTCACAACAACATCAAAATCCACTGTGATTTCTGGATCGTCTGGATCTGAGACAACAATATTTCTGCTGAACTCGACAGTCGCAGTTTGGCTACTGGTCGACTGAGCGGTGACATCCATACTCAAGCCTAATTGTTGTAATACCATGCCTGATTGCGGCTGAAGCGGTGCACTAAAGTCGTTACTATCGTCAAACTGACTTTGATTACTTAAATGATTATCTGAACCATAAGCCGTTTGCGGATACAGGCTAAAACTTGCATCGCGCACTTGCACATCACTACTGCCATTCATAATCAAGTTTTGGTCAGCATCGACAACACCGATTAAACTATAGCCTGCATGCTCACTGACATTGTTGTCTTCGTAATTGCTGTTTTCTAGCCATAACAATACGCCTGGCTCATAGCCAATATTTTCTAACCCTTCGTCAAGGCCTTGATAATTGCGAAGCTGTGCAATATAGCGCTGCGGTAAGCCTGGGACGGTATCATCAATGCGAGCATAACCATCTACATTAACCGATGACACGGTTTCGGCGTCATCACTGAAGATCTCACTACCTTCAGCCGTGAGTGAAATATTGTCGACTAACATCCCAAAGCCACCTACGGCTTGATCTGTGATGTAATTAATTTGCAGTTCCACGCTTTGACCTGCATATGCAGATAAATCATATGTCAGCTCAACCCACGCATCACTGCCGCTTCCACTACTGATGTCGGATGATTTCCCTGATATATAGTGATTAACGTTGTTATATAGCGGATTATTAGCAGTTGTATGATTACCTGCGATTGCAACATTGTTAATCAGCACCTGGCTATAATCATAATCAACTTCAATATCCCACAATGCATAAAAACTCAGCATTAAGGGAGATTGCGCAGGCAAATCAAGATCAATCGTCATGGTATTGGTCATCATGTGCCCTTTACCTGAGTAGTATTGATATTCACCAGCATAAGGCGCTTTAAAAGCAATGTTAGTTACTGGTAGCGGAATCGATAATTGATTCACTTCTTCGGCATTCACCGCACTGACAAGATCAGCACTTAAGCCTGTTTCACCAATTTCTGCCCAATTAATAGTGCGCTCATTGACCCACTTCCCCTTATAACGTTCTTGCAGGTATGAACGTGCATATGGGCTAAAACCTGACGGTTTGGTGCCTGGAATATATGTCCCACCAGCAGCTTGCCCTACCCAAGTACCTCCAGCCATTAGCGACCAGCTCCCTACTGGTGAGCCATCACCGCCGTAGCTTGTATCATATTCGTCTGGCAGACCTAGATCATGGCCAAACTCGTGGGTAATCACCCCTGAGGCTGAGTCGATAGGCTGCACGGTATAACCGTAGACCTTCATTGATGTACCAGGAATCGTGGAGCCAAATGTACTTGCGCCAACAAAAAATCGATGCGACCAAATAGCATCAGTGCCTAGCACGCCACCACCGACTTCCTCACCTAAGCTAGAATGAAAAATAACGATGTGATCGATCATGCCGTCGGCTTCATCGAGATTGCCGTTATTATTTAAATCATAAGGATCTTCAATATCAAATTGCGCAAGCTCCGCCGACGTCATACCTGCAACCGCTTTCGTAACAGCTTCCATCACCAGTTCAGGCACTGCAACATCATTGTCATTATTATCAGCATCATTACCGCCATAGTAAGCAGCATTATTATCAGCGGTTACCCAGCCTTTGACTTCTCCGTTGAATGAAAAGGTTCCGCCAGATGCTTGATCAAAGTATTGATAAGCCGTTTGTAGGTTTTCACCGTTTGGTCCTGCAAAGCCGCTAGATGAAAATAAAATGTCTTCATAATGCGTTACAGCATAATCGCTGTAATACATTGCAGTGTCAGATGGGGTTAATTGATTATCGTTGTAAGGTAAGTCCGGAAAATCAACTAATACAGCCAAGACATTCACGGCTTTTTCAACATCACTATCGGCCAATGTTGATACTGCTGCGACATTTTGTTGCTGCTTTTTATTCGCTAAAACCTGATTAATTCGTTTTGTTTGATTTAAAGGAACCGCTAAGTTATTTGCCCGTGCTTTACGGGTAAACTCTGCAACAGCTTGCTGCTTTTGCAGCTCGGTAGCATCAGGGCTTAACTCACCACGTTTGGTTAGCCAGTAAATAATTTGCGGCTCATTGATAACACCGGCATCGGCAGGTGACGTGTATTTAACAGGTGCAGCGATTGAAGAAGCACTCAATGCTAATGACAAAGTCAGTGCTAACGGAGTAAAACCTAATTGAGAATGCTTAAAACTAACCATTATAACGACTTCCCTTTGTGACATTTTTTATAGGCATCATTGCGTTTAGCAATATATTCATTAATAACAGCTTGCTGTTGTGCCTCAGTCATTTCAGGCGTGATATCACCTCGGTTTAGCAAGTTGTTTCTAATCCCTTGAGTATTTAATGGAGGTGGCGTTGCACCGCATTGTATTGTTGGTTTAGGGGCAGTCTGTTGTTGCGAGGCCGATTCAGGCATTGCTGCTTGATGACTACAAGCCAACAAATTTGCGCTCAAAAGTACCAATAAAGTCCGTTTCATAATTCAACTTATAACAGTGTAGATTAACTGAACATTAACAGTTATTACCCAGCGATTACAAACAGGCAGATAAGGTTTTTTGTCTCCGCTCCAACGCCAATGTTCACACAGGTAGACAGCTGAGGTAACATACTGATTATTAAGTTAAATTACAGCCTGTTGTCATCAAACAGTAAAAACAAAAAAGGCCGCTATTGCGGCCTAATAATACGAAGTTATCCTAAAACAAGATCATTTGCTGTTTATGCAGTGCTCTTCATGTAGCTCGACACACCATCTAAGAACATTTGTACAGATATCATCACTAGCACCATTCCCATTAAACGCTCTACCGCTGTCAGGCCTTTCTCGCCTAAAATGCGGGTAAAGACTTTATAGAAGAGTAATATCACCGCACTCACCCCCCAAGCAGCGACTAATGCAATAGTCCAATCTGTCATTCGTGAGCTGTCACTATGAGCAAGCAATATCAAAGCTGCTAGCACTGACGGCCCCGCCATCAAAGGAATCGCCATTGGCACAATAAAAGGTTCTTCACCCGCTGCTAAACCTACAACCCCACCAGGCTGCGGAAAAATCATTTTAATCGCAATTAAAAATAAGATAATACCACCAGCAATACTGACGGATTCTTGGCGTAAATTAAGGAAGTTGAGAATCGCCTCACCAGCAAATAAAAACAACAACATAATCGCTAGAGCAATGAGTAACTCACGTATCAATACACGGCGACGCTTTTTAGGCTCTATGTGACGCAAAATTGATGCAAAAATTGGTAAATTCCCTAACGGGTCCATGATTAAAAACAGCATCACAGCGGCTGAAAATATGTCCATTACATTTATTCTATTAATAATTAACAAAGAATCGCCATTGTATACTTAATACTGCGATATTGGAGGTATGAGCAGTAAATTTGTTTATATACTCACGATTTTGGCTATGCTTTACCGTGTAAATTCTGATGATGATGAATAATCAAGCACCACAAGTATTAAGTTAATCCAAATACTAGGATATACTTGATTGTTTTTTCCGTTTCTTAGATTCTTTTGGATTCCATGCTCTATCTAGTTGCCAGCTGTATCGCACTTTTATTCGGTCCGCTTTTTTATCGTTATTTCTCTTCAGGAAGTGGCTTACAAAAAGGCCTGGATGGATTTATTTTCGTCTCGTTAGGCGGATTAGTGCTAATCCACATTTTGCCTGAACTCCTTGAACATGGCGGTATCATTACCCTGTTGTTTGTCGTGTTCGGTTTATGGGGACCAACTGCCAGTGAGCGCTTATTTCATCGTTATTCTGAAATCACCCACAATGTCACGCTTACATTAGGTATTGCCGGCCTTTTGCTGCATACCATTACCGATGGCGGCGCGATGGTTTTAGCCCAGCAGGAAGGTAACTCCATATTGCTAGCCTTGGGCGTCATCATGCATCGTTTGCCTGTGGGGCTCGCTATTTGGTGGTTATTGAAACCGCAAGTTGGCACGCAATGGGCCAGTGTCGTTCTTACTGCAATGATGGTATTAACAGGTGTTGGCTATTTTGCCGGAGAACAACTGCTACAACATTTGAGTATCGAAAATACCGTGTACCTGCAAGCATTTGTTACAGGTTCTATTTTGCATGTTGTATTACATCAACCACATGGCAATCAAAATGATGATCGTCAAGGACGTTACCAATATCAAGCAGGCATTGGCAGCCTATTAGGCGTAGCCTTACTAGCAGTATTATTGCTAGTGGATACGGGTGGCGACGCTCATAGCCACCATAGTCATGGCTCAGGGCAATTTTTAAATTGGATACTGACCATTTCGCCTATTTTGATATTAAGCTACCTTATTGCTAGCCTGCGCTTTAAGGCCGGATTAACACCGCAAAATGAGCGCCTTTCTAGCCGTTGGCTGCAACGTCTCGCTGGCCCAGAGGCCTTAATTATTACTTTGCTGTTATTGGGCCCTTGGTTTGCGATATATCAAGCAATTGAGTTACTAATCATTGGCGCATTACTCAGTCTAGGCAAGGTTGAGTTAACCGATCCACACGAAAATCTTCCGCAATCCAGCTGGCGCTTTGGTTTTGCTCATTTAGTGGATAGAAGCGCACCTTGGATTGCATTAAGCCTGATATTGGCTAATTTAATTGGTCACCCATCAGTACACCTTGAGCACCCAGCACTGCAAGTTTTCTTACTACTTGTTGTATTCCTACCTATGCGCTTTTGTAACCTAGGCGCTGCAGTATTGGCTTTATCGCTTGCGTATAGTGGTTGGCATAATGTGGCTGTGGCTTTTGCCTTAATCGCAGCGCCAGTGCTGAGTATCAGTCAACTTAAACTGATGAGTTGGACAATGCGTATCGCTCTAGCCTCTGTTATCGCTTTAGCATTATTATTCGCCAATATTTACTTGGTTGATTGGCATCAAATGCTCACCTTACCCGATACCGTAAATGTGGCTGCAGTGATCATTGTCGGGCTGATTTTTAGCGCTTGCTTGTTACGTTTAGGCCCAAGGAAGTTTCTCAGCCGTTTAATGATTCAGTTCAATGCTCATAATCATGACCACGCACACGGCCATTCACATAGCCATACACACAGTCATCAACATGATGATAGTCAACACACTGGCCATCAGCACAAAGAGCATAAGCACTAACAACCAGCTGCGCTCTCGAGATCATCGAGAGCGTTTGTCTGTTGCAAATCAATTGCCTCTCGCTATTAACTTAATAGTGAACTTGCTCCTCAAATAAGCAAAACTTGTCCACTACGGCTTTTAGGTTATGATGAATTATCATCCTTAAAAAAGTCGAATCTATGTGCATCTTATTCATTGCTGTCGACATGCATCCTAAATGGCCACTTATCGTATGTGCCAATCGAGATGAGTTCCACCACCGACCTACCGAGCCTGCTCACTTTTGGCCACAAGATGCCACAACACAAATTTTGGCAGGTAAAGATCTTCAAGCAGGTGGAACCTGGCTTGGGGTAAATCAATTAGGCAATTTTGCAGCGCTAACTAATATTCGCCTTCAAACCAGTGAAGATGGAATGCGCAGTCGAGGCGAATTAGTACTAAAAGCGCTCGCTGATGACAATACCTTCAACCCGCAATGGCTTGCCCAACATGCTGATAACTACAGCCCTTTTAATTTGGTCTATCAATACGACAAACACTTATGGTGCTTCAATAGCGTCACGGCAGAAAATACACAACTCAAAAAAGGGTTTCATGCCATCAGTAACGGCGCATTAGATGATGTGTGGCCAAAAATGGCTAAAGGACAAATGGCACTTGAACAACATGTACTAAAACATGCCGCTCCCGACATTCCCCACATGCTTGAGCTAATGCGAGATCAAACACAAGCGCAAGACAGCAATTTACCCGATACTGGCATTGGACTTGAGTGGGAGCGGTTACTGTCGGCTATTTTCATCAAACATCCTGAATACGGTACTCGTTCCACCAGCGTAGTACTTCAAGATTGTCGAGGAAATATAGAATTGACAGAAGTGCGTTATGACGGCAAGGGAAGAAATTTAGGCCAACAGCAATTCACTATTAGCCTCTAAGCTGAAGATAACCCTTCTGACTAAAGCCGTGACAAAGATTAGCTCCTGTACATTAAAAACGGGATCTATTTAGTGGTGCAAATAACATGTGATCAGTCCGAAGAATGATCATGGGTAATGACCCATTTATCATCAATACGCTCGATTAATAAGGTGAATACACCACTGGGTTTATCTTTCGCACGCTCAAGTGTCCAGCGTCCAACTACGAGTGCGGCATAATTACTGAGCATTTTGATTTCACGTACATTAAAGCTCAATTTCCCCATACGTTCTTGTGTCGGATAACTGCGTTTGTAGCTACTTAATATTGAGTCCCAGCCATAATTGTATTTGCCATTAGACACAAATCGCAACTTATCGCTTTTCCAATAACCTTGCATATAGGCATCAATATCACCACTGTTCCATGCTTTTTCTTGATTCGAAATAACCGCACGGATCCTATCGGTCGGAATAGCACTATTCGAATTCACCTCATCAAGGGAAATCGAGGCTGTATCTTCAGGGTTAATATCCACTGCTGCGACGGGGGTTGTCGGCGTATAGATGTCAGGTTGCTTTTCTGCCTCGCTTTTGAGTTCATTGACAGCATCATCTTGCGCTGCAGTTGCTACTTTATCAGGCGCAGTTTCGCTTTCGACAGGCGAAATTGCCCCCGTTTCTACAACTTGATCTGTCACCGGCTTTAACGGAACCGTTTTCAGCACTTGTTCGGTTTGCTCCGCCAAAACAACATCATTGTCAGATTTAGCTGCAGTCACTTGAGTATCATCGTTAACCTTAGCGTCATTCGCGACAGCCAGTACTAGCGGCGACATACAGTATGCCATTACACTAAGGCAAAAAATTGTAAGGTGCTTCACACACTCTCCTTGTCATGACTAAGTGTTGATATTCCATTTAAGGCATGCCAACTTAGTACTTTTGTATGATTATTCTCGGCCAAATAAGCACGTTCATTATCTGACTTTCTATGAGTGACAAACTAATATCATTCACTAGCACTGCAGAATTAATCATAAAATATTTCATTATCTTATCGTTAGATTCTAACGTAAATAGTAACAATAAACTGGAAAATACCCCATGTTTCGCAAATTTTGTTTATGGCTTCTCAAAATAAATCACTGGCAATTTAAAGGGAGCGCACCACATCAAGGGCAGTTCATTATGGTCGTTGGCCCACATACCAGTAATTGGGATTTCATCATTGGTATTATTGCCCGTTTCGCCTTAGGTATTAAAATTCACTTTCTAGGCAAACATCAATTGTTTTTACCCCCTTGGGGCTGGTTCTTTAAATTATTAGGTGGCAGTCCAGTAGACCGAAGGAAAAATAACAATATGGTTGATGCCGCTGTGGCATTGTTTGCAGCAGATCCACAATATAAATTGGCATTAGCTCCTGAAGGGACTCGAAGCCCTGTCACACGTTGGAAAACTGGCTTTTATCATATTGCCGCAAAAGCTAAAGTTCCGATAATTACCGTCGGCCTCGACTTTGCTCGTAAAACCATTGTGATTAATCAACCGATGAATACCAGTGGCGATATGACCGCAGATATGAATCAAATTTTAGATTTTTTTCGAGGAATTTCAGGTCAGCACCCTAAAGTTATTCCAGAATACATACCTGCAAAAACAAAAAAGTCGAGCTAGTTAAGCTCGACTTTATGCGTAATGAGATTAATGTGCAGCGCTTTCAGGCTTGATGCTGCGAATATCTTCACCTGTCGGATTTTGGAATGCTTTCAAGCCAAATTCTGGCAGAATAGCAAAAATATGATCAAATATATCCGCTTGTATTCCCTCATAAAATGCCCAACGAGTATCATTGGTAAACACATACAGCTCAATCGGTAAACCTTGAGTCGTTGGCGCTAATTGGCGCACCATTAAGGTCATATCCTTATGAAGTTTATTATTATTTTTAAGGTAAGCATCTAAATAAGCACGGAAAGTCCCGACATTGGTTAATCGTCTGCCATTCACTGGCATTTCAATATCGCTCACTTGTTCATTCGCATGGTTAATTTCAGACACCATTTTCGGGAAATAGTCTTTTAAGTAGTTCACCTTAGATAACCGCGTCATATCTTCTTCGGTTAAAAAGTGAATACTATTAACGTCGATATTGAGTGAGCGCTTGATTCGGCGTCCGCCCTTTTCTGACATTCCACGCCAATTTTTAAACGCATCAGACACCAATGCATAAGCTGGGATCATCGTGATCGTGTTATCCCAATTACGCACCTTCACGGTATTTAAAGAGACCTCGTCAACAGCACCATCGGCGCCGTATTTATCCATTTGGATCCAGTCACCTTTACTCACCATGCGGTTAGCTGCAAGCTGAATACCTGCAACAAACCCTAAAATGGTATCTCTAAATACCAACATCACTAAACCTGTAGCGACACCTAAACCACTCAAGAAATAGATTGGCGACTGATCCGCAATAACAGAGATTGAAATGATAAAACCAATAAAGAAGAGAAACAGTTTAAATAGCTGCACGAAACTTTTAACCGGTAGTCGGCGACTAATTTGTCTGACATCGGCAATTTCATTCACTGCATCAAGGCATGAATAAATAGCTCGGATAACAAAAATAACCACGAGAACACTCATGGCTCGGTCAATAATAGTGCCAAGCAAGTCTTGGTGAGTCAGAATAATGGGTATCAACAAATCTAATACCATTATGGGTATCAATAGCGCTAACTTCTCCAATACGCCGTAGCGCATAAAGATATCATCCCAAGTCACTGCTGACTTACGGATCATGGCATTGACCGCTTTCACAAACACCTTGCGAGTAATGTAATACGCAATCGCTGCAATCAGTAGACTAGCAAACAATAAAATTGAGGTTGCGAGGCCATCTGACGGCTGGCTATTTACCCCAACTTCTAATAACCATGCGGCGATATCTGAACGTAACTCGTTATCCACTATTGATTCCTTTAGCACTTGAAAACACTGACTAACATAGCATATTTCTCGCAAGAGCAATGATAATCAATTATATGACACTGACACATAAAACCGCTCACTGACATGAAACAAGTCGCTAACAATTAACCCAAAATCAACGACAATGTCGTGAAAGATACGCGCAATTATTGACCTCCAGCCTTTAGCAACTAACAATAGCGCCATCTAATCAGGTAGAGGTTTACATGAAACAAATTTGGCTCACTTTACTATTCACTTTTAGCTTAGTCGCATATAGCCAACACGCCCAAGCAAGCACAGAGGAACCTCAACAGTTCAAGCCTTCTGTTGCCCTATTAGTCGACTATATTGATACTCGTGGTGACATGTTTGGTGTCACTATTGCAGCCAAACACTTTGACCCTGATTATGCGGATTGGGGATACTATATCGGCTATGCATGGGGCAGTGAGTACGATATTGATGTTCCAGAACCTGGCGAAGGCTATGCTAAAGAGTACATGTGGCGTTTTGGTTTGAGCTATAGCTTAACTCAAGATTTAAGTGTGTACGCTGGCGCCACGGCGTTTATCTACGAAGAAAACACCACAGATAATATCGTCCCACTGATTGTTGGTGCTGAGCCTGTTTGGGAGCGTGAACGTCAAAAGGACTGGGGAGCGGAAGTCGGCCTCAGATACACCATTATGAATGGCTTTGTGATTGGTGCAGGTTACGATACCAACTCAGAAGCAGCGGTCATATCCATTGGTGTCACCATGTAATATTTCCCCAATAAAAATCCCTAATAAAAATCCCTAACAAAAAAGGACCTTGCGGTCCTTTTTGTTATCACTCTCACTTAGTCAACGCACTACATCATCGACATTTAAAAGCTCGCCAATAAACCCGCAGGCAGATAACGGTTAAAACTCGCGCTGTATAGCAAGTCTGTTGCATTATCGATATCAGGCGCAAAGAAACGGTCTTTATCATAATACTCAACAACTTCTCGTAACTGCGCTTTCGCACTCGCTACAGCTTTACTTGGCTGTAATGGCTTGCGGAAATCAAGCCCTTGCGCCGCAGCAAGTAATTCAACCGCCAATACACCTCGTGTATTTTCAGACATATCACGCAAACGTCGAGCAGCAAATGTAGCCATCGAAACATGATCTTCTTGGTTGGCAGACGTCGGCAGACTGTCTACTGATGCTGGGTGAGCATAAGTTTTGTTCTCTGATGCCAGCGCCGCAGCTGTCACTTGAGCAATCATAAAGCCAGAGTTAACCCCACCATTTTCCACCAAAAATGGCGGTAGTTTTGACAAGCTAGAGTCAATCAGTAGCGCAATACGACGCTCAGCTATCGATCCCAGTTCGGCGATGGCAATAGCAAGGTTATCGGCCGCCATAGCAACTGGCTCCGCATGGAAGTTACCACCAGAGATAATATCGCCTGTATCTTGGAATACTAATGGGTTGTCAGTCACACCATTAGATTCAACCGCCAACACCTCAGCCGCATGACGTATTTGGGTTAAGCATGCCCCTAATACCTGTGGCTGGCAGCGCAGTGAATAGGGATCTTGTACTTTTTCGCAATCAACATGGCTTTGGCTAATCTCAGACTCATCACCTAGCAAATGACGGAAAATAGCTGCTGAGTCAATTTGACCTTTTTGGCCTCGTGCAGCATGAATACGTGCATCAAATGGACTGCGACTGCCCATGGCAGCCTCGACACTCATTGCACCAATCACGGAACTGGCAGCAAAGAGGTCTTCAGCGTGGAATAACCCTTCAAGCGCCAATGCTGTTGATGCTTGGGTGCCATTTAATAAAGCTAAACCTTCTTTAGCAGCGAGCTCAATTGGCTCAAGCCCAGCAATTTCAAGCCCTTCTGTCGCTGTGATGATTTGACCTTGGTAGCTCATTTCACCTTCACCAAGTAACGGCAGACACATATGTGACAAGGGGGCTAAGTCACCTGATGCACCAACTGAGCCTTTTTCAGGAATACATGGATAAACACCCGCATTGACCAACTGAATAAGAAAGTTAATCACTTCTAATCGGATACCTGAAAAACCACGGCTCAGAGAGTTAATCTTCAATACCATCATCAATCGCACAGTGGCATCTTGCATATATTGCCCAGTACCAGCAGCATGAGAAAGCACGATAGAGCGCTGCAGTAATTGCAAATCTTCTGGCGCGATTTTAGTGTTGGCTAATAAGCCAAAGCCCGTATTAATACCATAAACCGTGCGGCCTTCATCTAAGACTTGTTGCACTAACCCAGCACTGGTATTGATGTCTGCAATCGCTTCATCTGCTAAGGTGATGTTCACTGAAGCACGGCTAATTTTACGTAACTGAGCCAGTGATAGCGTACCTGGGTTCAGTAATAATCTATGTTGTACCGTCATTACTTCACTCCTTGCATTGGTAAATCTAGACCTTGCTCTTTCGCGCAATCAATGGCGATATCGTAACCAGCATCAGCATGTCGCATAACACCTGTTGCTGGGTCATTCCACAACACGCGTCCTAAACGCGCAGCAGCGTCATCACTGCCATCTGCCACAATCACCACACCAGAATGTTGACTAAAGCCCATACCAACGCCACCTCCATGGTGCAGCGACACCCAAGTTGCGCCGCTAGCAGTATTTAATAAAGCATTCATTAGTGGCCAGTCTGATACAGCATCAGAGCCATCAAGCATCGATTCCGTTTCACGGTTTGGACTAGCAACAGAGCCAGAGTCAAGATGATCACGTCCAATCACAATCGGCGCAGATAATTCACCATTTTTCACCATTTCGTTAAATGCTAAGGCTAAACGTGCACGGTCTTTTAGCCCTACCCAGCAAATTCGCGCCGGTAACCCTTGAAACTCAATACGCTCACGGGCCATATCTAACCAATTATGCAAATGCGGGTTATCAGGAATTAACTCTTTTACCTTGGCATCGGTTTTATAAATATCTTCAGGATCACCAGATAAAGCGACCCAACGGAAAGGGCCAATCCCTTCACAAAATAATGGACGCACATATGCAGGAACAAAACCTGGGAAATCAAAGGCATTTTCAACACCTTCTTCAAATGCCATCTGACGAATGTTATTACCGTAATCGGTGGTAGCCGCGCCTGCTGCTTGCAGCGCTAGCATCGCGTTAACTTGAACAGCCATCGATTGTTTAGCCGCTTTAACTACAGCAGATTCGTCAGTTTTACGCATTTCAGCAGCGTGCTCTAACGTCCAGCCTTGAGGCAAATAACCATTTAATGGATCGTGCGCAGATGTTTGGTCAGTGACCACATCTGGCGTCACACCGCGCTCAACTAATTCCGCAAAAATGTCAGCAGCATTAGCGAGTAGTCCGACAGAAACAGGTTTGCCAATGGCATTAGCTTCATCAATCATGGCCAAAGCCTCATCTAATGAGGTCGCTTTCTTATCCACATAACGAGTGCGCAGACGGAAATCAATACGCGTTTCATCGACTTCACATGCCAATACTGAATAACCCGCCATGGTGCCAGCAAGGGGTTGTGCGCCGCCCATACCACCCAGGCCGCCCGTTAAAATCCACTTACCTGCTGCATTGCCTTCAAAGTGCTGTTTTGCCATCGCGACAAAGGTCTCGTAAGTGCCTTGAACAATCCCTTGAGTACCAATATAAATCCACGAGCCTGCGGTCATTTGGCCGTACATGGCCAAGCCTTTTTTATCCAGCTCGTTGAAGTGCTCCCAATTAGCCCAGTGTGGAACTAAGTTTGAGTTGGCAATAATCACTCTCGGTGCATTATCATGGGTTTTAAATACGCCAACAGGTTTACCAGACTGAACAAGTAAGGTTTCATCGTCTTCAAGACGTTGAAGCACTTCAATAATTTTGTCATAGCATTGCCAATCACGAGCTGCGCGGCCAATACCGCCATAAACCACTAAGTCTTCAGGTCGCTCAGCAACATCTGGGTGTAAGTTATTCATTAACATCCGCATTGCAGCTTCAGTTAACCAGCTTTTACAGGCGAGTGTCGTGCCGTGAGGTGCGATAATATTACGGCTAGGGTCGTGTCTATTACTCATTATATTTCCTTCAATTATCTTCAACTGTTAACACTCAAAGGTGCTAAAGCCTGACTTTTTTGTTTTTATAAATGACAATCTATCGGTTAAACGTTAAATGACCACCTAGTCTGAATTGACTGCCGGGGTGAGTTAATCGAGCAAAACTCACCACCCCTTTTCGAGACCAAGTGCGACGTAAAATTTGTAAGCAAGGTTCTGTAGGCTCAATGGCTAAACGCTGTTGGGTTTGCTCATTGGCAATAACGGCTTCAATGGTATGGCGAGCTTCGGTTAAGGGAGCGACTTTAGATAAATACTCGTGAGGCGTAAGCAGATTGAAATCTTGTTTTAAATAGTCGGGGATCATTTGCGGATTCACATAACGCTCTTCCACTTGCAAAGGTTTATCTTGTTCGCAATGCACCAATACTGAATAAAAAACTGGGCTGCCTTCTTCAAGCCCTAACGAAATAGCCACTGCACTGGGTGCACTTACTTGTGCCAATTCAAGTTGCTTAACACTGTAGCCATGCCCCCTGTCTTTAATCTCATCGGCAATATTGCGAATGGCTAATAACGAAGACTGCGATTTAAGCCCCGCAACAAAAGTACCTAATCCTTGACTGCGCTCTAACACTCCAGATTCCACCAATTCTGTTAATGCACGACGTGCGGTCATTCGACTACAATCAAACAACTCAGTTAACTGGTTTTCAGAAGGCACGCGATCATTCTCTTGCCATTCGCCCGCTTCAATGCGCGCTAAAATGTACTGCTTAATTTGTGCAAATTTTGCTAGTGCCATCGTCTTATCCAATTGAGTAAAATGTGTTGTAGTTGCACGCGCTAGAGGGTTTATTAGTGGCAAGCGATAAGGTTTTCATGAATAGAACTGCCTAAAACTTGCTTATTTTGGTGAATTAACCCACGTTACGATTAAAAACTCGGCGTTAACCTTACCTTGTATATACAAGTTAAAACAAGTATTGTTTTGCCTTAATCGAATAATTAATTTTACGCTCAGGAGTTGCCATGTCGTGGGACCACGTTTGGATTGACGTTAATATTGCTACTATGGATCCAGATAATTCAGCAGCTTATGGCGCTATCACTGATGCCGCTATTGCAGTTAAAGACGGCAAAATTGCTTGGCTTGGACCGCGCAAAGAATTACCTGACTTTGATGTATTTGATATGCCCGTATATCGTGGTCGTGGCGGATGGATAACCCCTGGCCTTATTGATGCCCATACTCATTTAGTGTTCGCAGGCAACCGTGCCAACGAGTTTGAAATGCGACTTGAAGGCGCAAGCTATGAAGATATTGCTCGTGCTGGAGGAGGTATCATTTCGACAGTTAATGCTTGCCGTGAAGCGGAAGAAGCTGAATTATTCGATCTCGGCCGTCAACGCCTCAATGCTCTAGCCAAAGAAGGGGTGACGACAGTTGAGATTAAATCAGGCTACGGATTAAATACCGAGACGGAAGTGAAATTACTCAAGGTTGCACGTGAACTAGGGCGCAATCATCATGTCGATGTAAAAACAACTTTTCTTGGCGCTCATGCTATTCCACCAGAATATAAACATGATACAGAGGCCTATGTGGATCTCGTCATTAACGAGATGTTGCCTGCCGTTATTGAACAAAACCTTGCTGATGCAGCTGATGTTTTTTGTGAAAACATTGCCTTCAACCTTGACCAAACAGAGCGAGTATTAACTGCCGCAAAAACGGCAGGCCTCGAAATAAAACTTCATGCCGAGCAACTGTCTAATATGGGCGGTTCGACGATGGCCGCTAAGTTGGGCGCAAAATCAGTCGATCATATTGAATACCTCGATGAAGCTGGCGTTAAAGCACTTGCAGAAAGTGGCACCTGCGCCACCTTGCTACCTGGAGCGTTTTATTTTCTGCGTGAAACGAAAATGCCACCGATTGAACTATTACGTCAATATAACGTGCCGATTGTGGTTGCTAGCGACTTTAACCCTGGCTCATCGCCTATTTGTTCCACCTTATTGATGTTGAACATGGCTTGCACTTTATTCAAACTCACCCCAGAAGAAGCATTAAAAGGAATAACGGTAAACGCAGCCAAAGCGTTAGGAATAGAACAAAATGTTGGTATGCTTGCACAAGGTATGCAGGCCGATTTCTGTCTTTGGGATATTGCCACACCAGCTCAATTGGCCTACGCCTATGGAGTGAATCCGTGTAAAGATGTCGTCAAAAATGGTGTGCTAGTTCATCAATAATCCTGCATTAATATCAACATCTGAAGAGGGAATTAGTACTCCCTCTTATTGGGCTATAGTTGGGCTATAGTTGGTCTTTAGCCGCTCTATAGGCTCACTACAACTCGCATCAGCTCAATATTTTTGAATTGACTAAATGGCCTAAAACTCATAAGGTGACCAAAATTTTTCAACCTGTTTAGACCATGACTTCTCAGCTAACACCCATTGGCCTTTTTAAATCTTTATCAGACCCAATACGTCTATCAATTGTGATGCTCTTAATTGCAGAAAAAGAGCTATGTGTGTGTGAATTTACCGAAGCACTTGATGAAATACAGCCTAAAATATCCCGTAATCTTGCTCTACTAAAAACAGCGGGTCTTGTGGTAAACCGTCGACAGGGGCAATGGATTTATTATTCTATCAATACGCAACTGCCATCTTGGGCAAAAACAGTATTATCAGAAACCTATAATGGCAATAAAGCACTGGTTGCAGGCCCGCTAGCAAAACTCAATTTAGTCGGTAAAAATGAAGATAGACCTCAAATATTATGTTGTGGTTCGACAAAGTAAATAACAGAAAACACGAGAAAGAGATGCTGGCGAACCTAGCATCTCTTTTTTCTCCAGTAACGTTAATACAGGGTTTTAACATTAAAGCTGCGAATATAATACACATTCGGTTTAGTACCAGCATCAATATTCAATTGTTGTGAAGGGTTCATTTTTATCAAACGTGCCGCCTCACTACTTGGGTCGTCAAAGTCTCCAAATACTCTTGCACCTGATGGACATGCCGTCACACAAGCTGGGCTCAATCCCTTATCTAATCGATGATCACACAAGGTACACTTTTCAGTGGTTCTTCTTGGGCGAACTTCAGGATAAGTATCACCACGCTCAGGATTCATATACGGGAAGGTTTTAATATCCACCTTCTTCAATAATGCATGTGGAGAAGCTGTCGCCCCCGCCACTAAGGCTTCATCATCTTGCCAATCACGGTGCGGTACTTGTTTGTTATAGCTAATCACGCCATATGGACAAGCACGTTCACACTTCCTGCAACCAATACATTTATCATTATCTTGCAGCGTTAATCCACGCTTGTCTTTATACATTGCACCTGTTGGACACACTTCAACACAGGCAGCATTAGTACAGTGATTACACATAGTTGGAATATAGCTGTACTTCACATCAGGGAAGCGCCCTTCTGTTTTAGTAATATGATCCGACCATTTGACGCCATCAGCAGTGTTATTTTCGGTTTTACAGGCTAAATCACAGCCACCGCAACCTACGCATTTTTGTAGGTCAATTACCATTCCGAGTCTCATAATCTCTTACCTCAGGCTTTTTTTACGTTAATGCGAATATGGCCATAGAAAGCAGATGCCCCACTTAATCTGTCATATCTATCTGCGATGATGTCGTTGTTTGAACCACCTCTCGCTTCTTTACCAAATGTTTTGCTCGCATGGCGGCCATAAGCCCAATGCCCTTGACCAAAACATTTAGCCACAGTGCCAGGTCTCACTCCCTCCCAAAGCGCGACGGTACATGTCAATTCACCTACAGGGCTGGTAACCACAATCGCATCACCGGTTTTAAGGCCGAGCTTTTCACCATCTATCGGGTTAATCTTTGCCGTGTCTTCGTTGGCAATATCCCCAGGATCGACATCTTTAAATTCATGGAACCATGGTGTATTAGCTGAGCGGCCTTCTTTGCTTAAACGAGATTTTTGATCCACTAGCAGTAATGGATATTGTTTCTCGTCACCAAAGCGATAAGGATCTTCGTAATGCGGTACAAATACCTCTTTTCCTCTTGCATGGTAGTCACACGCTTTCATTACGTCATCAACACTCACGTGATGATTTTTTGCATGCTTGTTCAGAGCTTTTTCGAGGGTTTTACTGTAAAACTCAAACTTGTGGGTTTCGGTTTTAAACTTACCCCAGCGGCTTTTGAGTTCATAAGGATGACTGTTCCACACGCCTTTATCGGTAAATTCTTTCCAAGACGTCATGTTGTCACCATATTTGGCAGCACCGTCAGTCCACAATGGTGACGTCACGTATTTCACCAATAGCTCACCAAAGTCTTTTTCAGTTTTTGCAGGCTGCTTCGTTTCTGGATCCAGTAACTGCTCGTTGATATAACGCCAAGGCATATCAAACCCTTTATCAGCCAGTTTTTTTGCTAATAAATAAGGGATTTCTGACTCATCGTCTTTGGTATTCCATAAACGATCTATCGACGGTTGCTGTACCGATACTTGATGGACACCATTACCAATAGAATCCAATACGCCCCACTTTTCAAACATATGATGGTTAGCAGGTAATATGATGTCTGCAAACCAACTGAATTCTGAAATATTGGTGGTCACATGAGCCATAAAGTCGAGTTGGCTTAATGCTTCATTCCAACGCTGGCCTTCAGGTGATGAGAAATTAAAGTTGTTGAAGTATGCCAACATGACTTTAATGTCATACGGATCAGCACTTAGCATGCCGTTAGGCGTATTGCTGGTGACAACACCACCGCCTGGCTTACCTTTTTTAAGCGCAGGAAACGCTAAGGTGCCACGCTGGTCAATTTTAGGGTGCTTAACCCCTTTTTTTGCCACCGCATCAAGGTAAGGTTTCGAATCAGGGAAGCTCTTATTCAGCTTGATTTTATTAGCAGGGAATAAACCGCCTTTATTATCAATACCACCAAATAAACCATTTAATGCATGACAAGCAAGTGAAGTGTAAGTACCACGGGTGTGCATAACAGCACCACGAGATGTCCACACTTGTACCGCGGGGGCCGCTTTGCCCATATCGCGCGCAATATTGATAATGGTATCAGCAGGAATATTAGTGACAGACTCTGCCCATTCAGGAGTGTAATCTTTTAAGCTGATGTTCCACCAATCAACCACGCCATGAGTATGTAGCTCATTAAATGCAGCAGCATCAACGTCTTGACCCGCAATGAACTGGTTTTGCTTATTAGCAAAATCCCCCACAAACGGCTTATGCCACAGACCTTCAACCAAGGCAACATGGGCAATGGCTAAGGCTAAAACGCTGTCTTGAGCTGGTTCAATTGGGATCCACTTATGTGCCTTACTGGCTGATACTGATAAACGAGGATCGACAACCACAACTTTAGCGCTATCTAATGCCGCGCCCCATATCTTTGAGTAGTATGAAACTTGACGATTACTCGCAATGGGGTCAGCACCAAATGAAAGAATAAATTTGGTATTTTCAACATCGTACTGATTGTAGCCCCAGTTACCATCTTGATAGTAAGGCCCCATTTTATGCGCTTCTGCACAAATTGAACTATGAGAGATATTATTCGGTGAACCAATCATCTGAGTAAGATGCTTATACATCAGTTCATTGATATGAGAATAGCGTCCACGAAGTAAGGCGTATTTATGAGATTCATCTGCGGCTCTTAGAGCAAGGATTTTATCTGCAAGTAAATCTAATGCCTTATCCCACGAAATAGGCTTAAACATTGGATCATGCTCTTTACCCTTTCTAGGGTTGGTTCGCATAAGTGGTGTTTTTACCCGATCTGGGTCATACACTTGTTGAAGACTTAAATGCTGTCTAGGGCAACTCGCTTCACCATGTACTTTTGAATTAACATTGCCTCGTATTTTTACTGCTCTGCCATCCATTACGTACACTTGTTTAGCACACCAAGAAGTACAGCCTTGGCAGGTTGTGCCGACCCACTGACCTGTACCTGTAACTGTATCAGCAGCTGGTAACTCATGCTCAATTCCCTTCATCACAGGTTCAATTGAACTCGAACTACTACATCCGATCCCAGACAGTGCAGCACCTGCCACCGAGGTTTTTAATAACGCTCTTCTACCTGTATCTACTTTATTGCTCATCTCAATCCCCTTTGAACACAACACATATGATGAACCATATATATAACTATTCATATATATACATTTGTAAATACTTTTTGAAAAGATATATCTAAGGAGGTAGTTCACAGTTTTAAAAATAATCAAAATTAATGCGACCTAAGTAATAAAATCGTCATAATTTTCTGATTTTTTTCTAATGAAAAAGTCGATGCTAATACATTTTTTGCTTAACCATTAACCATAAATAGACACGTAAAATAACGGGTTACTTTACGATTCATAAATTCACAGCTTAACCCCTAGCACTCACTTTCTTAAAAACGTCACACCTTTGTCATACCTATCTGCACAGAATATTAGCGTCAACTTATCTACTATTTTAAAAGGACTAAAAATGAGGATATTTTTCTTACTTGGTGCATTACTGATTAGTCATACAGCATTCGCGGCTGATAATTGCAGTCGCTACGGTTGTCCCAGTGGTGCTGCATCAAATAACGATCTGATTAATCGTGCTATATATACAATGAGTAATAACCGCACGACTAAATTTGCCGACTGGGTAGCTTATAAAGTCACCCCAAACAGTATTGATGGACCAAGTCGCTCACGCAGTTGGAAATCAGACCCCAATATAGCTAGCGCTTATACGCTAGAAGCCAGTGATTACAAAGATGCGCATGCAATATTACAGACTGACAGAGGCCATCAAGTGCCTCTAGCAAGCTTTAGTAATACCAGTTCGTGGAGCCAAACAAATTATTTATCAAATATCACTCCGCAAAGTTCTAATTTAAACCAAGGCCCATGGGTCAAACTGGAAACAGCGGTTCGCAACTTAGCCCGAAGTGGAAAGCAAGTTTATGTCGTCACTGGTCCATTATATGAATATTACTTTGGTACGCTGCCTCAAGCCGACGAAAACCATCGAATCCCTTCGGGGTACTTTAAAGTTGTCGCAACGATTAGTCATTCAGGATACGTCAAAGCAAGCGGATTTATCATGGAGCAAAATAGTGGGCGTAATGATTATTACTGCAACAAAGAAGTCACGATAGACCAAGTTGAATCACGAACTGGACTCAATATATTGCCTGGGATGTCGAACAGTAAAGCTTACGCTGTTGAATCAAAATTGGGAGGGATTAGCGCCGATATTGGCTGTTAATCAGTATAGATATTAACACTGGAGCTTACTTTAAAGCCTAATAAAATGCCGACATTTGTCGGCATTAATCATCTAAAAACACTACAAGCCAAATTGATTACTCGTCTTTTAATGCATCAACAGGTAACCAATTCACTTTAACACCTGCTTGCAAAAACATATCTTGGCTAATTTTAATTTTATCGCCCCAGCGAGATAAGAAATCTTGGCTTTGCTCTGGGCAATATACCCCAGTAATCCCTGTTTGAATGATCTTTGCAGCACAATTAGGACACGGGAAATGGGTCACCCAAATATCGCAGCCATCAAGATCACGCTTAGCAAATAAAATCGCATTCTCTTCTGCGTGCAAGGTCTTGAGTAACTTCATATCACGATCATCAGTTTCAGCGCTGTCAGAAATCCCATGGGGATAACCATTAAAGCCGACAGAAACAATACGATTATGCTTAGTGATCACCGCACCCACTTGAGTTGACGGATCTTTACTCCATGATCCTACAAGCTCAGCCATCTGAAAAAATCGTTTTGCCCATTTTGAAATCATAGCGGCTCCCCTTTTGTTTGCTGAGTGTGAACTTGGCTTTTATCTATTCATAATACCTAAAGTTAGCAACATTGGCAGCAAATTACAGTGGAATATCATTGATTTGAGTATTCCTCTACTTTGTTATTACAAATTGACTAGCCATCAGACCTAATAAAGCTTAGGATCTTGAGCAAGCACATTTAAGGATTGGAGTACGTAGACACTATGGGTATTAGAGCGATTATCGTAGATACAGCTGGCACCACGACTGATCTAGATTTTATTCACGATGTACTATTCCCTTATTCAAAAAAAGCCATGGGCGATTTTCTGAGTAAGAATCAACATAACCCATTGGTTGAATACTGTATTAGTGACGTACGTGATCTTGCTTTAGAACAAGACGCCTCTATCGAACGTGTTACAGAAATCCTGTCACAGTGGATTGATGAAGACCGTAAAGCGACACCACTTAAGACCCTTCAAGGGCTAATTTGGAAACAGGGATACGCTAGTGGTGAATTTACTGGTCATATCTACCCGGATTTTATCGATGCGATTCCACGAATTGAAGCGGCAAACATCCGTATTTACAGTTTCTCTTCTGGCTCAGCTGAAGCGCAAAAAATGCTATTCAGTCACAGCGATGCAGGTGATTTAACACCTAAATTCAGCGGTCATTTTGATACCCGTACGGGTAACAAGTTAGATAAACAAGCTTACTGTAATATTCTCAATACCGTGAGCTTAAGTCCTAAACAAGTCTTGTTTATCTCTGATGTGATTGAAGAGTTAAAAGCCGCTGACGCAGCAGGGTTACATACTTGCCAAATGGTGCGTTTTGACAATCAAAAAACCGCTAAGTTTGCACAAATTAGCGATTTCTCGGCTTTACCTATTGATTGCTAAGCCTGCAAATTCAGCGTTGTAACCCATACGCGCTTAACGCCCTAATAAAAAACGACCCAAAGGTCGTTTTTTATTATCTGGCACATAACGCTAGTGGGTTAAATCTCTTCATTAAAAAGCAACACCACACTGCCACCACTTAATACGCTATCAATATTCACCGTCACACCAATACCAATGTTGGTTAACCATGATGATAAAGACGGCGTTTCAACGAGCCAGCCTAAACCCATTTCATAATAATGATTCGTCCCCATGCTATCGACTGCATCACCGGTTAAGTCTATTCGCTTAAATAAAAAGCGCATTTCATTGCGATAACCCATCAGCTCAGGCAGTGGGTAATGATAAATAAATGTATTACTAAAACGGCCAACATGGGGAGTACCTGTTTGTTCAGGTGAGTCTGCATTGACGATATTGCCAAAAGCGTAATTAACACGGCTTATAAACTGCCACTTATTTTCCCAAAGCGTGCCTTGATAATGTAATTCAAGCGTAGGATCTACCATCCAGGCATCGAAAGAAGTATTAAATACCTCACCATCAAAGTCTTGACGCAGTCCCTCAAGTGCTGGGCTATAGTCAAAATGATTTCGATACCAAATATAATGACCACCTAAGCCAAGCTGCAACCACCAATTCGAAGATAACTCATACCGCCAGCGCTGCTCAGCAGATAATAGATAACTTTTTTCATCGAGCTTTTCAGTCATGTTCGCTTGATCAGAGAGTTGTAAAGATTGTTTCGAATTAATAAATGAGAACTTCACAAAGCTGGCCGTTTGCCAATCAGGTGATAGCTCAAGCCAATTGCTTTCCCAAGGGATCGAGTAAACGCTTAATTCCTTGCGGCGTTGAATGGATTCTTTAGACCCAGTATCGATATTATCCAGATCCACAATGTTACTGGGATCAAAATTGACAACCCCTAAGGTCACTAAGCCCGCATCCGACAACACAATCGCAGTTGCAATGTTGCCTTTAGTGATATCACTTAAACTTTGATCCACTGTGATATCCGTATTGGCAAAAGCTAAATGACTTATGAGTGCAAGAATGCAACTAAAGCCCCAGCGAATAACCATAGGAGAATTACCGATGCTGAACGTTTTCATGGCTAACCCTTTGCTGGAAATGCGGGTGAAACACAAGCTTTAACCAAAAACTCGTAACCATAACGACTAGCTTTTGCGTCAGTGGGGGTAATTTCTAAAATCTCATAGTCATTTAACTCAATCACTTTACTATTCAATTGAGACTCACAGCGAGAAAATTGATTACCCTCAAAATAATAAATAAAATTGGCAATCGTCATTCTTACCATCAAGCGATAACTCTCTCGAATAATATCGTAACGTCTCTCAGCCGCCTCATCTGCCCCAACACTCAAACGCTTCACTTCGTTTTGCTGCACTTGTTTAATTGATTGTTGTACCGCATCCTCAATCACCTTTTGAGTGCTCGAGGCGATATCTGGAGGAGTATCTTCGTTAGAAGTTGCAGTCACAGAATCAGGAACAGAAACAGGTGCAGGCTCAGTAGAGCTAAGGTTTTCTATGTCATTATTCTCAGCAGCTAAAGTTGTTTCAGCCTCTCCCTCAGCCTTACCTTCGACAATTTTCGCACCAACGGCTGACAGTTTTTGCAAACCCGCATCAATATCTTCAGGTTTTTCACCTGTTTCCTCTTCTAACAATTTGATCATTTTTGCTCTGGGATCACTACTTTCAAAGGTGTTTTCAATATCACTTAATAAATACAGGTTAGCTAACACCACATACGCCAATATCATTCGTAGCAATATCGTGCGTTTTCGATAATGCTCACTATTAGTAAAACGTATAGATTTAACACCAAGCAAGCTAAGTACTGGCATCAATACAAAATAAATTGGGATGACAGCTTGCAGCAGCATTAAGGCGACGCCGCTCACCAATACGAACCATACTGGCATATACAGCAAAATCACTAAGTTGTGGGTATAGGTTAAATGATCCGCATCAACACCTGAAACTTCATTAACGACAGAGGCTGCCCACACTAACGAAAAATTGGCAATAATGGCGTAAAATAATAGCAAAAAGGCTTTACCCGCCAAGCTATGCCAAGTCTTAGAAAACAAGGGCCAAAACTCAATCATCATTGCAATCATCGCAATGATCCCCACCATAGTCACACCTTCAGTGGTAAACATTAATATGAAGGCAATGAAGTACAGCTTTTGCGCCACTGTTAACTTATTGATGATGGATTTAAGATAGCCCAATATTGCGCTTGGCAAACTTGCTAATGTGATTCCCGGTTTATACAAAAGCTGCATAAGGCGAGGATAATTTATTGATTTCAATCGATGCATTCCATAGCAAAACATTGTTTAACATCATCAAAACATATTGCTCTTTTGATAGCAAAATATTCCCAGCTTGTTGAAGCCTTCATTGCCTGTTACTCTGAATAAAAATCAAACAAGCGTTTAACTTTAAAAGGGACAGCCAATACAATGGAACAGTTTATTCAGCAGCATTCAATTATCACTGAAATTCCAGTGGCATGGGGCGAAATGGACGCATTAAACCATGTGAATAACGTGGTGTATTTTCGTTACTTTGAAACCGCAAGAATCGATTTTTTCAGCCAAATTAATATGATGGACGATCTTGCTAAGACATCCATAGGCCCAGTACTCAGCGAGACTCATGCTCGCTATAAACGCCCAGTCACCTTTCCAGACACCTTGCTAGTCAGTGTCAGCATCAGTGATATTCAACAAGATCGTTTTGTCATGCATTACCGTATTTTCAGTAAAGCGCAACAAGCAGTGACAACAACAGGAACGGCTAACGTAGTGATGTTTAACTTTAAAACAGGTCAAAAAGCCACTTTAACGCCTGAGCTATTAGATGCCCTCAAGCAGCACGCTGAACCGAGTGAGTAACTATTGGGTAGCTATTGGGTAGTTATTGGATAGTTATTGGGTATTTATCGAGTAATCATCGAGTAAAGCTTCAATCGTCACCGAATAAATTGCGAAGAAAAGCCGCATAACATCACTGTTAATGCGGCTCTTTAAATTTGATTCAACTTGCTTTAGTTTTTTAATAGCCCAACACTGTAACTGCCCAAGCTTTGTGTTGCCACGATATTGACCAGTGACACCTGATAACGAGAAATCAAATCTACAATTGCGTTATCACTCACCCGTTAAGGCAGCAAGCTGCACCTTAACCTCATCCGACATTGGTTGACTCTTTTCCGTCTGATAGTTGTAATGCACCATAGTGGTTTTCGCTTCTGCAGTTTGGCGGCCATTTTGCCAACAGCTTTGTGCAATTTCAAAACTACTGTTACCCACTCGGCTAATGTGAGTCTTGACTGTCACGTCAGTGCCATAAAAAGTCGGCGCATTAAAGACAATATTAAATCCCGCAATAATCATGTTCCATTTAGTTAGATCTTGCCCTGGATTAACAATATCAAACACAGGATCTCGTGCGGCCTCAAACCACACTGGAATGACGGTATTATTGATATGCCCTAAGGCATCGGTTTCACAAAACCTTGGGGTAAGGTTTAGGCTAAACTGGGTGTCTGACACAGAGGAAGTCCTTTTATTATTGTTATTATCTCGCCAGCAATATCGCTAAAGTTGGCGTCTACGATCAGCAATAGCTTAAGCTACCACATCAGTAGAGTCACCCTTAAATATCATCAAAAAAATCTTTATTACGAATGTACTTATGCATGTAATGAAAGGCAAACGGCGACACAATCCAGCTTACAAAGCTCATCAAAAAGCGTTTTATCGGCGGCGTATTTTCATAGATACGTTCGTTATGCAGCCAGAGCATTTTACCCACATGAAAGAAAATTCCCGGAAGAGGCGGCAAGAAAGTCACTACGTCGATATCACAGCAAATACGATAAGTACGCCGTTGTAATAAATACGCTTTTTGGAAACTCTTAAAACCTGGAGAAGGCTGACCAAAGGTCACCACACGTTTAATTGAGTTCGGGTATAAGCGCTCTAATCTGTCAGCAGCTAAAATTGCCATTGAGCCGCCTGAAGAGTGCCCTGTCAGGGATATTCTTTTACCCGCTACAATCAATGGGTATAACACCATCTGCAGTTGAGAAAACAAACTGATATTGGGATCGTAATGAGGCGGAATCGGATTGGTTTTCTGTTCTAATAAATAATCATATCCAGCATGGACATTATACTTAGTATCAGCAAACTGTTTGGCTTTAGGTCAGCACTGGCAGTTTATCAGCCACTCATTCATGGTTTGAGAACCGCGAAATACCACCAGCACTTCTTTTTTATCTGCATGCCACATTATCCGAGCACAAATATTTCCCCAGCGGTTTGCTATCTCATGGTAATACTGACGGGAAAAACCAAGCTTCTCTGGGGCAAAATCTGCCCGATAAGTCACCTTGCATAGCACGGCATAACGTTCGTATTGATAGCGTTTCAGTTTTTTCAAAGTGACTGATTCAGTGAAATATAACTGAGTTAAGGATAAAGCGCTTTTGTGACATTAGCATGATGTGGTGATTAAAACTTGAGTTGCAAGGAAGGGACAATAAGGGAGCTTTAGCACTCCCTTTGATTAGGCCTATGAGCGAAATTTAAATCACTATTTCCGCTTCGACTTAAATGCTTTTATCTCTGCTTCCAGCTCAGCTAAAGCTTCTTTACGGTCTTCCATAGCGTCAAACTGATATTCGACAAATATTTGATAGTGCTTGCTATTTAAAAGATAGAATGTAGACAGAGCGACCCCCATACCAAAAAAATAAATGGGAATTGTTTGTGTACTTGAGTCCATGAGTAATACTGACGGTAAAAATATAACAAACAAAATTGTCAAATATCGCTTAAAAATTCTAACAGCCAAAAAGGAACCTTTCACCACTGAAAAGTTTAAACCGCTAAATATTAAAACAGTTATTAGCAAATAAAGGAGTGTCCACTCGGCATTAATATCCAAATAAAAATCTAATATGACTATATTTAAGGTTCCAACAGAAAATAACATTAACATCGTAGTCGCTAAAAAAGCCAAAATGGATTTAGTCGGTGGCAATAGACCAACAATATCATCGTCATTCTTAGGCGTATTACTCGGTTTCATTAATCAGAAACCTCTTCATACACACCAACAGCCAATGTTTTTATTGTTCCCGATAACGCACTGCCAGAAAAGCTCAATGAAGCACCTATGGCATCTTTAAGCTGCAAACGGAATGAATTTGTAATCTGTATTCCTGAATACTTTTTTATCAACCCTTTCCTGTTAAGTGACTTTATTAGTCGACTAGAAGCGCCAGGTAAATTTAGACGAGCAATCTCTTGATTTACTCTTTTTCTTTCAGGGCGAGATAAACCCTTTAATATTTCAATTGTACTTTTTGTTGTACTCAACTGCATAACTTTAATCGTTTTAATAGTAGCAACCGCTGCAGCACCTGCACCAGCTAGTGACACTAAATCCAAAGCTGTGGATGCGTTTGTATACCACTCTTGAGTGTCTAAATAATTATTAAGTTCAGGATCTTTGATTTCACCATAAGTTCGAACCATACCATTAAAGCATTGAGCAGAACTAGCTGCTGAAGCGCCGACAGCTAAATAAGTAATAGCAGCGCTCGTACCACCAGTTAAAGGTACTGCCGCACTGCTACCTAATACAACAGTCCACCCAATAACCGCTGCACCACAACTTAATACTGTACCTGCAACTTCGGATACCAGCCTAGACTCTCGAATATTACCTTGACTCCCTTTTAGGTGCGCAGCAAAAGACGATTGGTTCATTTGAGCTGGGGGCTCTCGCAAAATGATTTTGATAGGATTAATCTGGCATATCGCTTCAAATTTACGCAGCTCGACAATATTAAATTTACTGTCGATATACACAACTCCTGCTCCGGTAAGGCCTTGTATTGCGTCAATTCTGGCAAATAGGGTTTTGAAATCAATTTCTGCATTAAGTCGCGAGCTTAACTGATTTTCATAAAAAGATTGGGTGCTTGATTTAAAAAGTGATTGTCCATTTGCCGACATTCTTATGGGTCCTTCCATTTAGAATTTTGAAATGCCTATTGTACTGCCCGCCTTCTTATTGACAATTATTATAAAGTATTAGGAATTGAACTTTATACTCGCAATGGGTGTAACATTGCCTAAACGACTATTAATAAATTCTGTTCTTTTTCATGTTATGTAGAATAAGGCTGTCTAATCACTGTTTTCCAATTCTCGGGCGCTGCACGGCGAATATCGGATAAATAGATCTCGTGATGTTTCCCTGACAAAGTAAAGCCAGCTGATTCAATATAATCATGTACTTTAGCCACTGTTGGGCCTTCTTCTGAAAAGGGGCCAAGATGCAGAATTTGCGCGCATTGACCTTCACTAAAAGATTCATATCGCACCAGTTCAATCGCCGCTAATGACTTTTTCAGCTTCACTTGCCTTATCGCTTCTACCACTAATTCTTTATCCACAAGCTTTGGCTGCATGATCATCATGGTCCATTGCCAGTTGTGTTTATTGTCATTAATAAAGTCATCCATGTCGTCAGCCCACCACAAGCCTTCAAGTGGAAGTACGCCATAATCAATCGCAGTAGCTCCTTTTTTGATCATAAACTTAATCGTATAAGCAACCGAGTACAGTGCTTCAATTGCTTGCTGATATTGCTCACTCCCAGGTTCACCTTTGCCATCGACCATCAAATAATACATAGACGGCACATCCACTGTCGCCACTTGCTTTTTAGAAGGAAGATAAAGGTGTTTTAACTGTTTTTTATAATCTACTTTTTCCATTATCCACTCAAAATTAGCATGATTCATTTGTCCATTATGACGCTCAAGGTTATCCAATACCAAGAATGATTTTTAAAATAGCGCCATAAAAAAGGACACCCTGAGGTGCCCTTAAATTCAATCAATCATCAACATTTAATAATAAAGTTTAATGAATTCACATATCACTTAGTATGAAGTGCCATACATGGCGTTAATTTCAGTTTCATACTTTGAGTAAATCTTCTTACGACGCAGTTTCATGGTTGGGGTAATTAAGCCCGACTCCATCGAAAAGGCTTCTGGCAGTAAGGTAAATTTCTTAATTTTCTCAAATCCCGCTAGCTCGTGTTGTAGCTCTTTCAAACGTTGCTCAAAATGCTCTACCACTTGGCTATGGCGTAACAGCTCTATTGGGTTTTCAAACTTAATCTCATGTTCTTTAGCCCAAGATTCAAGTGACTCAAACGCAGGTACAATTAACGCCGATACATAGTTACGGGCATCTGCCACAATCGCCACTTGTTCGATGAACGGGCAACAGCTCACTTTACCTTCAACACGTTGCGGTGCGATGTATTTACCATTCGAGGTTTTCATTAGCTCTTTAATGCGGTCGGTGATGTATAGGTTACCTTCAGCATCTAACATGCCTGCATCACCGGTTTTTAACCAGCCATCTTCAAACGCTTCTTCAGTATCTTGCGGACGGTTAAAGTAACCACGCATCACGGTGTCACCACGTACTAAAATTTCGTTATTAGCACCGATTTTCACTTCCATAGCACTCAGTGGTTTACCGTTTGACCCTGATACACGGTTATCAAGGGTATTACAGGTAACAGTTGCACAGGTTTCTGTCATGCCGTATCCGCAAAGGATTGGTACACCAATACTATGGAAGAACCCGCCAACATTGACATCTAATGCTGCGCCGCCAACTGGCATAAACTTAAGACGACCGCCTAATACATTCTGTAATTTGCTGAATACTAATTTGTTGGCCAGCTTCCATTGCACAGATAATGCGGCGCTGGCTTTCTTGCGACCTTGGCCGACTTCAAACTGGCGTGAACCCACACCAATAGCCCAGTTAAATAGTTTTTGACGTATTGCTGGTGCACTGTTCACTTTGTCATGCACAGCGCTATACACTTTTTCTAAGAAGCGCGGCACGACACATAAGGTATGCGGTCGAACTTCAGCAATCGCTTCTTTAACGCGGTTGGTATCTGCAAGATAAACATTATGACCACCACGACACAGTACATAAAAACTCCAACCACGTTCAAACACATGGCTAAGTGGTAAGAATGCCAATGAGACATCACCCGCTTTAAAAGCAATTTCTGTATCGTGTTGTTCGATCATCGAGGCAATATTACGATAATCCAGCATCACACCTTTAGGAACGCCAGTCGTACCAGAGGTATAAATAAGGGTGAGTAAATCATCAAGATTGGTTTGCGATAAACGCAGCTCAAGTTCAGCTTCGCTTGCAGGCGTTGTCTCTGCAATCAGGATATCGTCAAAATGGAAATGCTCATCTGAGGCCAGCTTAACACTGCTGTCAAACACCACGACATGCTCAACAGTTGGACACTGTGCTTGGATTTTACATGCTGTTGCGTATTGACTCTCATCACCTGCAAAAATGACTTTAGCGCGGGCATCATTAACGATGAAAACAGCTTGTTCCATTGGGCTTGTTGGGTAAACAGGTACGACTACGTTTCGTGCTTTAAGTGCGCCAATATCTGCACATGTCCATTGTGGGCTGTTTTGCGCAACGATAACCACTTTTTCTTGGGCTTGTAGACCAAAATCAATTAACAGCTGTGCCACTTTATTAGTAATAGTATCAAATTGGCTCCATGAAACTTTGTTCCAAGGGGCTGCCATCTCAAATCCTTCGAGTGCGATGTTATCTTCTAATGCTGTGCTTTGCTGCTGTAGAAGTCTGACTAAATGAAATTGTTCGAGAGACATTAATAATTACCTTTTAGCTTACAAGTGTTCCGCTTTTTGGCATTCTACTTTAAGCCATACAGAAAAATAAGAGTTTTTAGTCTAAATTAGCGTCAATTCACAGATTATCGCTACATTTTACAAACTGGCAACACCATTTTTCCATAGTTTGTGTTTACTGATAACGAGTAAAAGCCCCATTAACAGCAGTAACCCGAGATCTCCCCAGTAATAGCTGGCAGTTATCATGCCTTGTTCTCGCAAGTCCACTAACGAGGTCGAAAGCCAAACTGAATGAACAATCACAATCAGCATGGTTAAACTAATTTGTAATACTGAGCGGCTCATTGCGCCCAATGCTAATGCCATACCTGAAGCCCAAATCGTGCTGGCGACGATATGTAAGCCTGCCAATAAGGTCATCTGTGCATTAAATAATGCCGACACCAATGTAATGACAGTAATGATACTCAGCACAATGACCAATAAATGAAGCTGTGCTTTGAAAAATTGATCAACTAATCCACGTTTTCCGCTAAAGGTCGGTAGCATAAATAAGGTTTCAGCTGCGCGCCAACGTTGCACACGTGTCCAGTGAATTAAACTGCACACCATAATCAACATTTGCGATAACACCATAATCACAGGGACTTCTGCATCAAAATAAGCTGACAGTAAAATAGCGATAATGCTTAATATCGGTAATACCAGCAGTAACATCCCAAGCATAGGACCAATAAAATAACTGGCGGGGTGCAAAAACTGGGTTAATTTTATAAACCAGCGATTCTGCCCTGCAATAGGGCCGATCATCCAACCGGTTTCTAACCCATTTAAGTAAATACTGCGGGCATGAGGGTTCCAACTAAAGCGTTGCAGTTTTCTATAAATTAATGCCCCTAATACCACTGGCAATAACGCTAAGAAGTGGCCAACCTCAACAGGTAAAGAGGCTATTACCTCAGGTAAGATAGGCAGAATAACAAAAACAAAAACGGAAAAGTTAAAGCGTTGAGGTCGATTCAAACACGCAAGAATAAAACCCATTCCAACGCTAAGATAAGCTAACAAAAAACCAATATTGATTGGCTGCGGGCTAAGCAATAAAACACTGATGCAAGTTAACATCATCACGATAAACACGAGTGCGGCTTGCTGCTTTACTCGTTGGTAATATCCAGGAATTAACACGCCTTGCTCATTGGCCGACAGTTTGATGAACTGCCAGGCAATTGCCACTGAAATAGACAAAATACACATGCCTAGAGCAATACTAATTACGTCAACTTGTTCAGGTTTACTAATGATTGCCAGTACAGCAAGACCGATCCCCAATAGCGCTACCAGCAAAAAACTTACACTACCAAAATCACGACACCACAATGAATAAAATCCATTAAGGCACTGTTTTACGCCGATGGATTCAGGTGATCGTTTTGTCGGGTTCACATGGGAATGATTCATCGATGTAATTCCATGAATAATTGATCCAAATTTAAGGAGCTAACTTGACTTGAACCGGGTATTTCAAGTTGATTTTCATTATCCACCAGCACCTGTTGTTGATAACGGTTTAATACTTTAACCCCTTGCGGCAGCGTTTGGTTTTCGCCTAGATGAACTAAACTCACCTCTTCACGCAATGCATCAATTTCTTTAAATAGCACCAACTCACCGCGTTTAATCAATGCAACATGACTTGCCACACGCTCTATATCTGAGGTGATGTGAGATGAAAATAACACAGCAGAACCTGACTCTAAGGCCAATTCGAATAAATCCCCCATGAATTGACGACGTACAATGGGATCTAAACTCGCTACTGGTTCATCGAGCATAAGCAATTGCGGACGATAAGCCATTGCCATAATCAAGGCTAATGATTGGCGCTGCCCAACCGAGAGCTTTTGCACTTGTTGTTTAGGGTCAAGGCCAAATCGCTCAAGCCATTCTGTTTGTAAACGTTTATCCCATTGCGGATAAAAGCTACTGTGTAACTCTAACGCGCTCGCAATAGTAAAACCTTCGTAACCAAATGGTTGCTGAGGTACGTAGCCAATTTTAGCTTTCGCTTGAATAGATAGGGATGCAGCAGGCTCGCCTAAAGTTGAAATACTACCAGACTCAATATCAACAATGCCTAATGCAGCACGCATTAACGTCGATTTACCCGCACCATTTTGACCTAATAAGCCTACGACCATGCCAGCTGACAAGCTAAAACTTAACTGTTTAAGCACCACATTATCGTCAAAACACTTGTCGACTTGGTTGAATTTTAAAATTGCCTCAGTACTGATATCCATTTAACGTATTCCTTGTTAACTTACTGCTGTTATGGCTTTTTTATTATTGTTTCCACTGAGTTGCCACTAACGCTTGCAACTCCTCAAGGCTGATACCTAATTGCTTTGCTTGATTGATTAGATCAAGTGCTTGGGGGACAAGTAATTGCGGACCCGACGTGTCATCGCTAGATTGTCTGTTCGCGACTCGAGTAGGTTGCCCACGTCGACGTTCAAGCCAACCTTGCTCTACTAATTGTTGAATCGCTCGTGACACTGTCATTGGATTCACGGCTAAATGTTCGGCCAGTTGTCTCACTGATGGCAACACTTGATCCACTTGTAGTTGGCCACCCACGATTAATCGCACAATTTGCTCATGCAATTGTCGGTAAATGGGTTCGCCACTACTGGGGTTGACTTTTATTAGTTCTAGCATTAGCCTTTACTTACTGTATTAATACATTGATACACCGATACACTAATGTTAAGTTACCACAATCATCCTGAAATGCAAAAAGGAAAGATGTAATGAACATCGGAAAAGTTATGTTGCAAGGAACCTATAACAAGGTAAGCAATGCCCATTGGCTGACAACAAAATCAAAGCTGATAAGCGCCGTTCAAGTTGGTTTACTGTCTATGATGAGCTTATCTGCTGTGGCAGATGAAAGCACTGTTACTATTGAACAAGCTCCACTTTCAGCGTGTTATGTTGATGGTTTATCTGAGCAAGTGCAGTGCGGCTCATTATTATTGGCTGAAAATCCAGCCAAGCCTGATGGCAAGAAAATCACCGTTCATTACGCTGTATTACCAGCGATTAAACCCAGCTTTAAAAAACAAGCCATGCTTGCCATTGCTGGCGGACCAGGACAATCAGCCATTGAAAATGCCGCAGGGTTTGACCGCGTACTGGCTAAAGTCCGTCAAGATCGCGACATTTTATTGATTGACCAACGTGGGACTGGGCAATCTAATATCTTAGCCTGTGATGATGACGATATGTCAGTGCTATCGTTTAATGATGACGATATGGACTATGTGAAAGACACTCAAGCCTGCTTAGATGAAATAGATGCTGATGTCACTCAATATGGCAGCTTAACGGCGTTAACTGACTTTGAAGCTATTCGCCAACACTTAGGTTATGAAAAACTGCATTTATATGGTGTATCGTACGGTACCCGTATGGCGCAGCTATATATGCGTGAACATCCAAATGCGATCGCCACCGTGACTTTAGATGGTGTTGTACCAATGCAGCAAAGTGTTATCGCTATTGGTGAAGCCATCGATAGAGGCTACGCCCTTCTTTTTAAAGACTGTCAGCAAAACAGTTTATGCGGTCAGCAATTCCCGGATCTTGAACAAGATTTCATCTCTGTCGATAATCAGTTAGCTGAATCCCCAGTCAAGACACAAGTACGCGATCCACAAACTGATGAGCTAACCAGCTTTTTGCTGACTCGAGGTAAATTTAACGGTGCGATTAGAATGGCGCTATACATGCCCAACATTCGCTCGTTAACGCCCCATGCAATTCATCAAGCCGCTCTGGGGAACTACCAACCCATATTAGGCATTTACACCTTAACCTCAGATAGCACAGGTATCGCCATGGGAATGCACGCCTCTGTAGTTTGTGGCGAAGACATTCATCGCATCACAACAAGCATGCGCGAACAAGCACAAGACTCTTACATGGGAGGCACCATGATAGAAGGACTAGAGGCAACGTGCAGCGTGTGGAATATGCCGCAAGTAGATAACAGCTTTAGCGATGCTATCGCAAGTGACATTCCTACCCTCTTGCTTTCAGGTGAGCTAGATCCTGCAACGCCACCAAGCTGGGGCGATATGGCCACAGAAAAACTCACTAATGCTAAACATTTTGTCTCTGAATTTGCTACCCATGGCGTGGCTTATCAAAGCTGCGGTAACGATCTCATCGCAGATTTAGTTAGCAGTGGCTCGATAGATAACATTGACGGTAAATGCTTAGAAAAGGATGTCCGTAGAAGCTTTTACTTAAATGCCAACTCAGTTGAAACCCTTTCAGCTGACGCTGAGGAAGAATAATCATGATTACTGTATCGAATTTATCGAAAAAAATTGGCGACGTACAAGCACTGGATAACCTCAGCTTTAGTGCTCATGACGGTCATATTACTGGACTACTTGGCCCAAATGGCGCGGGTAAAACCACCTGTCTACGAACAGTGTTTGGCTTATTAGCGGCAGATGAAGGCCACGCCGAAATCGATGGTATTGATGTTGCCAAAGAGCCAACAAAAGCAAAAGCACAATTGGGCTTATTCCCAGACCCATTTGGTTTATATGAGCGATTATCGCCAAGAGAATACATTAGCTATTTTGCCGAACTCAGCGGCATGTCAAAGACTGACGCTAAACAAGCAACAGCCAATGTCATCGCGCAATTAAAACTCGAAGATATTGCCGACCGCCGATGTAAAGGTTTCTCACAAGGGCAACGCATGAAAACTGCATTAGCCCAAGCGATAGTGCACCAGCCAACCAACATCATTTTAGACGAGCCAACACGTGGCTTAGATGTCATGAGTACCAGGTTACTGCGAGATATTTTGATTGAGCTTAAAAAAGCAGGCCATTGCGTGTTGTTTTCAAGCCATGTGATGCAAGAAGTGGCCGCTTTATGTGACCAAGTCATCGTGATGGCTAACGGTAAAGTGGTTGCCACAGGTAGTCCAGAAGAGCTTTGCCAACAAACGGGTGAAACCTCACTGGAAGAAGCCTTTATTAAACTCATCGGTACTGACGAAGGGATCGCAGCCTAATGAATAAGCCTGTCATTATAACTGCAATGGTGTCGATACCATTGCCATACCCATTGACGAGTAAAATGAGTCAAGTGTTATCGACTAACGAAGGGATCTCAATCTCATGAAAACAATTATAGCGATGGTTCGCAAAGAACTGATTGATGCCATGCGTGATAAGCGCTCTGTCATGGCGGGTCTTTACTACGCAATCGGTACACCTTTATTAATGTGCGGTATGTTCATGGTATTAATCGGACAGTTGTCGACCCCTGAAGATCTTAATATCAAGATCACCAATGCCGACAACGCGCCTGATCTAGTCCGATTCTTAAATAATCGCGGCATTAACGCTTCAACTGACGAAGGGGTTGCAGCTAAAGATGTCAAAGATATCGAGCTCATCATCAGTGATGATTATGCAGCGCACATGGCGAAAGCCAAGCCTGCTGAAATCACCTTAATCGCCGATAACTCAAATGAAAAGCTACAGCAATCCATTCGCAGAGTTGAAAACCAACTGCAAGCCTACAGCGGTGAAATGGGCAGCTTACGCCTCATTGCACGTGGGATTAACCCTGCTGTTGTGCAGCCAATTAAAGTGGTAGTAGAAGATCAAGCAACGCCAGACTCTAAAGGCGGCTTTATTTTAGGAATTGCCATTTTCACCATGATTTATTCGGTGTTTATCTCAGGCATGAACTTGGCTATTGATACCAGTGCGGGCGAACGTGAACGTAATTCATTAGCACTGCTATTAAGCCACCCTATTAGTACGCGCCAATTAGTACTAGGTAAAATCATTGCAGTCACCTGCTTTGCATTGCTGGGCTTATTGCTGATTTTAATCGTGTCTAAATTTGCCTACACCTTTGTGCCTTGGCAAGAGCTTGGCTTTAGCGTAAATATTTCGCCAGACTTTATGGGGCTAATGCTATTTATTGGCATTCCACTCGCCATTATGGCGGCAACATTACAATTGTTTGTGTCATTTATGGCCAAAACATTTAAAGAGGCTCAGTCCTATCTCACCATGGTGCTGTTTGTACCGCTCGCCTTATCTATGGCAGCAAGCTACAACATCGCCCCTGATGTACTGGAATGGTTACCTGTTTCAGGCCAGCAGCAAGCCTTAATGGCCTTTATTAAAGGACGCGAAATCCCGATGCTGCAATTACTGGTGTCATCTGCAGCCACACTGGTACTGTCAATTGCACTTGCATTTGGTTTAGAAAAACTGCTGAAAAGTGAAAAAGTGGTATTTGGTTTGTAGCCTATGCCCTCGGGCTGGTTCAACTCACCTTGAACCAGTCCACTCAATCTAGACAAGGAGTCCATCATGGAACAAGAATACGCAATCTTAGCATTAGTCATCATCATCACCGTGGGCACCACTGCCACAGAAATGTTTAAGCATTATGTAAAGTCAAAAACGAGCAACTTAGCGGATAACCATAGCCATGAGTTAGACGCGCTACGCCAGCAAAATAACGAGCTCAAGCAACGTATTGCCACGCTAGAGAAAATTGTCACTGAGCCAGAGTATGATTTAAAGCAGCAAATTAATTCACTTTAATTGGCACTCAAAGCCCAAAAAGTATCGCTAGCAGCAGGTATGAGTATTAAATTTTTGTCGATAAGCACGCGGGCTTAACGTGGTGAGTTGGATGAATAGTTTTCTAAATGAGCTAACATCCTCATACCCGACCCGCTCGACAATTTGCTCAATGGCCAATTCTGTTGTTTCTAGCAATCTTTTTGCTTCATCTACTCGAAGGCGCTGCATATAGCTCGCTGGCGTTTCATTCACGGCTTTTTTAAAGCGCCTAATCAACGTGCGTTTGCCTACAGCAAATTTATCTGCAATATCATCTAGTAGCCAATGTCGGCTCAAATCAGCCTGCATCCATCGCTGTACGTTATGTATTAATTCATCTTTATGCTGTTCAGGATTAATCGCCATTGTCATAAAGGGTTGTTGAGAGCTGCGATTAGGATCGATCAGCAATATTTTCGCCATCTGCTGCGCCATTTGTTCACCTGCTAAAATCGAAATAAGATGCAGCGCTAAGCTTAAATTGGAAGTTGTCGCACCTGCGGTATGTATATGCCCATCAGACACCACCAATGAATCCATACATAACTGCACATCTTTAAAGTTGCGCTCAAACATCTCGCTAAGCCACCAAACCGTTGTTGCGCGCCTTTGGTTTAATAAGCCAGATGCAGCAAGTAATAATGTTGCTGAACAATAAGCTGCAACGGGCTTTTCAGCAGCCGAAAAGCGCGACAGTGGTGCTATTAAAGGTTCAAAATCGGTTAAAAATGCTTGAAATTCAGTTCGGTTAGTCACAAATGCAGAGGCGAGTATGACGGCATCAGCCTGCAAAATATCATCAGGATGCGCTAGCCCTTTGGCTGGCACTTCAAAACCTTGATTGGTTTTTACATTATGACCGTCAGCTGAAATCACATGACAGTGAAACAAGTCTTCTTTGACATCCTGATTAATACGGCGCCAATAGGCATTACAAAAACTAAATACATCTAAAAAGCTCACCAGACCACTCGCCACCACGTTACCCGCCGCTAAAATATAAATTGTTTTCATCACGACCCCAAAATGTCACTTTTGACTTTATATTTGTCAATAATGACACTTAAAATCGATTTGTCTAGTTTTTATACTGTTAATCACAGTGAGTCATTAGCAGTAAGGACACAAGTCATGAAAAAAGTCAGCCAGCATATAATTATCAGTCTGAGTTATCTCGCCGTCAGTTGGGGATTATTACTATCAGTAAACTTCAATACGCCGCCCAATGTATTTACTCACCTGATAGCGATTCCCTTTCTCGCCATATTTACTGGCTATAGCGCCCACTTAATCTTTAGAAAAGGGTTGTAACAGTTATTGAAAGCCCATAAAAAAGCGCATTGCAGGCTAACATCCCGCAATACGCTTAATAATGACTACTAGGTGAGTAATCTAGATAACCTGAAATCGGCTTAAAAAGTTATTTTGCTTTCGGTCTGAATGGCTTAATCACAGACTCATCACACTCTAAAAATGGACCATCCATTAAATCAATGCAGTATGGAATTGCTGGGAATACCGCATCTAAACATTCACGAATTGATTTTGGCTTGCCAGGTAAGTTAACAATCAGTGAGTCACCTCGTAAACCAGCTGTTTGGCGAGATAAAATAGCTGTAGGCACAAACTTTAATGATTCAGCGCGCATTAGCTCGCCAAAGCCTGGCATCATGCGATCACATACTGCTTCTGTCGCTTCAGGAGTCACATCACGCTTCGCAGGACCTGTTCCACCGGTGGTCACAATCAGACTACAATTTTGTTCGTCAGCCATTTCAATCAATGTGGCTTCAATCACTGCAGTTTCGTCAGGAATAACCTTATAAACAGGTTCCCACTCTGATGTTAAATATTCATTTAGCACATCAATAATGGCTTTTCCCGATAAATCTTCATACACACCTGCACTTGCACGGTCACTTACCGTAACAATACCGATTTTAGCTTTGGTCATGACGAGGTCCTTAAACTTGATCATTAAAATTACTGTAAGACTAAATGGATTTTTAGACTTTAGATGCGGCTAAAATACCACAATTTTATCGCTGAAGCGGAGAGATTGATCAAGAGTTACAGCGATGAAAGCTATAAACGGCTGGCAAACCAATATCTGGGTTTCCAATACACATTATCCATACTCGAAATCATCACGCCTTTTTTAGTCGAAACATGCAAAAAACGATGGCCAGATAAATACACCCCAACATGACGACCACGTCCTGTGGTTTTGAAAAAGACTAAGTCACCGCTTTGAAGATCACGCTTATTAATGCGTGTACCCAGGTGAGTTTGCCCTTGCACTGTGCGTGGCAAACTTGGGCCGACGAGATCTTGATAAGCCACATACACTAACCCTGAACAATCTAACCCTTTTTTAGTCAGCCCACCTAAACGATAAGGTGTCCCTTGCCATTGCTGATGAAACTGCAGCAGTCGTGCTTCATTCCATAAGCGTTCATCAGCTTTGGGAATGTCAGTTGATGCTTGAGTGCCTGTCGGCAAAGGCAAATCGACTTGAGCAGCACATGCGGTCAGAAAAAAACATACAAATGTGATAACGGCTCTTAATACCATACATTCATTTCCATCTAGTTTATCGCCTTATATCAGCATAACTATTTGTACAAACCATTTAGGTTAGTCTAATTATAATTGATTCAAATGAAATCTTATAAAACTCGCTACGAATATCTCGCACCTAAACACTACAGCCGAACAAAAAACCAGCAAAATTAACATACAAACTGTCAACAACATGGTTACAACAACACATACAACAATCTCAATTGTATTCCCTATCTTGCTGAATAATATAGTATTTAAGTATTATATTTAGCTAATAATACCCCTAAAGAGGTAAACTGTGAGTTGCATTCGATTTAGCACCATAGTGATGTGATAACTTCGCAAAAGATGAATAACTCAAACGCTTGGTAAAACTCATGGAAAAACAATTATCAAGGCTAGATTACTTTACGCTTAAAGTTCTGATTGGCCTATTTGAATATAAAAATGGTAGCGTTGTAGCTGAAAAACTCAACAGCACCCAGCCAAAGGTGAGCCGTGCACTCAGCACAATGCGAGAAGTTATTCATAATGAATTGTTTATTCGCCAGCAATACGGTCTTCAACCAAACGCCATGGCTGAACGTTTATACCCTTTAGCCAAAAATATCATCAGTGCATACGATGATATGGCTACGGCCGCAAAGACCCAGCCTGAAAATGATCTCGTACTCCATATCTGCGCTCCCGAGCAAATGTCGATGTTTCTTTTAGAATCGATTGATAAAACCAGCGAGATGTTAGGCGTTAGTCATATTGTTGATATCCACCCATGGACAGAAAGTGCTGAACAAAAAATTGCACAAGGAAAAATAGACTATGCTATTTCTTCTTTTCCTTTTAGCCATGACAATATAATCAATAATAAGTTGGGTGATATTGAGTTCTGGTTTTTAGCGGTACGTAAAGGGCATCCAATCCTACAGCAGCCAATAACCCTTGAAAGTATTCTTAAAAATCGCCTAGTATTCATCCATAATGGCCCCACATCAGCGCTTACTGAAATCGTGAGTCGTTGCAGTGAAATCACTCATTTGAAAGCAGACATCAGTTTGATCACATCAAGCCTTGTCATGGCATTTGAACGTGTCGTTAACTCAGATGATATTTGCTGGGCTCCTTCGGTCTTCCCATTTGAATTAAGTAAACAAAGAGATGACATTGAGCTCATTGATATGACCGAGTTCTACTATACTCACCTTCAAACCCCCGCAAATATCGTTGCCCCCTGTCATTACTTACAATGTCATGAAGCTAAAACATCAGAGTTCACTGCGTTATTAATAGAAAACATGACCGATAATTTGAAAAAATATCAACAAACATATCGAAATATGAATATCAGTAATATTCACAATGATGAAGTGACAAGTAATGAAATAGTTGCTGCGGAATAAATACAAATAAGAATCAATAACAATTAGATTCTATTAATTTTAAAAAGTTAAAAATAATAAAGCCACTCAACATTAATTAAGTGGCTTTTTTATTCAGTTTTATATGAGCAATTAGTGAAGCGCTGAATGTACCAAACCTTGAATTTTTTCAGTTAACCATTGCAAGTTAGCTTCATGATTATTTTTATTATAAATCATATATAGCGTCGGTACTTTTACTTCCATATATAATCTATCAGATTCAACTTCAGCTAAACGACATGCGTGTAAACCTGGCGTTGTATTGATCATGTTATATATCGAGCTATATGGTAGTAAAGCAACCGCATTAGTTTGTCTTAAATACTCAAATAAACTGGATACACCATTTAAATCCATTTCAGTATTAAGCGGTATTTTTCTACGATAACAATACTCTTGAAAAGCACTCATTCGCTGTTCTGCATCACCAACATTACTATTAACGTAAGGGTATTTCGCAATTGACTCTAACGTTATTTCTTCTTTTAGAATTGGGTGTTTCTCATCACAAATTAAAAATAGCTTATTCAATTTCTTTAAAGGTAATACTGCTAAATTATCATCTATGCTTTCCAAATTATCTATTGCTTTGCTACAACAGATACCAATATCAATATCCCCAGAGACAATATGATCAAGTGAAGACTTATTCCATGCAGAGATATTAAAATTGACATCTTTTCCTGCATCTCTAATGGACGTAAGCAACATCTTAGGAAAAGGAAAAGAAACAAGATCTGGCGCAACAATCTCAAAGTTATGAATATTATCAGCTATCGCTTCACCATTCAGCTGCTGCAGGCTGTTCGAACATTCAAGTATCTGCTTAGCAATCGGATAAACTTTGCCTGCAAACTCATTAGGCACCAAGCCATATTTTTTGCGAATAAATAGCTCATTACCAAAAATTTCTCGTGCATGCTTAAGGCAACGACTTATCTTGGGTGCTGGCACATTCAATTTATTAGATACAAATGTCGCAGACTTGTTCTCATACAGATTAACTAGAATATTGATACTCAATAAATCTAGGTCACTATAACTAATATCTCTCATCTAAATACCTCCCAATGATAAGTTCATTTTTAATAATACCCAATTTAAATTTATTTTTGTTATTTTATTTTAATTGTTTTATGAAAATGTTTGCCATGTCACTTATTTGGTTATAAAGAAAATGAATAATAAATATTTAAATATCGGAATACTAAAAAACATAACGCCTTTTTATATATAAAAACCTATAAACAGTGAAATAAAAACTTCACAAAAGCCACCAATCCCTTGCGGCTGCTACTTTTTAACAAAGTAAAATCTCAACAAACAGAATAACAAACAAGCTAATTTCGAAAATTAAAATATCACATTTAAATATTCAAAAATCGCAATTCAAAATATATCTTTTAAAATTTGTAAAATCTAAATAACAATAAACAAACTCAAATTTGATATTTAAATATAAAAATAACCATCCAATTATTTAATTGATTTAAATCAATGTTTATAAACCCTCACAAGGAAATACTGAATGTGCTTTAAAAATAAATTTAATAATCAATGAAAGTTTGGAGGCGTTTATGAACACATCAGTCATATTAAGCTATGCTTTTGTCTACTTTATATTATTCCTTGTTGTTCCTTTTGTTCTAGTAACATTTACAATGACATGTATAAAGTTTTTCAAAACCAGCAATGTAGAGAGTGTGGGCGTTAATATTAAATTGAATCCTGAAAAAATTGCGAATAAACCCGTTGGTTTTTTCAATAAGCTCAATTCAATTGCTAAAGGTAAATATAATATTTTATACGGTACTACGATGGATAATATTGTAGATATTGATAAAACAGACAAGCCAGAAGATGCTCACAAGCATCTACAACATTGTCACCTCGATTATGTTGTCGTCGATGATAACTCAGCAGTCAAACTGGTGATTACAGATCCTCAACACAACACACCTGAAAATAATGAGTTCATCGACCATTCATTAGCAGAGGTTGGTATTAAAGTGATTCACTTAGCTAAAAACCAACAATGTGATGAATCATTAATTCGCAACTCTCTCGCAGCTTAGTGCTATCGAGTGCTGAAGCTAGGCTTCAGCACTCAAATCCCTATTAGACGTTACTGTATCACTGAATTATGTGAGGGCTCATTATGTCCAGAATTTCAAAAATCACCCTTCCCTTGTTGACCTCTATTTTGATGGTGGTACTCGGTTTTACCGCGCCTGTCGCCAAGGCTGACACCCCTGAATTTAAAATGAATCAAAATCGCCAATGCATCATGTGCCATAAGAAAAACGGCAACATGTATGGCATGCATGCTAATGACGCATTAGGTCAAACCTGCCAGGACTGTCATGGCGAGAAAGGTAAGCATCCACGAGGCGAATCAGAACTCATTGGTTTTGGTGAAAACTCCCCCGCTACAGCAGCACAACAAACAGCTGCCTGTATGGCTTGTCACGGTCAAGAAGAATTAGCCGCTGCAGATTGGACCCACAATGTCCATTCTAACAAGGTTAACTGCGCCGACTGTCACCAACTGCATCCAGAAGTTGATCCAATTATTGGCATAACTGAAAGCAAGCGCATCGCATCATGTGTTAGCTGTCATGAAAGCAAATAATTAGGAGGATAAAACGATGAAAAAAGAAAGAAGACTATTTTTAAAAGGAGCATGTGTTGCAGCCGTTGGCGCTGCAGGCGCATCTGGCCTAAGTATCGCCAACTCTGGCGGTCAAAAAGAAGATAACAGCACAAATTGCAAATATGCCCTTATTCATGATGAAAACAAATGTATTGGTTGTGACGCTTGTTCCGTCGCTTGTCGTGAAACCAACAATGTACCAGAAGGAGTTAGCCGTTTAGATATTGAGCGCGAAGGGCCTTTTGGTGAATATCCCAATCAATTTTATCGTTTCACCCGTAAGTCCTGTCAGCAATGTGAAGGCAAACCATGCGTTAACGTTTGCCCAACGGGCGCTGCCTACCATAATCCTAAAACTGGCATTGTCAGCGTTGATGAATGGAAATGTGTTGGTTGCTTGTATTGCATCGCTGCTTGTCCATATCAAATTCGCTTTATTAACCCTGTCACTAAAGCCGCTGATAAATGTGACTTCTGTAAGGAGACCCGCTTAAAAGAAGGTCGCCTACCAGCATGTGTTGAAGCTTGTCCAACAAAAGCGCTCACCTTTGGTGACCTTAAAGATCCACATTCACAAGTGGTTGAAGTCCTTAAAACGACGCCTAACTACCGAAGTAAAACCGAACTGGGCACACGCCCTAAAGTGTTCCGTATTGCTTCCCAAGAGGGAGAAATCAAGTTATGAGCCCATTCCATTTTGACAGCCTCATTTGGCACTGGCCAATCGCCATTTACTTATTTTTAGCAGGGATCTCTGCTGGGGCAATTTGTTTTGCAGTATTACTAAAGCACTTCAAGTTGGGTAAAAACGCCTATAAGTCTAGCTTTGTAAGAGCAGCATGTCTTATTGCTCCTCTTGCAGTATTTGCTGGCCTTGGGATCCTGGTCGTTGACTTAACCAAGCCGTTTGATTTCTGGAAAATTTTGGTTTTCTACAACCCAACTTCAGTGATGTCAGTGGGCGTTGCTGTACTGATGGTTTATCAAGTGGCTTTATTCTCGTGGTTGGCTTGTTTATTCCAAGAGCCTATCCGTCATTGGTGTAATGACCGTTGGCCTATCGTCGATAAAGCGCTGGATATTTTGTTAAAGATGGAAGCAACGATTACAGGGTTACTTGTCATCTTGGCACTATCATTAGGCGCCTACACAGGCTTCTTACTGTCAGCATTAACCACATTCCCAATGCTGAATAACCCTGTACTACCAATGCTGTTCTTAATCTCGGGTATCTCTTCTGGCGCGGCAGGCACATTGCTAGGTGGCGTATTAATGAAAGGCAACCCTGACGGTAAAGAAGTGCACTTTATCCATAACATTGAGATCCCACTTATCCTGCTTGAACTCGCTTTATTATTTACCTTCTTCGTAGGGTTAATTTTAACCGGTGGTCAAAGTCAGGTTGCCGCACTCAATGCCATTGGTGAAGGTTTCTGGGGCTGGGTGTTCTGGGCAGGGATTGTCGTTGTCGGTCTAGCTATGCCGCTTGCATTTAACCTATTTATGACAGCATCAGCAAAACGCAAATTCTCTTATGTCGCCATCACAGCAAGTTGTAGCCTATTCGGTGTCCTCTTGCTTCGTAATTTCATTCTTTATACCGGTCAAATGACCGTAGCTTAATCATTATTTAGGAGTTAACCATGCTTAAAGTTTTAGGACTATCGATTTTACTGAGCTTCTCTGGTGCTGCATTTGCTGAATCAATTGCAGACACTCATACGGACATGGCTGGATGTGAAGCTTGCCACATGGATGGTGAACCATCAGCAGATATGGCGTATGAAAACCAAACCTGTATCGATTGTCACGGTGGATTAGATAGTATTGATGGTGAAATTCATCAACAACATGATGGCGTTTTAGATTGTGGAACCTGTCATATCGTGCATGAAGTTCAAGATCCAAACGATACTTGTGCTGACTGTCATTAGCATATAAAGCGCTTCGTCGAACCATTCACGAAGCGCGTTAATTAAACCACCAGCAAACAATGTCACTGTTAAGAAATCGTATCATTAAGCTTTTTTAAAAGTGACTGTTCAGTCTTACCCAAAGCACTGAAAGTGATTAATAGCCATGTAATTGGCTAATCCATCGAAGAAATGACTTTAGCCATTTCGTCGTATTAACAAGGAAGTCATTGGGCAGGATGCCATTTTACTTGTATCTATTGCACGTTAACTAAGTACTTTGCCAAAAGGTATTGCCCCTTATGCAAAGTGAGTGCACCCAACCTCCAAATGGGTTCGCCACCCTTTAAAGGGTGGCTTTTTTAGCGATTGGCCTATATTTCCCTATTATTCTGGAAACACTTCTAAGGTCAAATAAAGGCTAAAGTGCTTCACATCTATATCTGCTGCATCTGGAGCATCAACATGGGTTTCTGCAATCAACAAGTAAAAACCTGCTTGGCTTGGGGTAAAACTAATATCACCATTTTTGGTCACATCCAAAATTTGCTCATCTCGGTCATTACGGTGACGTGTTCCGGCTTTAATCAATTTCACTTTAGTGTTTGTCGTTAAAGGTTTTCCATTAAAAAGCAATTGAAACTGTGCAGTTTCATTAGCAAATAAATCATTCGGGTGGGTAGTTTTACTCACGATTTCAACGCCAGTCCCAGTAGGGGCAATCGCCTGATGAGTCGCACTGTTTAACGTCACAAACGTTTCTACCCTTGATGCTGTTGTTCGACGAACCACCTTTGTTGCTCCGGCAGGAATTTCAGGTGACGGCCCCCATAAACGAGCAGGCTGACCTTCAGCGTTAACAAAGGTAGTCATAAACACATCCGGTTGTACCAAGCCGACACGATACGTTCCCTCGTGAGCTAAGGTCACATCAGCAACAGACATACGTGAATACGCCGCCCATTGTGTGTCTAATGACACCTTGCCATCTGGCGCGATCACCGTGTATTCAAGGTTCGCAAAATATTCTTTTAGCTCACCGACATCTCGTCCTGAACCACTGTCGCCCAATGGTCTATCAGGGTGAAAAATATCATTAGAAATACTCGCCAATACGGTAATTGATTGAGGTGCTTCACCTGATAACAAGGTATGAGACGGCAGAATAAACCGTTCGTGTGCCGTGCTAGTAAATACGGCAAATACACTTGCTATCACCACGACTGCACGTGAAATAAGCTTAACGTTAACTGACATATTGATCTTCCTATTTGATAAGTAATGTAACTGTGCCTAGCTCTTGTTTTCCTTCAAGAACCAACTGCTCTTGTTTGTTACTGGGGTATGAAAACGTTTGGCGTAAATATTCGCGACTCCCTTGCTCTCTTACTGACTCAACGTGTAACACATAATCGCCTGCTGGCAGCATTGATCCTGTTCCCAATCGACCATCCCAATGAATGCTATACACTCCCGGCTTACGCGTAGCGCCACTCACGGCTTGATAATCAGGCGAACCACTACGACCTATTTTTCGCCACCACTGGCGTAAGTCTTTAAACCAGTCAGCTTGTTGTCGCCAAAAAGCCAATGTATGCACTCCCTGACGCTGCGGAGTTTCAATCCAGATCGCCACATACGGTTTATGGTATGGCGCAGCTTTTATATCTGGAATCTCAACCGACACCGTAAACTCCTGAGCTTGCAGCCAAGTGGGTGTCATTAATAAGCCGATAAGTAACAACAACGCGATCTGTAGCCGCACCATGAGTTTTGTTGCATTATTTTTCATTGAATTTCTCCTTGTTGCGATTACCTTGGCACCGCCATCAAATACACCACTAAAGGTGTAATGCTGCCCAATGCCACCACCATTAATCCCATGCGGCGGTGTTTGGCGTTTTGAAGCAAAATAATCAACCCTGTAATCGAAAACAGTAAAATCAGCCCTGCGGACACATCAATCACCACAGACCACACATTGCCGCTATGCCTGCCTTTATGCAGGTCATTCACTAACCCCAGTAAGCCTTGGCTACTGCGTTCAATTTCAATGAGTTGGTCTTCAAGTAACACGGTGACAAAGGCATAACCTGCAGGCAAAGGGTAGTCAAAGGTGATTTCGCCCATGTCCACCAGCACATCAATACTGCGTGGAGAAGCCAGTGCTGTTTTTTGTTCGATATAGGCTTGCAGCGCGTTAAGCGGATACTCTCCTTCAAACTGAGCAAATTGCACAGGTAAAGGTAAGCTTTGGATTTCGCTTGTGGCTTGAGCAGTCCAAGAGGGGTGATTAAGGGTAATCCCCGTAAGGCTAAAAAAGACTAACAGGGAAAATAAAGTGCATGACACATAAATGTGTAACCAACGGCAAAAGCTAAAAAAGCGTTTTGCTTTTGCCGTGCGTTGCCATGAAGTTGCCATTAGAATTGATATGACACCGTGGCCTTAATATTACGGCCAGGTTCAAAATCTTGCAGATACAACTCGCCAAATCGAGGATGGAAAGACACACCAGTACGAGAAGATTGCGAAGCATAATACTCATCAAATAAGTTATCGACACCTGCAATAATAGTTAACCCTTCAACCGCTGTAATATCCCATCTAGCATTGATGTTATGCACGGTATAACCTTGCTTACTGTTATCAAGGCTTGCACCGTCTAAATCAAGTCCAGCAGGCACGTCATCGGCATAAAGCAGTTCCCAATTAAACGACAACCCCATGTCATCCAATGCATAACCTAAGGTTGCACTGACTGTATCACCTTGTTGTCTATCTAATCGTGCACCGTCTAATTCACTATATTGTTCAAACGCCTGTAATTCACTTTCAGCACTTGAGTAGGTTACTGAGCCTGAAAAACCGCCATTGAGATAATTAATGTAGGCCTCATAACCTTCAATATCCATATCGCCGATATTGTCTTTCCAATAACGACCTCCAGAAGTCGCAGGTGCTGTAGCATAATCGTAGATGTAGTCATTAATTTCGGTTTTAAATACGGTCGCCCCTAGGGAAATATTATCATCACCAAATGCTTCAAATTGATATGCAAAAGCTAGCTCATAGTTAACCCCAGTTTCGGCTTCAATTTCTTGATTGGTGGTGTCATATAAACCTGCGCCGACAAACACTTCACCAATTTCAGGCCCCTTAAATAACTCTGTAGCACTGACATTAAACACTAAATCATCAGTAGGCTGAATGGCTAACGCTAACGCCCATGCAGTATTATCAAAGTCGTTATCAACGACCTTAGAATCCACTGAATATTGGTCATAACGTAAACCTGGGATCAAACTGATGTAATCGTTAAAGGCAATTCGATCTTGAACAAAAATAGCAATGTTTGACGATTCTTCAGCAGACTCATCCGTGCTAGCAGTGTATCGAGCAGAGTAATCTGTATCATGTTTCACATAATCAAAACCATAGGTAAAGTCATGCTCCCACAGAGCTGTCAGCGTGGTTTCACCTAATAAGTTTATGCCTTGATTCTTTGCCTCTCCGGTGACAATCGCTGCCCACCCTGCGTAATCAGGATTATCTGCATAGCCCGTTTCATCACGCCACAGCTCGCTGGTATTGGAGTATGCTGCCGCTTTTATCAAGCTTGACGCCAAACTTAGCTCGTAATTAAGCGCCAAGGTGTCACGCGTAAATTTCGTCGGCCAAAGCAGTGGCACATTTAATGACTCGGTAATAGCGATATCAGTTGCAAGCCCCATATCAGGGCGGTAACTGTAGTCACCTTCGTCGGTGTACTTTTCATAACTAAGTTGAATACGCTGATTATCGCTCGGCTCCCAGCCGAACTTAATTAGTGCATCATCAAGTTCGCCCTCAAGCCCTCTTACCGTGCCGTCGGTACCTTCAATGACATCGCCATTTGAATCGGTAATTTCTCCGCCACCCACTTCGTAATTTTCACGATTGACCAAATTGTAATAGCCAAGAAAATCAACACTGTCAGTCATCAAACCATAAGCTGTGGCTGAGTATGTTTGTCCAGAGTTATCGCCAGCCCCCACTTGCACGCGTCCACCAAATCGTTCACCCGATTGCAATAAGTCACGTGCTTGTTTGGTTTCAAATCTTACCGAGCCACCTAAGCCACCGTTAATGACTGAGTTGTTACCCACATCAATATCAACTGACTTCAAAATATCAGCATGAATTTGCAGGTTACCCATGTGGTGATACATGTAGTTATTTTGCTTAGCACCATCAATCGATATGTCTAAGTCTTTATCATCCATGCTACGAATCGTAATACGCTGATTTAATGAATGTGCTCCGCCAACATCCACACCAGGAATGCTGCGTAATAAGTCACTGATATGATCAGCCTGTTTACTGGCAATGGCTTCTTCTTTTAAATACATAGAAGAGGCATTTACAGTGGTACTCCATACTGTCACACGTTCTATTTCAGTGTCTTCAGACTCAGCCGAAAATACCGCTGAAGAAGTAAGCACTGTAACAACAGCTAAGCTTGTCGAACTTATTTTAAAGCGCTTGGGTAACATAACGATTCCTTGTGGATGAAAATTATTCCGAACAACTGTAATGAGAATTATTATCATTATGTTACCACTGTGTTATGGTGTTTGTTTCACTCATTGTTATGCGAAATCGCCAAGCTGTTATGCGTAATCGCCATTTACTATGAAAAGGCAACTTAGGTATGAATACACGCTTATCAAAGGTTGAGTTATCAAGAAAAATCAAAGATGCAGGCTATGAAGATGCTTTTATTGAAGCAAAAGATATTGCTTCAAAGGAGCTGATTACCGGTAAGGTGTATTTTAAAAAACTGCCCAGTGGTATTGATGTTCACTGCGTTAATATGACAGAACATACTGAGGGGTATAGCAACTCGCAGATTGATACCTGCATTAGCATTAATGTATTACTCGCCGGTAAGGTTAGCTTTGCACTAGAACATCAGCGCTATGATATTCAAGCGCAAAGTTCGCCTGTGTTATTCATCAACATTATCAATTCACAGCAGATATTTACTCGGTTTTTTACTCAGCAACAGCAGGTCAAAAAAGTCAATTTAACCATTACCAAGCAATGGTTATTAACCCGCTGTGGCAGTATGGCTGACAGGCTGCATATTGAGAAAATATTTGCCTCGGCTCAGTCTGTTTTTCAGTGGCCATGCACTGAAAAACAACTAACATTAGCCGCTGAGCTGTATCAAAAAAGCCTCGATGAAACGCTTAACTTTCAATGGGAATTAGAGCAACTGGCATTACAATTTTTTTGTGACAGTTTTACGCTACTGAGTGACAACCTCGATCGAGATGCGACTCCCCCAAAAGAGCCTGACATTAACAACTCCCCTTTACCAGTAAGTCAGTTTGATTTTGAGGCAAAAATTGAATCCTTACTATTTGAATCATTATCTCTCAAACAAATCGCTGACAAACTTGGCGCGAGTGTTAGTACCTTACAACGTTATTTTAAGTCACATCATCAACTGACACTCAAAGAGTACATCCGCAATCAGATCCTTGAGCATGCCAGAAGACGCCTTATTTTTGACAATCAATCAGTGGGGGAAGTGGCATATCACTCAGGATACAACCATGTTTCTAACTTTTCTTCGGCATTCAAAAAGTACTTTTCGATGACGCCAATTGAAATGCAAAACCAATACAGAAACCTTGAGTAACTAGGCTTAAACCACCACTTGCTTAAACAAGTTTTGCACGATAAACAAACCAATAAAGCACGCTACGGCCGATAATATTGGTGTGATAACCCAGCCCACTAATATCTTACCTAATACAGGCCATTGAATTGGCAACCGCTTTAAAAAAGCAATGCCTATCACGGCACCAATCACGGCTTGCGAGCTCGATACCGGCACCAATGGAATCGCTGGTAAGCCCATATTTACAAAGCCATTTGACAATGACTGCGACGAGAAAATAAATAGCACGATGGAATGCGCCATTACTACGACCCATGCGGTTACAGGTGTCATTGAAATCAAGTTACCACCCACAGTCATCATCACTTTTTTAGAGTAAGTAAATACCCCAATACTGATAGCAACAGCCCCTAAGAAAAACAACTGCATCGCCCCGGTAAACTCTATTCCAGCCAGCTCGATGGTATCGATAGGCGCGCTTAATACAAACACCCCCATCACATTGGCAATGTTATTCGCTCCTAAACTGTAGGCACCAAAAGCGCCAGCTAAAATCAAACCGACTCGAGTCCATTGGTCAAGCTGGAATAACCCAGGACGCCACCAGTTAATTGCCTTGGTCACCGCCTTATACAACAAAACTGCTGTAATTGCCGCTAAGATTGGACACATCACCCATGTGCTTAAAATTTTAGTGAGCACTTCGGGATCAGTTGCCATGCCACTGAATAGGTTCCAGCCAATAATCGCCCCCACAATGGCTTGCCCTGTGGATACCGGTAAACCTGATTTTGTCATTAAGTACACGGTTGTCGCTGCAGATAATGCCACAGTAAAAGCACCACCAATAGCTGACACTTTACCCAACGCGCCTAACGTATGTGACGCACCAGCACCACTTATCACAGCGCCTAAAATGACCATCACCGAACAAATCATCGCGGCAGTAGAGAACTTCACCATCCTTGAGCCAACTGCGGTACCAAAGACATTCGCAGCATCATTTGCACCCAGTGACCAACCTAAAAACAAGCCACTTGATAGAAACACCCAAATCGCAATATCCATTTGCACTCCTTACTGAACGCGTTTTAACGTGAAAATGGCTACCCTGTCACTGATGTCTTCGGCTAAATTAGCCACTTGATCAATTCGGTCAAAGAAATAACGCAGCTGCACTTTGTTAATAAGTGGCAAGTCTGTATCAAATAAAATCGTTTTAGCTCGAGTACAAGCTTTATCTGCATCAGACTCAAACATGATCACTTTTTGATGATATTCCTGCACCCGCTGTAAATCGGTAAAAAAGCTTTTGGCGCACAATAAAGTGTGGTCAATGGTATTGCCTACAGCCTTAAGTAACACCATCAAATCAGCCTCAACCGCCTGAGGGATTAATGGCTTTTCAATTTGCAGGTGCAAACCTATAGTCTCTTGGCGATTGATTAGGCGGTCAGTTAAATCGATAAGTGACGCTACATCACCCCGTAAATCAGGAATAAGCGTCTTTCGATATAAGGTTTGTTCAATTTCTCGTTTGAGCACATCGGCTTCATGTTCAATAGCTTGTAATTCAGCTAACGCATTGGAAAACTCATCACTATTAGCGCCATGGGTGAGATACATTTGCCACATATAAACAAACTTATGCTGCGCTAAGGTCACTTGATCTAGAAATAAAAAAACATTGGTTTCGGTAGACTGACTCTGAGAAAGAAGCGTAGAAATCCGAGAAAAGCCAAACATTGGCATCTCCTTGTAGTATTGATAATGGAAGGTAAAGCGAAAACATGACCGGGCACTACCAATGGGAGTGAGGGTGATAATACCCAGTCATGGGTGAGTGCGGGAAACTAGTTGAATCCTTTACTCATTTTAAAAGTGGAACTTGTTTTCGAACCACTATGACCATGCTCATAACCGACAGATTCAACTTGTTGGTATAAGTATTGGTACATTTTTTCTAATTGCTCTTTGTCTTTAACATGCCCTTTAAACGAGAACTCATTAAAGCTGATACGTGGCTTACGGTAGTAAGGAGTCCATACTTGAAAGTCCACTTCTACATTATCAAATCGCTTATCTTTTACCGCCCCTTCCCAGCCATGGGTGCGCATGACCATTGTTTGAATAACCTCATCTTGATGAGCTTCATAGATGTCGCCAACGATGTCCCACAAAACAGAATGGCGCTTTAACACCTTAAATACCGAGTCGATATCCACGTTTCTGACATCAATATCTGCTGGAGAATATGGCACGTCATAACTCACACTGTATGCCGCTTTACCATCGGTATAGTCAATTTCCGCTTTACGGTAATTAGACAGTTCACCAAAACTTTCTGGGTCGGCTGCACGTAGTTTTACGGTAATTTTACTCTTGCGAGGCTTACTCACATCTTCACGCACACGGATATTAATATCCTTGGCTTTGAAAGCGCGATTTGGCGTATCTAAGTAAGTCACCAATTTGACTTTAAGGCGCTCTTCTAAATCGATAAAATTAAATGCTTCTTTAAATTCATCGGTTTGCTTAGTCGCTGCATAAGGCATCGTTTTCGCTGTACCCGTATTCACGTGATACTCAAGTGAAGTAAACGCATCTGGCGATAATGCATAGGCACTAGAGCTTAAACACACATTCACCAAGCCAATTAAAAATAGATTATTTCGCATCAACATATCCCCTTAAATTAAAATGCAAATTGCAATCTGGCTTGGAAAATATTGCCATCTTGATCATACATTTCGACACCGTTAATGTCGGTATATGGCTGCTTATAATCCGACTGACTGCGAACATAGTTAAACTGCGCTTTTAGGTTATTTTCTAAGTACCAGTTTACCCCCACGATGTAATCGGTTTTTTCTCCGCCATAGATATCGGCATCCGTATCATCGAAGTTAGCAATATCCACACGTGCGGCGATTTCCCAAGCACCATAACCACCAGCAGAAATCGCATTTTCAGGTTTTACTGATTTAAAGGTGCCTTTCTTACTACCATAGTTCCATTGCTCGCCCGTTAAGGTATACACGGCTTGTAAGTAATAGGCATCAACGCTTACCGACTCATCGTCAACTTGATCCGCTTTTGACGTTACATATTCACCTTGGATCAGTAAATTACGGTGCTGATAAGCCAGCTCTAAGCCATAACTTTGCACTGATTCAGCATCAAACTTACCAGTATCAATAGTGCGGCTAACCGGTTTGCTGCTAGGTCTTGCACGGTAACGCATTTCTTCAGCTTCACTATTATTGTTGGTGTACATACCACTCACACCAATATGCAATAAATGATCACTGGTATTAATCGGCGCCATAGTAAAGCGACCGTTGTAGACATCTTGTTTGAAGTTTAAATCATCATCATTGATGTTAGCGGTTGTACCTAAGCCCAGCATCAAGTTGTAATCATTACCTTTATACAACCATTGCACACCCACATTACGATCTGGTGAGAAGGTATCCGTGCTCGCACGCTCTAAAAAAGCAAGGTGAGCAGAACTGCCTGTCGCCTCTAAGCCGAAGCCAAATTTTTGAAAACCAATTTCAAGCTCTTGGTTCTCCCAGCCACGGTAACTCACGTTGGCATCTTTGACTTCTACTTCTGATTCCCCATCAAAATCAAATTCTAACGAGTACTTCCAAACATTTGAAAAGTAGCCTTCTACGCCAAAGCGGACTCGTCGGAAGTCGACCGTGTTTGCTCCGCCTTCAAATTCACGTTTACTGCCAGTGTAGAAATCATCAGAGTTCACATAGTCCAATTGAATACGACCAGAAAACTCCATGGTCGACTTGCCGTCTTTCGATATAAACTCTGGTGACGGGCTGCTGCTTGAGAACGTTAATCGGTCAGTTTGATTAGCGGCATCTTTTGCTTCAATTAATTCCATTTCTAGTGCATCTAAGCGTTCTTCTAGTTCTGTCACACGGTCGCTATCAGCTGCCATTGCAGCACCTGAAAAACAAAATAACGATATCGCGACAGCCTTAGCTACGCCCGAAACTGAAAACACATTTTCTTTGCTCATCTTTCTCTTCCTTAGATTTATTTTAAGACTAATGTGGAACAAAAATGTTTCTATCCTGTTAGGCATAGAGTAGATCTACAGTAGAAGAAAAAACATGATCAACATCAACTAATTACAACTTAATCTGACAATTATTAACTAATGAGATCTGGGTGCAACTTGTTCATTGTCGGGTGTTTTTTTATATTAGGCAGCCGAATCCCGCATTAGAATTGTCTCAATTCAAACGCAACGATTCCCGGTCTTTTAGGTTAAATTACCTGTATGGTTTTAGGCTTTATATGAGAAGCGATTTGAGCGCCGTACCAGCCGATAAAATCAGAAAGTAATTATTTAACCTGTTCTAATCTATGGATCCCTTTACGGCTGGTCGTGAGTTTATAGCGTTGATAAACGCTATCAGCATCGGTTTTAATTTCTACAATAACGTTTATGGGATACACACTGTGCACATTGTATTGTTTTATGTTGTTATCTGTTTCTTGCCAGTGACAACGAATGGTTCTTGGTAAAAAACGTAAACGCTTACTTAAATTAAGTGTCAGTTTGTCTCTAAACTTAAATAAAGGTTCTTCACCGTTTTTTAAATGTGATTGATATAAGCGTTTATATACCAACGCTTCTTGGGAGCTATGGCTATCTGCACGGTAGAAACGTTTACGAAGCTGATTAATTTTGGCAGGTAAGGCCTCAGCCTTTTGTCGATACAAGGTTTCTTTGGCATCAAAAACAAGTTGACCAGAGTCGGCTTGATGAAAACGATAATGATGCTGAGAGTATTTAGAAAAATACTTCTCCATAAAATAGTTACGCCCCAATTCCTTGATGCGGTCTTTAAAAATATATGACAACACCAATGAAAAGAAAAAAGGAGTCGAGAAATTGCCAAAAGCCCTTTGGGTTGCAAAAGCCACTCCCGTGGCAAACGCCATTGCTAATGCTGCAGCAAAACCAAAAATAAGTTGCTCTGCCACTTCGCCGTTTTTAAGTCGCTTACGAGATAATTGATAAGGTCTATGAATGACTCGTTTTGCAATATGTAAGCGGTTAAGTAACTTTTCTCTGCCAGCTTCTGATTTAGGCATTAACGTCAGATTACGCAGTTCAGCCTCTTCGGTTAACCGATGAATGTGAGTATTAAGCCAAGCTTTTTCTTCTTTAGATGCTTTATGTTTCGCTTCTAGTAAACACTGGTGATAGTGGTAGCTAATAACATGCAATGCCAATTTAAATAATTTACTTTGGGTAACACCCGCTTCATTGTCATGAACCTGTGAGAACTGCTCTATTCTGTCCCCCATAAACCGTAATCGCCGAGCACTGCCAATGGTAAGATCTTGTTCTGTCATTTGATGGGAAGGTAAAAAGTCTTCAGGTTGTAAGTCGAGTAACCCGCAAACAAATTCAGATAAGGCCAACACATAACGACGTTGGTTGGCCTTAGCTGTAGCATAAGCAGTTTGCTTAATGATCAATAAATCACGATCAATAGTATTACAGCTGATGGGGTCAACTTTAATAAGCTGCTGTTGCTGTAGGAGATTATGATAAAAACTACTTTTATTCATGACGTCGCTATTGTCAGCCAATTTAGCAGGATAGAAGAAGTACACCTGCAATTGCACTCGACTTAACTCAGGTGGAATTTCCAGCTGAATCGTTAAGTGGTACTCATCGGCTATCGATAGCGACAACATGACATTCACCCTACCATTGAGTGAAAGGTTGCTTCATTAGCATTGAGTTATAGTAACGCGCATCACCAGTGACTTCTTCTGCTAACCAACTTGGTTTATGAACGGTTTGCGCTTCATCTGTCAATTCAACCTCTGCGACAGTCAGCCCTTGGTTGCTGCCGTAGAACTCATCAACCTCGAAGATGTGTCCTTCGAAATCGACAAGATAACGAGTTTTGTCGATGACGCCTGGTTCACAGATTTTCAGTAGTTCTTGCGCCTCTTCAACAGTGATTTCTTTTTCCCATTCATAACGCGACGCACCTGACTCATTACCTATTCCCTTAATGGTTAAAAACCCTTTATCGCCTTTTACCCGAACTCGCACAGTACGTTGCGGCACACTACTTAAATAACCTTGAATAATGCGCACAGACTTAGCTGCTTGAGCTTTAAATTCGTCACTTGAGACTAAATATTTACGTTCAATTTCTTGTGCCATGATAGCTATTCCCTAAAAATGAATTTGTCGCTGTTACCACTTTTGCCTATTAAGTCGGCCAAGTGAATTAATTCGCTAATGGCAAGTTTTTCATGCCGATAACACGCTTAATAGCTTGAAGGTAGTTAATGTTTTCAACCCCTTCTAAACGCAAATCTTTTACTGTTGTTTGGATATCATCAAGCTCGGTAGATTCACTGTTTACACTGACTAAGCGCGCACCGTTCACTAATACATTGGCGACCTCACAAATGGTGTTATTGACCATGTAACCAAAACGTTCTTTGTGAATTTTTACTGCTTGAAGATCTGGGTGGGCATCGATGATATCGATAAACTCTTCAAAGCTATAGGTTTCTTTCGCTAATGCAGGTTGTTCTACCATAAATGCAGGGAAAATCTCTTCTACAAGCTGAGATTTAGCAATCGGGAATTCTGCTTTTAACTTAGGATCCCACTGCTCTAGACCATCTACCGTTTGCACATAACTTTTAACATCCATTTTGCCATCGCGAATTTTGGTGTTATTTAAATCATTGGTGCGAGACATAATGTAAATTTCATCACTTTCACGACGCCATACCTTTTCTGGAACCGGTACAGATAAACGCGCCATACGTTCTGCAGCTTCAGTAAAGTCCTGCCCAAACGTACGGAACTCAAAGCGTGGTTTCGAAATTTCACCAATTGTTAATTCAGACATACTGTTTCCTTTCATATCAAGTCGTTGTTATTGAGTACCCTTTTACAGTACTCCTGTGATTGACAAAAAAAACAGATCCAGATCAACTTTTATCAATTTTAGTTTTAACCTAATCTTACAAACACAAATACACGGAACATATTTAAATAAATATAATTCATTAAAATCAATAAATTAAGAAAACAACAAAGTTAACACAAACAAAAGCAAAAAATATTAATTAAAAACTAATTGATTATTTTATTGATCTTGATCCAGTTTTATCCTCACGTTAAGGGGTATGGTTAGCCCATAAGGATTTCAGCTAAAGGTCATAAGAAAATGAGCAAAGAAGTTACGGAACGGATAGACCCCCTAGACATGAATCAATATCGAATGGAAAGGTTGCCTGTCAGATCAAAATCAAACTTTGAGTTGTGGCTAGCACGAAGCGGTATATGGATTGCCTTGGTGGTTTTTGTTGCGATATTAACCGGTGCTCCAGCCTCATTTTTAACTCAATTTGATCCCGCTATGCTAAGTCATTCGGCAGCAGAACACTTTCATGAAGTGGGCTTAACGGAGTTTAGTTGGCACGGCCAAGCCATGTTAGCTATCTTTTGTGCGGCGGTGATTCTATGGATTACCGAGCCTATTCCTAACTACCTTACTTCGCTAATGGTCATTATCGCCTTAGTGTTAACTGGCGTTCTGCCCGAGCGTCAAGCATACGCTCAATTAGGCCACCCTATTATGTGGCTTAACATTCTCTCTTTCATCTTGGCATCTATGTTGGTGTCCTCAGGGGCAGCCAAGCGTTTCGCCTTATGGTTTATATGCCGCTTTGGCACAAGCGCTACACCCATTTTTTATAGTTTTATGGTGATCAACCTAGTGCTATCAGCATTCATTTCAGCCACCACAGCAAAAGCCGCCATCTTGATGCCCATTTTTATGGTAATCGCTGCGGTGTATGGTGCCAGAGGCGGTGACAATAAGAATAATTTTGGCCGTAACTTAGTGCTGCAAAACTTACTACAAATCAACTTATGTGCAGGTGCATTTGTTACTGGCTCAGGAGCAAACTTATTGGCAGCAAGTTTAATTGCTGGCGCGATAGGGGGAAGTTTTTTCTTTGCTGACTGGATGATTGTCGCATTACCCATTGTGGTTTGTATGATTGTTATTGGCTGGCTGCTAGCAACTAAAATATTCTTTCCGTTGGCACCAGAAGAACGCTTACCGCAAATTGAAGGCGGTATGGAGCGCTTAAAAGAAGAACTAGAAAAAATGGGGAAAGTCTCATTCCGTGAGATAAAATCGATCGTCATTTTCGTCACCATTTTGGTTTTTTGGGCAACGGATAAATATCATGGCGTGAGCGCAACAGCGATAGCATTTATTGGTGCCATCGTCGCCTTATGCCCACGTATTGGGGTGGTGAACTGGAACCAAGTCGATGTCCCTTGGCATTTACTCCTATTCTCAGCAGGTGCTTACACCTTAGGCGCAGGTTTTAAACAAACTGACCTACCTAATCTGGCAGTAAATTTTAGCCTAGAATATTTTGGCATGGATGAATCAACACCATTCAGTGTGTTTTACATTGCCCTCACTGGCGCCATGTTACTGAGCTCGCTAGTATTTCAGTCTAAAACAATGCGAACCATGTTGTTTGTGCCTATCGCAATTGGGATTGCACAGCGATTTGATTTCCCAATCATGAGCTTAGCATTGCCTGTCGCGTTATTGATTGAGCATGTATATGTGCTTCCCTTTAACAGTAAACCAGCCTTGTTGCTTTACTCAACAGATCAGTACAGTCTGAGCGATAGCTTTAAGTTTGGCTTTACGATGTTAATGATAGGCTGGGCCACCAGCATTCTAATGGGTGAAACCTGGTTTAGGTGGTTAGGTTATACCCCTAACGGCGTTTTTTGGTAAGATGTTTTTAGATGGTAAATACTTAATGATAATAAGCAGATATGAATTCAAATAAAAATGAAATTCGCAGTAAACTTGCTCTGCTTCAGCTAGCAACTGAACTTGGCAGTATCAGTAAAGCCTGCGATATTATGGGCTATAGCCGTGATAGCTATTACCGCTTTAAAAAACAATATGAAGAGGCTGGTGAGCGAGGGTTAAAAAACCTCTCTCGTAAAAAGCCAGCCCTTAAAAATCGAGTCTCTCAAGAAGTTGAAGATCAAGTGATTGAGATTGCACTCGATTACCCTAATTACGGCCAAGCCAAAGCCGCTGAGCTGCTAACTGCTCGAGGGTGTACGATTTCAGCCAGTGGCGTACGCACTATTTGGGTTAGACATAATCTTGAAACCAAAAAAAATCGCTTAGTTGCTTTAAACAGCCACCTACGACAACAAAACCAGCTTAGCTTCAAAAGCCAGCATGATATGGAGCAGCTCTACAAGCTTGAACAAAATGAAACGGCTTTAGACTGTAAATATCCTGGCGATGTGTGTGTACAAGATACGTTTAGTATCGGAGTTGTTGAGCCTATCGGTCAGCTATTTCAGCACACCTTTATCGATGCCTACAGCCAATATGCCATTGCAATTGTGACTGATAATAAAGAGTCTGCGACTGCGGCTGAATTTTTATCAACCACGGTTATGCCTTGGTATCAAGAACACAAGATCCCCATCAATAGTCTACTGACCGATAGAGGGGCGGAGTTTTCAGGCAAACAGTCGGCGGCGCCGTTTAAGCAGCTGCTTGAACAAACCGAGATAAACCATATTCAAATGCGTGCATACAACGGACCTGTAGTTAATGGTTTAGCGGCACGTTTTCAACAGCTCGCTTACGATGAATTTTATGCGCCTTTTTTAAAAAATCATCGTATTACGGATATCGAAGAGCTCAATACCCAACTGCAAAAATGGCTCAACCGCTATAACCATCAATATGCGATTGCTGGTCGTTATACCTTAGGTAAAACAGCTGTTGAAGTCTTAGCTCTCAGTAAGCATTTGCTAACGTAAACAACAGCCTCATTGGTTGTCATTGATATACAAACCTTTGAGGTGTCACCCTTTTGAGCTTCACCCTTACAAAGCTTCATTTTATTGAAACCTTGTAAGGGTGAAGCTTTTTTATTGATTAATAATCAATCGTGGTATCAATTGATTACCAAGGTATGTAAAAATATTGTTTCACCTTACTGGCTGTAATTCAGGATTGAGCAACTGAGCCAGAATTACATTGAGTATTGGTGCTGTTATACGTTAGCCACTGACACACCACACATAAATCACAAGGAAGTTATATGGACTTTTCTGACGGCATTTTACAGCTGAATTCATTTTTTACCGTCACTATCGGTATTATCGTGCTGTTTGTTGGCAGACGCTTAAATCAGGTCGTAGGTTTTTTAAAAGAGTTCAGTATTCCGGAGCCTGTTTCTGGCGGTATTGTTTTCTCGATAATGTTTACCCTCATTTACGCCATCGCCAGTGTTGAGGTGACTTTTGATTTAATGGCTCGAGATATTCTCTTGGTGTACTTTTTTACCACGATTGGGATTAATGCAAGCTTAGGGGATTTAAAGAAAGGTGGAAAACCCTTAGCCATTTTACTGGTAGTGACCATTGGCTACATGATTTTGCAAAACTTAACAGGTATTGGCGTTGCCACATTGTTTAACCAAGAACCAGTTGTTGGCTTATTAGGAGGCAGTGTCTCGTTAATTGGTGGTCACGGCACCGCCATCGCCTGGGCGCCCAAAATTCAAGAACAATTCGGCCTAACCAGCGCAATGGAAATCGGTATCGCTAGTGCAACATTCGGCCTAATATTAGCCAGTTTAATGGGTGGTCCGATTGCTAAATACCTAATTAATAAGCACCAATTAAAACCTTCGGTTGATTTAGATGCATCAAACACGCAAGGTAAAGAAACCGAAACACCTGTCAAAATGACATCTTTTGATTTTTTAGACGCCCTGCTTGCTATTCATATTTGTGTCATCCTCGGCTTTATCCTTAATGAAGTCGTCAGTAATTTTGGTTTAGATTTACCTTTATTTGTTACCTGCTTATTTGCAGGTATTGTGGTCACCAACTTAACCCCAAAAAGTTACCCAAGACTAACAGGTACAGCTTGGCCTACACGTACTGCGGCTGTCGATTTAATCGCAGATATGGCATTAGGTACTTTCTTAGCTATGTCATTAATGAGTATGCAATTGTGGACGCTTGTTGATTTAGCAGGCCCTATCTTCGCCATTCTAGGTATGCAGTTTATTGTCGCTATTTTAGTGAATCTATTTGTCGTATTTCCTGCAATGGGTAAAAACTACGACGCTGCCGTTATTTGTTCTGGCTTTGGCGGTATTTCATTAGGTTCTACTCCTACCGCAATGGCAAACATGTCAGCCGTATCTATGCGCTACGGCTATTCAGCTCAAGCCTTTATTATTGTGCCACTGGTTTGTGCATTCTTTATCGATCTCGCTAATGCGTTAATCATTCCTTACTTTATCGGCTTGATGCAATAACGCTATACAATCAAAAAAGGCCATCTTGTGATGGCCTTTTTAATATCAATTCTTCGACAAGATCATACTAAACATAAATGGTACCTAACAGGTATAACACCCCGTAACCTGATACCAATACTCGCTGACCTTCAAGCTGACAATAAAGCACTCCTCCTCGTGCAGAGGCTTGTCTTGCGACTAAGGTTTGCTTCTCTAAAATAGCGCCCCAATATGGAACTAAACCAGCATGAATAGACCCTGTGACAGGATCTTCATCACCGCCATTTGCAGGCCAAAAGTAACGAGAAACAAAGTCATACTCGGACTCAGCAACATCGACTTGTGCTGTTACCACAACATCTAAGGGCGCAAGCGTTTTTAGGATGTCAGATTGATATTGCAGCCGCTCTACCTCATCAACTGATGACATGATCGCAAAATAAGCCTGTCCGCTTTTTAACACAGCTCGCGGCGTAATAGACAAACCAGCAATTAATGCTTCAGGGACTTTATTAAGCGGTGCGGGCGCCCTGTTAGGAAAGCTCATTTGAATTCGACCATCAGCCAATTGCGTCACGGATAAACTGCCAGCATGGGTCGTCATAAACTGCAGCTCGCCTTCGCAGCCTAAATGGTCAAATAAAACAAAGGAGGCAGCCAAAGTAGCATGACCGCAGAAGTCTATTTCTGTTAATGGAGAAAACCAGCGGATCTCATAGCGATTGTGAGAAAAGAATTTAATAAAAGCCGTTTCAGATAAGTTATTTTCTGCTGCAATATGTTGCATTAACCCATCATCAAGCCAATCGGTTAAAGGGACGACCGCGGCAGAGTTACCTTTAAATTGTTTGTCAGTGAAAGCATCTACGACATATATTTCTAATTCCATGACCACGCTCCAAATCCTTTTGTGGCTGTAGTAACTTAATTCAGACTACAGCCAGTATCTTTGTCAATTCCAATGCATAAAGCGTACATATCAGCTAACCAGCTCATAGACCATAAAGATTAATAGCGAGTTAACCGACTATTCATTAAAACCAATTTTCGAGATGATAGCTACGACTAAACACTCTTCATACCAGTCATTGACACAGGTTCGATTGAGTAATCACGATCAATTTCAATCACTTTTCTTCCACATCCCCCATGTTATTTTTTAATCATTAATATTAAAACCAATCCATATTGAGCGATTAGAAAAGCTTGATTAATCACTTAACGATTCAATTTTATTCATGACACTTAGCTGTATTAACGCACTTGAGTCCATCAAATGTCGATATTAAAAACCAAGGAAATAACGATGAATCAAACGATAGTACTTTTACTGCTATGCCTGTTTTCTTCACATTCTTTAGCCAATAACTATCTTGTTGGCAAACTCATTCCAGAAAAGAGTGTCATCATTCGCAGTGAGGTCAGTGGCGTAGTTGATTCATTTCAAGTTGATAGTGGTGATTCAGTCTCATTTAATTCGTCTTTGCTCTCTATCTCTAAAGCTGATTACTCCCTAAACCTAGATTTAGCAAAATATAATATCGATGTTAAATATGCAAAGCTTGAGACCCAAGAAAAGCAACTTAAACGTTACCAATCCTTGTTATCAAGTAAAGGTATTTCGGAAGGTACTTTTGAAAACCAACTTCGCCTTGCCAATATTAGCCGCGCTGAACATAACATCAGTAAAACGGAACATGAAATAGCAAAACGTACTTTAGCTAAGGCGACTCCCCATGCACCATTTGACGGGGTTGTGACATTGCGCTCAATTGAAGTTGGTCAGTTTATTTCTATTGGCGATTCACTCTACGCTATTGCTGATTTAGAAACACTTAAAGTACGCTTTTATCTACTAGAAAGTGATTTTGACCAATTTAAAAAAGGGGACAAAGTTAAAGTCACCATTCCATCAATAGCGCAGCAAATTACTGGACAAGTGTCATTATTTTCGCCAGTGATGCAAGAGAATGACCCTGGATTTATGGTTGAAGTCTCTTTAGACAATACCAACAATCAGCTTCATTCAGGTATGGAGGTGTACGTGCATTTTAATGGGGGAGAGCCTCAATGAATGTATTACTCTCGTTACTGTTAACACGTAAATTTGCCGCAAAAATACTCACAGTATTAATCATTAGCATAGGAGCATGGACGACATATCACCTTCCTTTGGCTGAGAAACCACGTTTTGATATGGGTAAAGGAAATATCATCACGACTTATCCAGGTGCCACCGCATCAGACATTGAAAGCAACATTACCAGTAAATTAGAAAAAGAATTGCTGTCCATTTCTGGCTTAAAGGTATTCACCTCTAAATCAGAAAGTGGCATCTCTAATATTAGCTTTGAACTCAGAAGTGATGTCTCCAAGCCAGATGTCGTATACCAAGATATACGTGATGCAATTTCAAGAGTCTCTGACTTGCCAGCAGGCATCACTGAGGCACCGACTTTAACCATCAAAAAATCATATAGCCTTGATTTTATGGTCATCGGTATTGCAGGTGATGTGCCCTATTCCGTGCTACGTGAGAAAGCTAAAAAGCTCGAGTTAGCATTAAGAAGGCTTGAAGGTATAGGCGAAGTCCACCCTATCGACTTACGTAATCCCGAATTTATCATTCAACTCGAACCTATCTCATTAAAGCGTTACGGACTAACAATTGATGACGTCGCTAGCATCATTTCACAGCGCAATGCATTAATCAGTGGTGGTCGGTTAGAAGAGTTAAGCAATAATCCTGAACTGGTCACTACAGCAGAATTAAACAATCTACAGGCACTACAAGAGACGTTCGTTTCTTTTAACCCTAATTTGCAGCTTAAAGATCTTGCTAGTGAAATTATTGATAGTTATGAAAAAGGCTCTGCCTACGGCACAATTAACGGCAATCAAAGTATTCTTTTTGATTTACGTACCAACGAAACCGCAGATGTTGTCGCAACCTCTAAACGAGTCAAAGCACTACTCGCCCAAGAGCAACATGCCCTAGGAAAAGAGTATACCTTGGCAATTGGTTCTGACCTTTCCGCTGATATACAAGAAAAAGCCAATATCGTACAAAGTAATGGATTAATTGGCTTGGCATTAGTTTTAGCTGTATTAGCGATATTCTTAAATAAACGCATTGCATTGTGGGTTGCCATCTCTATCCCTGTTTGCATTTTCGGCGCTCTGACCGTTTTAGCCTCTTTGGGGCAAATTTTGGATGTGTTCACCCTTTCAGCATTAATTCTAATTATCGGGATCATTGTTGATGATGCGGTAGTGGTGAGCGATAAAATCGTATCATTAGTCGAACAAGGTCATGACATCAACATCGCTGTCGTTGAGGGGGTTAAAAGTGTTTTTCCTGCTGTACTCGCCAGTATTTTATCAACCATGATTGCCTTTATTCCGTTACTTTTTTTCCCTGGTAACAGCGGTAAACTGATGTATGTCATTCCTCTCACCGTTGTCATCGCACTGATTTTTTCGTTTATTGATGCTTTATTGTTTATTCCTGCTCATTTGAAAGGCGTGTTAAAAAACGATGCAAGATTACCCCAAAAGCCAGCGGGTAACTTCAAAACAATGAACACCTTGATTCGCGACACAATTACACACTACAAATTGATTTTACCTATTTCGTTAATTGCCATCACAGCAATGACAACTCTGTCGGTTAAAAATATCAGTTACTTATTTTTTCCTACCGATGGCGCTTACCTCATTGAGGTAAGCGCTGAAGCAAACCCCAAATTATCACTCGATGAAGTATGGCAACAAACACAACAGCTAGAAGCCATATTCGAGTCAACCCCTGAAGTGAATTATTGGTACGGTGAAGTCAGCTCGCCAACAAGTACGTGGGTAATATCTCTCACCCCCTCTAATAAAAGAACTCGTATTGCAGAAGGCATTGTGGCCGCATGGGAAGAACAGCTGCTTGATATAGAGAACTTGAATCAGGTTGAATTCGATATTGATGGCGGTGGTCCACCTGTAGGTAGACCAATTGATTTAAGGATTGTCGGGGGAAGTGACAATGGGCGAGAACAATTAGCCAATAATGTCACTGAATTTCTGAGCGCGATTGAAGGGACGGCTCGTGTTAAACGAGATATCAATCAACCCACTCCACAAGTCGAAGCCGTTTTACAGCACCGCTGGCTGAACTATTATGGGATCACAGCAACTCAAGTGGGTGAAATCATTAAGTATGCGATTGAAGGGCAGCGTGTCACCCGCATTTTTAACGGTAAAGAAGAAGTGTATTTTCGAGTTACTCTTGAAGATAATGATAAATCCTTGCAAGAACTCGACGAGATAACGCTTCGGGCCAGTGATGGCCGATTGGTTCCTTTAAAAGAACTTGTTCGCTGGAAGTTTAATAATACCGTTGCCAAAATCACCCATTTTAATGGTGAGCGTGTTGTCAGGGTATCCTCAAGTGTTGATGCAACAATCACAGACCCAATTGCTGTATATGAACAAGTGCAAACCGAGTTTTCCACCAAACACTTCGATGGTGCACGCATTGTCCCAATGGGGCAAATTCTAGAAACTCAAGAAGCACAAACAGGATTCAGCATTGCCATCATCATCGCTTTAGTTGGTATAGCGATTATCCTTTTGTTGCTATTCGACAATATTATAGAGTCGCTAATTGTGCTTACTGTGATCCCTTTTGGTATTGGTGGTGCTCTGTTTATTCTGTTGCTGCACAATCAAGTACTGAGTTTTTTTTCGATCATCGGCATGATTGCGCTTATTGGTATTATGGTGAATAACAGCTTAGTACTCATTTGGCATCTAAAAGACACCCTGAAGGACAAAGGCAACTTGAGTGATGTGGAGTTTGTCATAAAAGGAACCCAAAGCCGCATAAGAGCCATCAGTTTAACGACAATGACTACCGTTGCAGGCCTGATACCTTTAGCATATGGCTTCGGCGGTTATGATAATTACATGTCACCAATGGCATTGATCGTTGGGTGGGGATGCATTATTTCACTCATCGTCACCTTAACAATCATACCTTCAATTTATTTATGGGTAATGAAACTGAATCTTGTTCCACAGCCTTCGACCAATCAATAGAGGCTATGAGGTTATGGGCGTATGTCCATAACCTCAATACAAAGATAACGCAGGAGTTGAGCTTGAAAAGCTGTAATTAACGATGCACTTCATTTTGTGGATTCCAATAAAGACTAAACAGCCATTCCAGCTGCAACACCAGATGACCAAGCCCATTGAAAGTTGAACCCTCCGAGCCAGCCACTGACATCCATGACTTCACCGATAAAATACAAACCAGCAACCGATTTCGCTTCCATGGTTTTCGATGACAATTCATTCGTATCAACACCACCTAACGTCACTTCAGCAGTACGATAACCTTCTGTGCCATTCATCACAATTGACCACTCATTTAAGTCTTTAGCTATTTGATCTCGCTCGCCATGACCTAATTGATTTAGAGCTTTATCAAGTTGTGCAGCATCAAATAACGCCTCAACCAAACGCTTTGGTAACCATTGGCTAATAGTATTGCGTAAGCTTTGCTTAGGGCTATTAGCTAAAGCAATTTCAAGCTTTTCAGCCGCGCTTTCATTAGGCAATAAATCAATACTAATAGCTTGACCCGCTTGCCAATAATTTGAAATTTGTAAAATAGCTGGCCCTGATAAACCACGGTGGGTAAACAACAACGCTTCACTAAACTGCGTGCCGTCTTCTGCTGTAATCGTTGACGGTACTGCAATACCTGATAGCGGCTCAAAACGTGCCTTTTGATCACTATGCCATGTAAAAGGTACTAAACCCGCTTGGGTTGGCAGCACCGATAATCCAAATTGTTCAGCAAGCTTATAGCCATATGGCGACGCACCAAGTTTCGGCATAGATAACCCACCCGTTGCGATAACCAGTGAGTCACAGCTAAAGTCACCATTTGACGTCAGCACTTCAAATTGGCCTTGAGCATTCTTGCTCACTTTGGTCATTTCTGTACGTAATTGCACTTTGGCGCCAGCCCATTCACATTCCGTCATGAGCATATTGACGATGTCTTTCGCTGAGTCATTACAAAACAGTTGACCATGATCTCGCTCGTGATAATCAATACCATGACGTTCCACAAGTTCGATAAAATCTGAAGAACGATACCTTGCCAGTGCAGACTTTACAAAGTGGCTGTTACCACAGATAAAATTGTGCGGTTCAACTTTTTGGTTGGTAAAGTTACAACGCCCACCACCACTAATCAGAATTTTTTTACCCGCTTGTTTGGCATTATCCAATACCAGTACGTCACGACCTCGATAGCCTGCAGTTGCCGCACACATTAAGCCCGCAGCTCCTGCACCAATAATAATTACGTCATGATGTATCACTTGTTTACTCTCTCACTTTGGGTGTTGCTAATAAGGCATTGGCCAACAAGCCGGGTTAAATATCTGCCGAAAATAAAGCGCTATTCATAACAGACTACTTTATCATCAGACACAAAAAAGGGCGCTATATTAGCACCCTTTCAGTCGTATTCACACTCACGCTACTCAGAGATGGTCTCAGACTTTTGGTCTCGCCCTAGTAGCTCTTTAGCCGCTTCAACTGGCGTTTTACCTTGATAAAGCACTTGGTAAATTTGCTCAGTTATCGGCATTTCAACACCAAGTCGTTTCGCTAATGTGTAAACTTCTTTGGTATTACGATAACCTTCAACCACTTGGCCAATTTCTGTTTGCGCAGTATCGACATCACTGCCTTTACCTAATGCTAAACCAAAACGGCGGTTACGTGATTGGTTATCGGTACAGGTCAACACTAGGTCACCTAAACCTGCCATTCCCATAAAGGTGTTACTGTCGGCACCCAGTGCCACACCAAGACGAGTCAATTCAACCAAACCACGAGTGATTAATGCTGTACGCGCATTGGCACCAAAGCCAATACCATCAGACATGCCAGCACCAATTGCGATAACGTTTTTTACCGCGCCACCTAATTGTAAACCGGTAAAGTCATCATTTGCATAAACACGTAAGCGTTTAGGACTATGCAATAACTCTACTAAATCACTGGTAAAGTCGGCACAGGTACCTGCAACTGAGATTGCTGTTGGCATTCCTGCAGCAAGCTCTTTAGCGAATGTTGGCCCAGATAACACAGCGAGAGGAATATCACCCCCTAATTGTTCTCGAGCAACATCTTGCAATAATCGACCTGTTTCTGGCTCTAAACCTTTAGTTGCCCAGACAATGCGAGCATCATCTCGAAGCAATGGTTTAGCTTGACTGAGAACTAAACCAAATACATGGCTTGGTACTACAACCAACACATTTTTACTCGCTGCTAATGCTTTACTTAAGTCAGACTCTAGCTTAAGCGTATCAGGGAAAGCGATCCCTGGTAAAAATGCGCTGTTGGCTCTGTCTTTAGCAAGGGCTTCCATGTGCTCAGGCTCATGACCCCATAGCAAGGTCTTATGACCACTGCTGGCGAGAGAAATGGCAAGGGCGGTGCCATAAGACCCCGCCCCTAATACCGTAATTTCGGTAGCGTTACTCATAAATATTAAGCGTTTTCTTCAGCAGCTGGTGCTGCAGCAGCTTCTTGCTGGCGCTGTTGAACGTATTGAGCGAATAACGCGTCAAAGTTCACTGGAGCAAGGTTAAGCTGTGGGAACGTACCACGAGAAACTAAGTTACCTACTGTTTCACGTGCGTATGGGAATAAAACGTTAGGGCAGTATGCACCTAAAGAGTGAGCCAATTGCTGCTCAGTTAAACCTGTGATAGAGAAAATACCAGCTTGTTGTACTTCACATAAGAAAGCGGTTTCGTCGCCATTTTGTGCAGTGACGGTTAACGAAAGAACAACTTCATACACGTCGTCAGAAAGTTTGTTGCTACGAGTATCAAGATCTAGCTTAACTTCTGGGTTCCATTCTTTTTGGAAAACAGCTGGGCTGTTTGGCGTTTCAAATGAAACATCTTTAGTGAATACGCGTTGAATGTTGAATTGTGGTGCTTGTTCTTCGTTGTTTGCTACTTCAGCCATGATTTCCTACCTTCAAATGTGTTTTAGCTCTTCTGTGAGGCTAATTTTAAATTTGGGCTTTTATTCCTAAAACCTAGCCAAAGCCTAGATATTAGTCCATCCCGATTAAAGTTGATCTAACTAGTTAACAAAACGCCTTAAAGCCCTTTATACAAGTAGGATCTTGTTGGACCCGCTAACATTCATTAGCAAGTCGCTGGATATATTTACTTCTTACCTTTTACTGTTGGTAAGTTTGCAGCAGTCCAGTCGCCCATACCGCCTTTTAAGTTGCTGACATTTTCAAAGCCTTGTGTAACAAGAAGTTGAGCTGCTTGCGCAGATGTCATTCCAGCACTACATACAGTAATAATGGGACTGCTTTTATACTTTTCAAGGGCTGTGGCTTTATTATTTTTAATTTCAGACAAAGGCACGTTTAACGCATCTACGATATGCCCTTTACGGAACTCTTCTTGCGAACGAACATCAATCACTTTACCGCCTTGCTTGTTCATCAGCATGGTCAATTCTTGTGTGTTGACGTTGATAACTTTAGATGTTGCTGTCTTAATTGTCGTCACAACTACAACGATGAACAAACCAACCCAAGCGATACTTAAAACTGGGTTCGCCTGAAAAAATTCAATATATTCTTGCATCTTCTCTGCCTACTTTTAGATTGGCTAAAATTAATAAGCCACAGAGTATACCGACTGCGTCTTTATAATGCAGCAAGTTCACGCTTAATCATCACCGATGGGGGCTTATTAGTGACACTTTACACATTAAAGGTTGCATAAAATTAACAAGCCAGCGCCAAAATCATGATGATTTCGCTTTCATTGCAAAAAATTCATCTTGGCTAACCGGTATACCAGCTCCGATATTGCTATATAAATCGGCATGAAGAACAGGCTATATAAGGTAAATATCTTTTTCAGCGCCAGCATAAGTAGTAATATCCATATCAATTAAATTTTACTTTCTCATAAACTTTACACTTTAACTTTAAAAATAGAGGTACTTCCATGGCGACTCAAAAGCGTCCACTGGCATTACTTATCTTAGATGGCTGGGGCTACCGTGAAAATACGCATAATAATGCGATTTATCATGCCAACACCCCAGTTCTAGATAAACTTAATGCTACTTACCCCCATAGCCTGATTTCTGGTTCAGGTATGGATGTTGGCCTACCTGACGGTCAAATGGGTAATTCAGAAGTCGGCCATATCAATATTGGTTCTGGCCGCATTGTCTATCAAGAGCTGACTCGTATCAGTAAGTCTATTGCTGACAATGAGTTTGCACAAAACACTGCACTGTGCGAATCCATTGATAAAGCCATCAGTAAAGATGGCGCTGTGCATATCATGGGGTTAATGTCGCCAGGTGGTGTACATAGCCATGAAGAGCATATTGAAGCTATGTGTCGTATGGCTGTAGAGCGTGGTGCCACAAAAGTGTACTTGCATGCATTTTTAGATGGCCGTGATACGCCTCCACGCAGCGCTAAAGGCTCACTAGAGCACTTTGACGAACTGTTTAAATCACTAGGTCACGGTAAAATAGCCTCACTACTTGGTCGCTATTATGCAATGGACCGTGATAACCGCTGGGATCGTGTTGATAAGGCTTATAACCTTATCACCCAAGGCCAAGCTGAATTTAACTTCTCAAGTGCTGTCGATGCATTAGAGGCGGCATATGCGCGTGATGAAAACGATGAGTTTGTAGCTGCTACGACCATCGGTGATACTGTGTCATTAGAAGACAATGACGCACTGGTATTTATGAATTTCCGTGCTGACCGAGCTCGCCAAATCACTCGCAGTTTTGTTAATGCCGATTTTGACGGTTTTAAGCGCCAGGTCACGCCTAGTGTGAACTTTGTCATGTTGACGAACTATGCCAACGACATTAAAGCTCCCGTCGCTTTCCCATCTACTGACTTAGTAAATACCTTAGGTGAAACATTACAAAACCTAGGCAAGACTCAGTTACGTATCTCTGAAACCGAAAAATATGCTCACGTAACATTTTTCTTTAATGGCGGCAAAGAGCAGCCATTTGAAGGTGAAAGCCGCGAGTTAATTAAGTCTCCTGACGTAGCAACTTACGATCTTCAACCAGAGATGAACTCAACTGAACTAACCGATAAATTGGTTGCTGCAATTGAGTCTAACAAGTTTGATGTCATCATATGTAACTACCCTAATGGCGATATGGTTGGTCATACTGGCAACTTCGATGCTGCAGTAAAAGCATGTGAAGCGGTTGATGCTTGTATTGGCCGAGTTGTTGATGCATTACAAAAAGTTGGCGGCGAATGCTTAATTACAGCCGATCATGGTAATGCTGAGCAAATGACTGATGAAACCACAGGCCAAGCACATACTGCTCACACAAGTGAGTTAGTGCCATTTATCTACGTCGGTCGTGACGCGACAATTGAAGATGGTGGCCGATTGAGCGATATCGCGCCAACTATGTTAACCTTGATGGAACAAGACGTGCCATCAGAAATGACAGGCCGCTCAATCATTAATCTCAAAGAGTAAATAGCCTCTCGTGAATAGACGACAACTGTTCAAAGCCAGCATATTTGCTGGCTTTCTGATAATTTCATCATCAGTTCAAAGTGCCGATCTGAATAAGCGTCAGTCAGAGCTTAAAGCCATTCAAGCGCAGATCAATCAACAACAAAACTCTTTGAAAGACACCAGTCGTCAACGAGAAAAGCTCATCTCGCTGCTTAAGCGTGATGAGCAAGCTATTTCAAATGCAGCTCAAAAAGTCAATCAAACCCAATCTTCACTAACTCAAGTTAACAGTAAACTTAGTGAGTTAGAGACTGAAACGATTCAATTAGACAAGCGACGAACTACGCAACAAAAAACCTTATCAAAGCAATTATCTAGTGCCTATTTAGCTGGTAATCATGACTACTCAAAAATGATGTTAAACCAGCAGAATCCAGCGACTGTTGAACGTATGCTGGCTTACTATCAGTACCTTAATAATGCTCGAATTAAAGCCATTACAGATTTAAAGGCGACCATAGAGCAATTAGACACAATCAAGCAGCAGCAAGTCACTGAACAACAAAAGCTTAATGCACTTATTATTGAGCAAAAGCAACAAGCTGAACAACTGAGTAAAGAGCAAAGCCAACGTAAACAAACGTTGGCACAAATTCAGCGAACCTTAACGAGTAAAGGGGCTGAACTTGAGCAAATGCAAATCGAAGAAGCCAGCTTAAAGCGGCTTATCGAGCAAGCGTTACTTGCAGCTAAAGACAATCCTGAAATGGACGGCCTTGCTAAACGACGAGGCAAATTAAACTGGCCTACAAAAGGGCATTTAGCATCTAAATTTGGCAGTCGCCGCTCAGGACAAATACGCTGGAAAGGCGTCGTTATCGCTGCACCAGAAGGGCGGAGTATTACCGCTGTTGCGCCAGGTACCGTCATTTATGCTGATTGGCTACGTGGTTTTGGCATGGTCATGGTTGTCGATCATGGTGAAGGCTACATGAGCCTGTACGGTCACGCTCAGGCACTGTTAATTCAGCCTGGAGAAACTGTACAGAAAGGAGAATCTATTGCTCTTGTCGGGAGTTCAGGCGGACAGACAGAATCTGGCCTATACTTTGAAATACGACACAAAGGGCAAGCCGTTAACCCAGCGAAATATTGTCGATAAACAACTGGCTAGGAAGCCTAACTCGCTGAACTAACCGACGCCCTGTATGTACCTTGACGGTATTAAGGGGCTGTTATGATGCAATTTGCACGCTATTTCTTATGTTTTTTCTTGGGTATCTCGGTTGCGCTTTCGATGAGCTTGTTTAGCTCTGAGCAACATTATAAATCAGATTCTGAGTACAGCTACAGCCTGCTACTTGATGTGATAGATACCATCCACACTTATTACTTTAATGACGTCAATCGCGAACAACTGATCGAGTTTGCCATTGATGGCATTTTTACAAATCTCGACCCATATTCAGGCTTTTTAGACGCTAACGATTACCAAAGCATCAATGACAATAATAGTGGCCAATACTTTGGATACGGTTTCGAAGTGGCCACCGATGATGACCAGATCACGATTATTACTCCTTATCCTAACTCTCCTGCAGCTAGAGCCAACTTGCAGCCTGGTGATAAAGTACTTCAGCTAAACGATACTGTCATTGACAGTGCAAATTTAACTGATGTGCTAATGGATATTAAACAAAACAGCAACGCCAAACAGACCATTAATTTAACCATCGAGCGTGAAGAAAATGCGCCGTTCGAGTTGTCACTTAACCCTGAACTTATTCATATAGAATCTATCAATGCCAAAATACTCAAAGGTAATATTGGTTATATCCAATTGAACTCATTTCAAGAAGATGCAACAAGCGCCATCATAAGACAATCTAAACTTTGGAAGGACATTGAGTTAACAGGGCTTATTCTGGATGTGCGTAATAATCCTGGTGGGTTATTAGGACAGGCCATTAGTATCGCTGACTTGTTTTTACAAAATGGACTCATTGTTTCTACAGAAGGAAGATTTTTTGATGCCAACGAAGTGTATTACGCATCCCAGCCAGCCATTTTTAAGCACGTTCCTATGGTGGTATTAATTAATAAGGGTTCAGCATCTGCATCAGAAGTGCTTGCTGCGGCACTACAAGAAAATAACCGCGCAACTTTAGTCGGCGAAACAAGTTTTGGTAAAGGCACAGTACAAAGCCTGATCCCTATGTTAGAAATGGGCAATGCTATTAAACTCACCATCGCCAAATATAGTACGCCAGATGGTAATGATATCCACAGCAAAGGAATTGAACCTGACATCAAAATTTCTAACGAAGCTATTCTAAATTCTGAATATCTGGATATAATTGAGCAATCAACTGCGCAATATGATGAGCCACAGGATGGCCAGATTTCTTCAGCTATTGCATGGATAACAACACATAACTAAAAAGCAGACTCAGTGCGCTACTTATTTTTTTTATTAACGTTACTTTTTATTGGTCCAGTTCAAGCAGTCAACATAGCAATCATCATTGACGATATCGGTTATCGTCAATCAGATGAGGCCGTGTTGTCACTACCAAATAGCGTGACACTGTCAGTATTACCTCATACACCATTAGGTCAAAAACTTGCCGAGCAAGGACATCATCAAGGAAATGAAATCATGCTGCATATTCCTATGCAGGCCTTGAACGGTAAAAAACTGGGTAATGGTGGACTTACTAATCAAATGAGCGAGCAACAACTCAAACAAGAGTTAACCGCATCGCTTGCCAATATCCCATATGCCAAAGGTGCAAATAACCATATGGGCAGCTTGCTAACTCAGTTAGACAACCCGATGAACTGGTTAATGGAAAGCCTAAAACAGAAACAGCTATATTTTGTCGATAGTGTGACTACACGTTACAGCAAAGCCAGTAGTAAGGCTGAGAAACACGGTGTACCACTGCTACGTAGAGAGATATTCTTAGATAACGATGTCAGTGAAGCTGCACTTGAAAAGCAATTTTCACAAATCATTGAGAAAGCAAAACAGCAAGGAAGTCTAGTTGTTATAGCGCACCCTTATCCTGAAACGGTACGCTTTTTAAATCGAAACTTACATCGATTAGAGGCAAAAGGCATTAACCTAGTTCATACTTCGACATTACTGCCTGTCACAATGGCAAAAAGCGAGGGGGCTAGCTCAACTCAAGTACTGAGATAGAGAGATCAGGTAACGTCTCAAGTAATTCATCTGCATTTGCGACAATGTCAGCCAACGTTGATTCAGCAAGCACCGCCATATAAGCCGCTACCGCTTTAGCCAATATACCTTTTAAGCTACATGCTGGCGTAAATCGGCAATAAGGCTCAGTGCAATTAACTGGCGCTAATGAAGGCTCTAATTCACCGACCAACTTAGCTAAATTAATGTCAGCTGGCGCCACTGCCAATTTAAATCCGCCACTCTTACCACGTATGGTTTGGATGTAGCCAAGCTTACCTAAATGATGAATAATCTTCGCAACATGGTTTGAAGATAACTCAAACACCGTAGTCACTTCCGCAATACGAAATAATGTCTCTCTTTTTGGCTGTGCAGCAAGGTACATTAGAATACGAATGCCATAATCAGTATAGCGAGTTAGTTGCATGAGTTAGTTCCAACATTTAAATACATAATCAACAAGTGGATGATTCAAGATCAGTAATCAACCAAAGCGCTTGTTCATTTGACGTACTACACACATCGATTGTGGCAGTAAAATCCGAGCATACTTTAGGTCTAGAGGGATCGCCGAACAGTTTACAAAGGTTGTCATCATTTAACTGAATACAACGTTCACCAGCAGGTTTACCATCTGGCATTCCTGGAATTGGGCTTGTAATAGAAGGTGCGATGCAGCAAGCACCACAACCAAGACGGCAGTCCATAAAAGTACCTAAGTGTTAAAGCAGCAATATATCTTACTAATGGCTTATATAGAATCATCTTTTCTATAAAACGCACTCAAAATACATCTTTAAGTAAAAAATGAGAGTTACGTAGAAATTATAACCTGATATTCAATGCATTGTGATGGCGCTATATGGCGTGAACTATCAATGATATTTCTGTTAGTTAAGCTATATGCGAAAAAAGTGGCACGACACAATAGCCCGTTATTAAGCTAACAAGAACAAACGATGACAGCGTTCAATTAAAGCTTAATAGAATTTAAGTTTAACGCAGCCCGTAAATTTCGACTCAAAACGAAAAAAGCCTCTACATTACTGTAGAGGCTTTCGTCTTTATGTTGGCGGAGCGGACGGGACTCGAACCCGCGACCCCCGGCGTGACAGGCCGGTATTCTAACCAACTGAACTACCGCTCCTTTAGCAAAATGCTTACGCGTAATGCTAAATGCTTTTTAAGTCGCTAACTTGTCAATGTTAGTAGACTCGCTTTATCGTGATAAAGCTACTCTTTCGAGTAAATTAGGCGCTTGGCAATGACCTACTTTCACATGGGGAGACCCCACACTATCATCGGCGCGATTGCGTTTCACTACTGAGTTCGGGATGGGATCAGGTGGTACCACAATGCTATTGTCACCAAGCAAATTCGGGTGTTAATCGCTTATCGCAATTAACTAAATTCGGAAAGCTGTTTGAGTTTTCTACTTTACTAAGCGCTTTATATTCTTCACTAAGTCTTACCTTCAACAGTAAGTAATAAATCTAGTTACCATCAACTCAGATAAAAACTCATCTGGGTTGTATGGTTAAGCCTCACGAGTCATTAGTACAGGTTAGCTCAACGCCTCACAACGCTTACACACCCTGCCTATCAACGTCCTAGTCTCGAACGGCTCTTTAGAGGAATTAAATTCCTAGGGATGACTCATCTTAGGACTCGCTTCCCGCTTAGATGCTTTCAGCGGTTATCGATTCCGAACGTAGCTACCGGGCAATGCTATTGGCATAACAACCCGAACACCAGCGGTTCGTCCACTCCGGTCCTCTCGTACTAGGAGCAGCTTCCTTCAATCATCCAACGCCCACGGCAGATAGGGACCGAACTGTCTCACGACGTTCTGAACCCAGCTCGCGTACCACTTTAAATGGCGAACAGCCATACCCTTGGGACCGACTTCAGCCCCAGGATGTGATGAGCCGACATCGAGGTGCCAAACACCGCCGTCGATATGAACTCTTGGGCGGTATCAGCCTGTTATCCCCGGAGTACCTTTTATCCGTTGAGCGATGGCCCTTCCATACAGAACCACCGGATCACTATGACCTACTTTCGTACCTGCTCGACGTGTATGTCTCGCAGTTAAGCTGGCTTATGCCATTGCACTAACCGTACGATGTCCGACCGTACTTAGCCAACCTTCGTGCTCCTCCGTTACTCTTTGGGAGGAGACCGCCCCAGTCAAACTACCCACCAGGCACTGTCCCGAACCCCGATTAGGGGCCGCGGTTAGAACATCAAAACTACAAGGGTGGTATTTCAAGATTGACTCCACTCCATCTAGCGATTGAGCTTCAAAGTCTCCCACCTATCCTACACATGTAGGTTCAATGTTCAGTGCCAAGCTATAGTAAAGGTTCACGGGGTCTTTCCGTCTAGCCGCGGGTATACGGCATCTTCACCGCAATTTCAACTTCACTGAGTCTCGGCTGGAGACAGCGTGGCCATCATTACGCCATTCGTGCAGGTCGGAACTTACCCGACAAGGAATTTCGCTACCTTAGGACCGTTATAGTTACGGCCGCCGTTTACTTGGGCTTCGATCATGAGCTTCTCCGAAGATAACCCAATCAATTAACCTTCAAGCACCGGGCAGGCGTCATACCGTATACGTCATCTTGCGATTTTGCACAGTACTGTGTTTTTGATAAACAGTTGCAGCCACCTGGTATCTGCGACTCCCAACAGCTTAGAGAGCAAGTCTCATCACCGTCAGGAGCGTACCTTCTCCCGAAGTTACGGTACCATTTTGCCTAGTTCCTTCAGCCGAGTTCTCTCAAGCGCCTTGGTATTCTCTACCCGACCACCTGTGTCGGTTTGGGGTACGATTCCTACTAACCTGAAGCTTAGAAGATTTTCCTGGAAGCATGGCATCAACTACTTCATCACCTTAGTGACTCGTCATCAGCTCTCAGCCTAATGTTCACCCGGATTTGCCTAAGTGAACAGCCTACAACCTTAAACGCGGACAACCAACGCCGCGCTAGCCTAGCCTTCTCCGTCTCTCCATCGCAGTTAGCAAAAGTACAGGAATATTGACCTGTTTCCCATCGACTACGCCTTTCAGCCTCGCCTTAGGGGTCGACTCACCCTGCCCCGATTAACGTTGGACAGGAACCCTTGGTCTTTCGGCGTGGGGGTTTTTCACCCCCATTATCGTTACTCATGTCAGCATTCGCACTTCTGATACGTCCAGTGTGGGTTACCCCTTCACCCTCAACCGCTTACAGAACGCTCCTCTACCGCTTGCTCCTAAGAGCAAACCCATAGCTTCGGTGTATTGCTTAGCCCCGTTAAATCTTCCGCGCAGGCCGACTCGACTAGTGAGCTATTACGCTTTCTTTAAATGATGGCTGCTTCTAAGCCAACATCCTAGCTGTCTAAGCCTTCCCACATCGTTTCCCACTTAGCAATAACTTTGGGACCTTAGCTGATGGTCTGGGTTGTTTCCCTTTTGACGACGGACGTTAGCACCCGCCGTCTGTCTCCCGAGTAGTACTCACTGGTATTCGGAGTTTGCAAAGGGTTGGTAAGTCGGGATGACCCCCTAGCCTTAACAGTGCTCTACCCCCAGTGGTATTCGCTCGAGGCGCTACCTAAATAGCTTTCGAGGAGAACCAGATATCTCCGAGTTTGATTGGCCTTTCACCCCCAGCCACAAGTCATCCGCTAATTTTTCAACATTAGTCGGTTCGGTCCTCCAGTTGATGTTACTCAACCTTCAACCTGCCCATGGCTAGATCACTCGGTTTCGGGTCTACACCTTGCAACTAAACGCGCAGTTAACACTCGGTTTCCCTACGGCTCCGCTATTCGCTTAACCTCGCTACAAAACGTAAGTCGCTGACCCATTATACAAAAGGTACGCAGTCACGGTCTCAAGAACCGCTCCCACTGCTTGTACGTATACGGTTTCAGGTTCTATTTCACTCCCCTCACAGGGGTTCTTTTCGCCTTTCCCTCACGGTACTGGTTCACTATCGGTCAGTCAGGAGTATTTAGCCTTGGAGGATGGTCCCCCCATATTCAAACAGGATGTCACGTGTCCCGCCTTACTCGATTTCATCTATGGTTAGTTTTCGTGTACGGGGCTATCACCCTGTGCCGCTGTGCTTTCCAACACATTCCACTAACACCCCATAGACTTAAGGGCTAATCCCCGTTCGCTCGCCGCTACTAGGGGAATCTCGGTTGATTTCTTTTCCTTCGGGTACTTAGATGTTTCAGTTCCCCGAGTTCGCCTCATACAGCTATGTATTCACTGTATGATGACCACTTATGTGGCCGGGTTTCCCCATTCGGACATCGTTAGCTCAAATGCTTGTTACTAGCTCGCCAACGCTTTTCGCAAGTTACTACGTCCTTCATCGCCTCTGACTGCCAAGGCATCCACCGTATACGCTTAGTCACTTAACCATACAACCCAAATAAGTTTCAAAGAAACTTAAGTTGTACCGTAACTAGCTGGTTTATTACATAATTTGCATGTGAATTAACACTACACAAATTCGCCTTAGTTTTAGAATATTCAAGACACTTAATAAAGTGTTTTGAGAACTCAATGTATTACTAAAAAGGGATTAACTTCTCAGTAATACGATTTGTAATTAATACAACGACAGACATCATCGTATTAAATACTATCAGCTTTCCAAATTGTTAAAGAACAATGCTAACCGGCTGGCGGCGCATTTCGCTCAACTCCGTTAAGGAGTAACAAGCAATCTGTGTGAACACTCAACAAACATCAAGTTAGTCGTATAGGTAAGGAGGTGATCCAGCCCCAGGTTCCCCTAGGGCTACCTTGTTACGACTTCACCCCAGTCATGAACCACACCGTGGTAAACGTCCTCCCGAAGGTTAGACTATCTACTTCTGGTGCAGCCCACTCCCATGGTGTGACGGGCGGTGTGTACAAGGCCCGGGAACGTATTCACCGTAGCATTCTGATCTACGATTACTAGCGATTCCGACTTCATGGAGTCGAGTTGCAGACTCCAATCCGGACTACGACGAGCTTTATGAGATTAGCTAGACCTTGCGGCTTTGCAACCCTCTGTACTCGCCATTGTAGCACGTGTGTAGCCCTACTCGTAAGGGCCATGATGACTTGACGTCGTCCCCACCTTCCTCCGGTTTATCACCGGCAGTCTCCCTAGAGTTCCCGCCATTACGCGCTGGCAAATAAGGACAGGGGTTGCGCTCGTTGCGGGACTTAACCCAACATTTCACAACACGAGCTGACGACAGCCATGCAGCACCTGTCTCAGAGTTCCCGAAGGCACCAATCCATCTCTGGAAAGTTCTCTGGATGTCAAGAGTAGGTAAGGTTCTTCGCGTTGCATCGAATTAAACCACATGCTCCACCGCTTGTGCGGGCCCCCGTCAATTCATTTGAGTTTTAACCTTGCGGCCGTACTCCCCAGGCGGTCTACTTAATGCGTTAGCTTGGGAGCCCAGTGCTCAAGGCACCAAACTCCGAGTAGACATCGTTTACGGCGTGGACTACCAGGGTATCTAATCCTGTTTGCTCCCCACGCTTTCGTACATGAGCGTCAGTCTTTGTCCAGGGGGCCGCCTTCGCCACCGGTATTCCTTCAGATCTCTACGCATTTCACCGCTACACCTGAAATTCTACCCCCCTCTACAAGACTCTAGTTCACCAGTTCCAAATGCAATTCCCAGGTTGAGCCCGGGGATTTCACATCTGGCTTAATGAACCGCCTGCGTACGCTTTACGCCCAGTAATTCCGATTAACGCTTGGACCCCTCGTATTACCGCGGCTGCTGGCACGAAGTTAGCCGGTCCTTCTTCTGTAGGTAACGTCACAGCAACAACGTATTAAGCTGCTACCTTTCCTCCCTACTGAAAGTGCTTTACAACCCGAAGGCCTTCTTCACACACGCGGCATGGCTGCATCAGGGTTTCCCCCATTGTGCAATATTCCCCACTGCTGCCTCCCGTAGGAGTCTGGGCCGTGTCTCAGTCCCAGTGTGGCTGATCATCCTCTCAGAACAGCTAGGGATCGTCGCCTTGGTAAGCCATTACCTTACCAACTAGCTAATCCCACCTAGGTTCATCCAATCGCGAAAGGCCCGAAGGTCCCCTCCTTTCCCCCGTAGGGCGTATGCGGTATTAGCAGTCGTTTCCAACTGTTATCCCCCTCGACTGGGCAGATCCCTAGGCATTACTCACCCGTCCGCCGCTCGTCAGCAAAGAAAGCAAGCTTTCTTTCTGTTACCGCTCGACTTGCATGTGTTAGGCCTGCCGCCAGCGTTCAATCTGAGCCATGATCAAACTCTTCAATTAAAGTTTTTTGAAACATTCGAAAATGCTTCGGCTCAATGAATTCTGATTACATTATGCAGACTCGGAAGAATCTACATCCTGTTTGTTACATATTGCTATGAACACTCATCGTTACATTGATAATAATTTTGATTGCTGCATTCTTTACGAGAAAGAGTGAGCAATTTCGATTAACTCAACACCTGTGAGTGTCCACACAGATTTACTTGTTTGATTGTTAAAGAGCGTTGACCGTGTTGGTCAGGGATGCGTATTCTACACTTCCCGTTGTCAGCGTCAAGTGTTTTTTCAAACTTCTTTTCGCCGTTGATTTAAGGTGGTTAAAACCGCTTCAAATCAAGCAGACTCAGTGTTGGCTAGTGCCTGTTGCCGTGTCAGTGGATGCGCATTATAGGGAGATTATGAAACCGTGCAAGGGCTAAATTGAATTAATTTAATAAAACAGGGTTAACAGCTGAGATTTTGAACGAAACGCATAAAAAAGGGGCTAAACAGCCCCTTTTACCTATAATACCTAGGTTTAATCACCAAAGAATCTTGACTCTTGTTTGATAGAAACAGGCTTTCCATCGATATTTGCAATCACAATTAGATTAATTTTTGTCACTGTTCGCTCTAAAGCACCTGGATCAACCGCAATACTGACAGGAAGCGTTAATACTTCTCCAGCTTGTATAGAAACGTCTGTCGGACCGGTCCACTGATAGTTATCTAAACCTGTCATCGAAAGTTGATACTCTTGGGCTTGTTCAGTTTTGTTGAGCAGCTTCAATGTATATGTATTTTCTACAAGCCCGTCATTAGTAATACGATATAAAGCATTTCTATCTCTAATGACATCCATACGCACTGGCGCAATAGTCGCGCTGGCATATACAAAGACGAGTATCATGACTGTTAGCGCTACGCCATAGCCAACAAGTTTTGGCCTAACAATTGTCTCTTTAATATTCTCAAGTTTATTTTCGGTGGTGTAACTTATTAGGCCTTTGTCATAGCCCATTCTTTCCATAGTCGTATCACAGGCATCAATACAAGCACCGCAATTAATGCACTCATATTGCAAGCCATTACGAATATCGATTCCGGTTGGGCACACTTGCACACATAAATCACAATCTATGCAGTCGCCCAATCCCATTTCTACAGGGTTTGCTTTACGAGATCTTGGCCCTCGAGTTTCACCACGCTTTGCATCATAACCAACTATATATGTATTCTTATCAAACATAGCAGCCTGAAAGCGAGCATAAGGACACATATGAATGCACATAATCTCGCGCATCCAACCAGCATTACCATAGGTTGCTAAAGTAAAGAATACGACCCAGAAGTAGATACTTAGATCCGCGTTTAGGGTGAAAACATCAATGTAGACTTCACGACTCGGCACAAAGTAAGACACAAAGGTCATTGCAGTTAATAGTGAAACAAGTACCCAAGAAGTATGCTTCGCCGTTTTTCGCCAAAGTTTATTAAAGCTCCATGGCATTTGATCCAACTTGATACGCTTATTTCTGGCACCTTCGAATTTTTCTTCAAACCAAATGAAGATGAACGTCCAAACCGTTTGTGGGCAAGTATAGCCGCACCATACCCTGCCTAGATAAGTGGTCACAAAAAAGAGGCCGAATGCAGCGATAGTAAATAGTGCTGCTAGCAAAGTCAGATCTTGAGGCCAAATAGTCAAACTAAAGATATGGAATTTCTGTTCACCTAGATTAAACCAAACGGCTTGACGGTCTCCCCATGGTAACCATGGCAATATCAGAAAGAATGACATGGTTGCCCAACCAATACGTCTTCTTACTGTTGTCCAAAGTCCGGTTACAGCACGCACATAAATACTGTTACTTGGATTGAAACGATCTGCTTTATTAGCATCTGGCTGATGGATTTTAATCCGCTTTTGTTTGGAAAAATCTTTAGATGTCGATTCTTTTGTCATCTCGATGCCTTACTACTTAAAAAGGGGCAAACTCTATTGTGATTGCAGAAAAAGTTAATATTTTAAATAATAATCTACTGAAACTGCTACACACTCGTTTACAGAGTGTTAATTGAGTATATTATACTCGTATTATTCATGGTTATTCACTTTAATTGGACTAAATGATGAGAGGTTGGATCCTAATCGCACTGATTGCCGGTGTAATTTACTACTTTGCTACCGAAACCGATAAACTCGATGAGCCGATAGCTGAAATACAATCAGTTATGGACAGTGCAGATGATAAAATATCTTCAATGACAGGCACAAAAATCATTAGAAAAAGTGACAAGGTCATTAAAATACCTTCAGGTGTAATAGAAAGATTGTCAGGTAAAGAGGTTAACGCGTTTAAAGACATTTTCACTGACAATGAATCGGTTGCCAATTTTAAATCAGAATATTGTGGTTTTGGATCAAAACATCCTATTTTTGGTAAAGATAACCTTCAATTAATCTGTGACAAGATTTAATTCGAGCTTTACGACATCTGTAATTGACCTGAGATTTAAATCAGCCTAGCCTTTGGATAATCGTTTGAAAAAGGCTAGTAAACATGACTCAACAGGTTTCAGATATTTTTGACCCTTCTCTTTGGGACACAGTTAGTGGTTTCGACTTTGAAGATATCACTTATCACCGAGCAAAAGATCAAGGCACTGTTCGTATTGCGATAAACCGCCCTGATTGCCTCAATTCTTTCCGACCTAAAACAGTTGATGAGCTTTATACTGCGTTAGATCATGTTCGCCAATGGTCAGACGTTGGCTGTGTGCTCATTACCGGTAATGGTCCATCAGCAAAAGGCCAACACTCTTTCTGTGCCGGAGGAGATCAACGCATCCGCGGTAAAGACGGCTATAAGTATGAAGGGGCAGAAGAAGGTAAACCTGATGTCGCTCGTATGGGTCGCCTTCATATATTAGAAGTGCAACGCTTGATTCGTTTTATGCCGAAAGTGGTTATTGCTGTAGTCCCTGGTTGGGCTGTTGGCGGAGGTCATAGCTTACATGTTGTTTGCGATTTAACCCTTGCTTCGAAAGAGCACGCCGTTTTCAAACAAACCGATCCTGATGTCGGCAGTTTCGACTCTGGATATGGAAGTGCTTACTTAGCCAAAATGATTGGTCAAAAACGTGCTCGTGAAATTTTCTTCCTTGGGTTTAATTACTCAGCCGATGAAGCATTCGATATGGGCATGGTTAACCGCTCAATTCCTCACGCAGAGTTAGAAACAGAAGCTTTAGCTTGGGCAAAAGAAATTAACAGCAAATCGCCAACTGCCATGCGTATGCTTAAATATGGCTTTAACCTGCCAGATGACGGTTTAGTCGGTCAGCAACTATTCGCAGGAGAAGCGACTCGCCTTGCTTACGGGACTGATGAAGCACAAGAAGGTCGTGATGCCTTTTTAGAAAAACGCGACCAAGATTTTTCTAAATTCCCTTGGCACTACTAAAACAAGCTTAATTAACTTTAAGTTACTTGTTTCGCCAATAATTGAAAAAGGCGTGGCTTACTTCATCGTAAGCCACGCCTTTTGACTATAAATGCTTACCCTCAATCAAACCTGACTTAGTTTATGATGTCTTTTACAAACGGTTTTAATTGCAGCTCACGATCAAATAACAATGGGTAATCTGTTCGGCCTGTCATTGGCCAATCGTTTCTCCAAGTTTGACCATCATCGACCCCCCAAAATGTCACACGATCGATTTTTTGTTGGTGCTTTATAAATAAATCAATGATTTGCTTATAACGCTGCGCAAGTTGTTGCTCAACATCTGAAGGAAGTCCGTCAGCATAAGGATTAAACTGTTGCTGCAATGCCATATCTAAGCTGATATCTGCGCCTTGATTGTCTTCATCTGGAAAGGGTAATACTGATACATCAACCTCTGTAAACATAACGGTGACGCCTGTATCAGCAAATGCATTAATTGAGTTTTCAACTTCATTCAAATCAGGATAATCCAATGCATAATGCCCTTGAATCCCAACACCATCAATGCGAATACCTTTTGATTGAAGTTGCTTAACTAACTTAACCACCGCTTTACGTTTTGCAGGCTTAAATAAATTGTAGTCATTGTAATAAAGCGCAATATCAGCATCTGCTTGATGTGCATATTCAAACGCTTTTTCAATATAGTCAGGGCCGATGATAGCTAACCACTTTGAATCGCGAAGTGTACCGTCCTCATTAAACGCCTCATTAACAACATCCCATGCTTGCACCTTGCCTTTATATTGCCCTAACACGGTATTGATATGTAACTGTAGTCTTTCAAGTAAAGAGTCACGCTCAAGTAAATTACCCTTCTCGTCTTCAAATACCCAATCTGGCGTCTGCTGATGCCATAACAATGTATGTCCTACCATATACATGTCATGTTTCTGACCAAAACTCACCAATTTATCAGGCGTACTAAAGTTATATTGCTGAGGGCTTGGGTGAATTTCTTCCCATTTCATGACATTTTCAGCAGTTAAACTATTAAACTGCTGAGCAACCAAATCTAATACACCTGGTTTCTTATCTAAGATTTGCGCTTCACTTAATGCTGCACCGATTTTAAATTGTTCAGCAAAGTGATCTTTTAATTGTAACTCTGTCTTATCATCAGCGGCTTGCAGAGTTACAGGCAAAAGTAGGCAAGCAAGTAATGGTACAAACCTCTTCAAACCAGCGCAGCTTATTAGCGAATTATCAGGTACAAACATATCAATCCCTTTATGTTAATAGTAATAATGAAGTCGCATTTCGATAATCTAAGAAGTGAGGACACGATTCGCTTCATAGGGTAAAACGGACAAAATCTAACAAAACACAACTTATTGTTAAAATGACTATTACATATAATATTCCTAAAACCAAGATTCATTTCAAGTGATTTTTTGTAAACAACAGAATTCGTTGCGCCCAAAGTGCGCTTAATTTACTCTTATTGATTAAAATTTATTTTTCTTTTTATCGTGATTTCATTAGATTAAGCTAAATAACCTTTATATCTGACCGATATAGCCAACGTTTTACATATGCTAGGTACTATGATGACAGTAAAGCCGATTTTAAATGCCAATGAGTTAGCCCAAGAAGAAGCTTTGCCAGATAACACCATCACGAATGTGTCGGTGGATAATCTTATTTTCTCTATGCATGAAGGTAAGCTGAAAATTCTATTAGTGAAATACAATAGAGGATTAGCGGCAAACAAGTGGGGTCTTATTGGTCATTGGGTAATGATGGATGAAAACCTTGAAGATGCAGCATCGAGGGTTGTGAAACAAACAACAGGTGTCGATAACTTATATTTGGATCAGCTAGGCGCATTTGGTCAAGTCGATCGATACCCTACCCGTCGTATCATTACGGTTGCCTTTTATTCTTTAGTACGTTTTGATGAAACACGTTTAGCCATGGGCAATAACGCCTATGAAATTGAATGGTTTGATGTCTATAACTTACCGCAGCTCGTTTTCGATCACGCAGAAATTATTAAAAGCTCACTAAGTAATCTTAAATATAAAGTCCACCACGAACCAATTGGCTTTAATTTATTACCAGAGAAATTTACCCTGCTGCAGTTACAAGAGATTTACGAATCAATTCTTAACAGTAAGCTCGATAAGCCTAACTTTAGACGCAAGATATTAAAAATGAATCTATTGATCAATTGCAACGAAAAACAAAAGAACGTAGCTCATCGTGCTGCCGCATTATTTTGTTTTGATAAAGTGGTTTACGAACAGCTTAAACAGTATGGATTTAACTTCGAATTTTAATTCAATCCGCTAATGAAACGTTATTAAGTCGCCTAAGATACGCTTAAGCGACTTTTTTATTGTTCTCAATCAGATAGATATACACGACCCGACGAGATACTCCAGTTTAATCGAATAAACCTTTTGACTTAATTTGTAAAAAACACTTTAAATAGTAATGATAACTGTTATCATTTGAGTGGTTAAAAACAAACTTACTCGAGGTTCACATGAAAAAAACCATGACTTTCGCTATTTTGCATTTCAGTGTTGCATTCACCATTACATATTTACTAACTGGAAGTATTGTCATTGGTGGTGCTGTGGCATTAATAGAACCTGCCGTAAATACAATTGTTTTTTATTTCCATGACAAAGTTTGGAATAAAATAGAGGCAAACAGCTTAGCTAACGCTATCAGCTAGTGCCTCATATTAAGAAAACTACTTTGCAGGTTTGTCTTTTTCAAGTCCTAGCTTATTTGCCAATGGCGCTATCGCTCCACCTTGAATAAAGATAGAAAATAAGACAAAGAAAAACACCATATGCACAATATCAATTGCGCCTGGAACACCAGCTGCAGCAGGTATTAACGCAAACACAATAGGTGTTGCCCCCTTTAGGCCTATCATAGAAATGAATAGTCGCTTTTTCCAACTGGCTTTTACAAAAGGTAAATAGCACAGTTGAACAGCAAGCGGCCTTGCAACAAATATGAGTAATAAAGCTGGAAGTATAGATATCCAGAATACGGTCATCAGCGTCTGTGGGAATATTTGTAGACCTAACACAATAAACATTAGTGCCTGAGCCAACCAAGATAAACTGTTAAAAAAGTGCAAGTTAACTTGCTGCCCTCTTTTAATGCCGTTCCCAATAACGACACCCGCAATGTAAGAAGCCAATAATATATTGCCCCCCAATAAATCAGCACCGTAAGTCGCAATAATAAAGCTGGCTAATACAAACACTGGTATCAAGCCATACTCTGACAAACTAATCTTATTTAGCAGTGTTACAGCAAGCTTACCAATTAAAAATCCGACGATAATTGCAACAGCGATTTGAGTAAACAAGCTCAAACTTAAAGAAGATATAGTAACCGATTGTGTTGAAGACAGTGCCATCTCGGTTAATACAATAACCATGAGCATAGCTACTGGGTCATTGGTTGCTGACTCAAACTCCAAGACGGTGTCGGTTTCTTCTTTTAACTTTAACTTTTTCGACTCTAAAATCGAAAATACAGCCGCCGCATCCGTTGAAGACACAACAGCGGCAAATAGTAGGCAAATTACAAAATTGAAGTCGAGCAGCAAATATAAAATACAAGCGAAGATGAGAGTGGTAAATATCACCCCAAAGGATGCCAAAACGCCCCCTTCTTTATACGCTATCTTAATTTTATCCGTCGAGGTATTAAGGCCACCAACAAAAACAATCACATTTAGCGCTAAGCCACCAATCCATGCAGTTTTGTCCAAATTGTCATAAACAAAATTAAACTCACCATTACCAAGTGAAAGACCCACTCCCATAAAGATGAATAGCGACGGGATCCCTAAGGTACGAGAAGGATGATGCAATAAAATGCCAATAACGATCAGAATAGACATTCCAATCATAATCATTTCTGTGGTCATAACGTCCCTTTTTATTTTGATAAGAAAATGAACTAAGAAGGCCACCAAAATCAAACTTAAGTTATAAAGACATCGCAGCTTATAACTTAATTATTGGCAGTGCTTGAGTGTAATAAAAGTTTAATAAAAATTTTTACGCTAAATAATTTGGCGGCAATATAACATCAATCCTCAAATCCACCTTAACCTAAGCTTAATCCAAGATTAACACTAAAAGCATTTTGCGCTTATTCAGTCAAATTGAACACCATTACACTTCAATAATACTTGGCTTTGACCCCTTCAATAGCAATTTAAGGTATTCAGCGTTTTTTTTGCTGAATTATAGTTAATAAACACATCCGCCACACATAAATATAACATAAAAAAACATAACCTTAGGTAACTTTAGATAATCCAATTTCAACAAAGAACACTGTAACTTAACTGTCATATTGATCTGTCTTAATGCACTCGCTTCAAATTACAGCGAGAAAGAAGCACCCTAACTTTCAATATCCAAGATGGGTATTAAGTACAAATTTAAGTACAAATAATAAGTGGAATTTGTGATGAAAAAAGTGATTGGTTTATTAACTGCTGTTGGCTTAATGACGGCACCTCTTGTTCAAGCTGGTACAGTGACAGTATCTGGTTCAACATCTGTTGCACACGTTATGGAAGTGCTAGCAGAGAACTATCAAAACACTGCTAAAAAGAATGTTGAAGTACAAAGCACTGGCTCTTCTGCTGGTATTCGTGCAGCGAAAGACGGCACCAGCATGATTGGTATGTCTTCTCGTAACATTAAAGAAAATGAGTTAAACGATACAACAAAAGAAATCGTTATTGCTCGTGACGGTATTGCTGCTGCAGTAAACAAAGCAAACCCAGTTCAAGACTTAACTCAAGAACAAATTTCAAAAATCTACCGCGGCGAAATCAAAAACTGGAGCGAAGTAGGTGGCGAAGCTCGTCCAATCGTTGTAGTAACTCGTGAAAACGGTTCTGGTACTCGTGGCGCTTTCGAAGAAATCATGGACTTACAACGTACTGTTAATGGCCACAAGGTAACGGCTATTACACCTACAGCTCAAGTAGGTAATGGTAACGGTATGATCAAAACAATCGTTGCGAATAACCCATACGCCATCGGTTATATCTCTCTTGGTTCAGTTGATGATTCTTTAGTTGCTCTAAGTGTAGGTGGCGTTGAAGCTACTGACACAAACATTGCAGCTGGCGAATACCAAATTGCTCGTCCATTCATCGTTTTAGTGAATGACCAGCCACACCCGAATGCACAAAGCTTCATCGACTTTATCATGTCAAATGACGGTCAAAGCATTGTTGCTGAAGAAGGTTACATCCGCGTTCAGTAATAACTGACCACGGTATATTAAGAGGAGCTTATGCTCCTCTTTTGTAGTTTCTATCAAATATTAAAAATGATTAATCATCAGTACGACCTCGAGGCATATGATGAATACAGCAACTAAAGTCCAATCACAAGGACTGCAACTTGCACAAAAAAAAGCCATGGACATCAAAGAAATTTTCTTTCATGGCCTTTTCCTATGTTGCGCTATGGTTGGCGTACTATCGGTTTCCACCATCGGATGGTTTGTATTTAACGAAGGTTTACCTGCATTTAAAGAAGCAGGTGTTACTGAGTTTGTAACAGGTAAAGAATGGCTGCCACCAGCACTTTATGGCATTTTACCTATGATTGTTGCCTCAATGATATCAACAGCTGGTGCTGTAATCATTGGTGTCCCTATTGCTATTTTAACCGCTGTATTTTTGGCAGAAATTGCCCCTAAATGGTTAGCAGATTTAGTTAGACCAGCAGTTGAGTTACTAGCTGGCATTCCTTCTGTTGTATACGGATTTTTTGGATTGGTGATTATTGTCCCAGCCATTGAAACGATTTTTAATATTCCTGCTGGTAACACCATTTTGGCGGGAATCATTGTGTTGGCAATTATGATTTTGCCAACCGTCATTACTATTTCAGAAACATCTATTAGAGCCTTACCTTCAGTGTATAAGGAAGGTGCGCTAGCCTTGGGCGCATCGCATATATACAGTATTTTTAAAGTACTGATCCCTGCCGCTAAAAGCGGCATCTTTACAGGCGTTGCACTGGGCGTTGCTCGTGCAATTGGTGAAACCATGGCCATCATTATGGTTATGGGTAACGCACCGGCTATGCCAGGTTCGTTATTGGAGCCTGCACGTACACTTACCGCTAACATCGCAATGGAAATGTCTTACGCAACAGGCATCCATTCAAGTGCACTGTATGCAACAGGTATTGTCTTATTGGTATTTATCGTTTTGCTTAACGGTTCATTGTTATACCTAAATCGCAAGAGAGCGTATTAATCATGTTTAAGTTTACTCAATCAAACTCATTAGTATCGAGACAGAATCAAGATAAATTGCTTCATGGCGCTATTTGGGCTGCTGCCGGTATCACTATCTTATTTTTGTTATGGGTGGTTTGGCACATTCTCTCAAATGGATTAAGCCATGTTAGTTGGGAGTTTATTACTGGTGCCTATACCCGCATTGGCGAAGCTTCTGGTATTTGGGCGATGATTGTCTCAACGGTGTACATGGTATTGCTTTCACTCGCTTTCGCCGCACCAATTGGGATTATGACTGCGATATACCTTACTGAATATGCAAAACCTGGCAGTAAATTTGTACAGGTTATCCGTTTTTGTACTGAATCATTAGCTGGTATTCCATCAATTGTTTACGGCTTATTTGGTATGACATTCTTTGTCACGACCTTAGGCTTAGGCTTTTCAATCTTGTCGGGTGCATTAACGCTAGCTATGTTGATTTTACCCGTCATCATTCGTACTACGGAAGAAGCCTTAATGGCTGTCCCAATGAGCTACCGTGAAGGTGGTTATGCATTAGGCAGTAGTAAAATTTACACTATTTGGCGCTTAATATTACCAAGCGCTTTACCAGGTATTGTTACATCGGTCATTTTAAGTACTGGCCGCGTTATTGGAGAGTCAGCACCTGTATTTTTAACCGCTGGTATGGTGACTCAAATTCCTGACTCTGTATTAGATTCAGGCCGAACATTGACTGTTCATTTATATAAGTTAACCCAAGAGTTATTTACTCAGCACGAATGGGATCAAGCTTATGCCACTGCAACCATCTTAATTGTATTGGTATTAGCACTAAATTTAGCAACCAAAGTCATTGCTACCCGATTAAATAAATCTTCTTAGCATTAAACAAACGAATAGGAATAACACGTAAAACATCGTGTTAATTAAAGGCCAGATCATGAACAAACTTGAAGTAAGCAACTTAGACCTATTTTACGGCGAAAACCATGCGTTAAAAGATATCTCAATTAACATCCCATCACGCCAAGTGACGGCTTTAATTGGGCCATCAGGTTGCGGAAAGTCAACACTGCTACGCACGCTAAACCGAATGAATGACTTGGTTGCAGGAGTCAAAATTACAGGCACTGTGGCATTCGAAGGTGAAGATATTTATGCCGACGTTGATGTAAAAAACCTAAGAATGCGAGTAGGTATGGTGTTTCAAAAGCCAAACCCTTTCCCGATGAGTATTTATGAAAACATCGCTTTTGGCCTTAAAGCCCAAGGCGTTAAAGATAAAGCTGTATTAGATAAAGTTGTTGAAGACTCATTACGTGGCGCAGCTTTATGGGAAGAAGTTAAAGACAGACTAAATACACCTGCTTTTGGTTTATCAGGTGGTCAACAGCAACGTTTGTGTATTGCCCGCGCGATTGCGATGGAGCCTGAAGTTATCTTAATGGATGAGCCAACCAGTGCACTTGATCCAATCGCAACCCATAAGATTGAAGAGCTAATGGATGAATTACGTAAAAAGTTCACCATTGTTATCGTGACTCACTCAATGAACCAAGCAAAGCGCATCTCGGATAGAACAGCTTTCTTCTGGATGGGTGAATTAGTAGAGCAAGGTGAAACGCACCAAGTATTTAATAACCCACAAGACTCACGCACTCAGGGTTATGTTAGTGGTGAGTTTGGTTAATACGATTGTGTTAATCTGTCACTAAATAGTTAGAAATAAAAAAGCCTTCAATATGATATTGAAGGCTTTTTTATTTAATCAAACAAATAGTTTCATCAACCAAAAACTAAAACGTCAATGACATGCTAACTGGCTTTTAACCTTGATATAAAGACACGCCAATTTTTAAGGCTGATAGTTCAAGGACACTTAAAGTGAAATACATATTCATCATCATTATGTTGCAAGTTTCTGCTTTGACCACAGCAGAGGAACTTATTGACGAATCTCATCACGTTATCAGTTTAGGTGGTGGCTTAGGAGTATCTCGCTGGGCTGAAGTACATGGTTTTGATGAAGAGAGATTAAACTTAAAACATCATTATGATGTCGCTTACCGTTATCAATTCACTCCTTGTTGGGGAGGCGAAATCGGTTACATGTATCAAAAAATAACTGGCACTCTTATTTTAAACCCGTTAACCAGTGCATACATAGATAAAGTATCTAGCTTTCGTCTTGCGGCTGTATACTCGCAGCCATTATCACAACGATCTTCTTTCTTATTTAAACTAGGTATTGCCCAATATAATGTCATTGCAAATTTTAGATATGATGATGAGCATGTGGTTACTGATAATGAAGGTGTTGGAGCATTAACATCCTTAGGTTGGCAATATAATTTTGCACCAAATTACGAGTTTTCTTTGGTTTATACCTATCAGAAGTTTGATACGAATACTTTAACCGCAAATTTTGGTTATCGGTTCTAGTCACTATCAACTCTACTGCGTTTGATTTACCATTTAATCCTTAACCATATTAGGAGTTATTTTGGCTAAACCAAACGCTAAAGGACCAACCCGCACTGTCGATATTTTTTGTGTTAAATGTAAAACCCAGCTATTTAAATACCGCAAGGGCGGAAAAGGTGCATTAGTTAAATGCTTCAAAGAACGTATTGTAGATGACTACACTAAAACCCCTTGTGTGTGTCCACAGTGTGAAACACCTTTTGCTCGAGATACCTTGGTTCGCTGCACGCCTGCTTTTAAAATAATTGGCGGCAAAGTGACGATGAAATAGACAGTATAGAAATAGTGAAGTGACTTAAGTGATACCACACTAAACTCTGGATATTCACTCTGTTTAGTCTCCAGTAACGACTTAAACAGCTTTTATTCCCTCTTTAATAGATAAAAAAGACTAAAAACAATCAAGCTCTAGAGTTCAGTAACAATATGGATACCGATATTTGGCTAACCTTTCTAAAAATGAATTCAACTCTTATAGAAAATTTAGTTTTACTTGAGGTAACCAAATGAAAAAATTACTCTCTGCAGCTATTGCTAACTGTTTACTCATTGGCTCGGCGTATGCAAATCAACAACTTTCAACAGAAGATGCAATTGGTATGGCAGGCTTAATGATATGCGATGTATTTTATAGTGACATTGATACTAAAGAGTCTGCACAACAGGCTGCCATCATCAAAAAATTGGTAACAGAACAATATAAAACGGGTATAGAACACATGATGATGACGCAACAGACCAGCGATGAATTAGATCTTTATATTGCTCAATTTAAAGCATCAGATGAGCCCAAGAAAGTACAATTATGTCAGGATGCAATTAATTACACGCAAGACAGTACTGTCGCAAGTTTAGGAATGAGGTAATCACTTTATCACCTAAGTATTTACCTAAGTATTTACCTAAGTATTTACCTAAGTATTCACATATTATCGCGCAACCTAATCATGATGAACTTTCATCCCATGACTTGCTAGGGAGTGTCTAATTCCACTACACTTTTATGATTGAACTAGTGGAGTTTAACGTTGAATATACCCGATATTGGCTTTAACCATCAGCAATCAGATGAGGAAGAACTTGAGATAATTGATCTTGCATCATTATATCAAAGAGCCAATATCGACCACGACCCACGGCTTCCTCATAAAGTGAACTTCTTTATGCTCATTTATATTGAGCAAGGCGAAGGCGTTCACATGATTGATTTCAATGATTACCCTTTCTGTGCAGGCTCTGTCTTACTGGTTCAGCGAGAACAGGTTCATGCATTTGATTTTTCTACTAATCCGCAAGGTAAAGTGCTTATTTTCACACAGGCATTTTTAGATCAAGTCCATGCCAATATGCGCTTACCTAAATACACCCCAACACACCTTAACCAACAGCACTCACCACTATTAAAACTTGATAAACAAACTTACCAGCGAACCCGTTTATTGCTTGAGCAAATCACTATTGAGTTTAATCATCAACAAACTGATCCTCTCATCGTTATGTATCTGTTCTCAGCGCTGGCATTGATATTACATCGATTAAGGCCTGCTGCGAAACATGACAACATGTCATTAGAGCAAAATGTAAAACTTGCACGCTTTTTTGAGTTAATGCAGCAACACTTCCGGAAAACTCGAGATGCAAGCTGGTATGCCAACCAAGTTAATACCACTTATAAAACCTTAAATCACATTTGTAAGTTGGCAACAGGATTAACCGCTAAACAAATGATTGATGCTTTTACTGTTATAGAGATAAAACGACATATAGTCATCAGTAAAAAGCCTTCTCAGCAAGTTGCTTATGATTTTGGTTTTGACGATGCCAGCAATTTTGTTAAGTACTTTAAAAATCAAACTAATATCACACCAAGTCAGTTTTTAAAGCAGGTTGGATAATAATAAACATCCTGCTTTAGGTTCGATATTCACCATTTTTACACTCAAATACACTCTGCCAAGTGACTCCAGCGATCGCTAATATTGTTCTCAAGCAAATTGAGGACAACACAATGACAACACCTATTCTTGTTAAACATTCACTTTTAGCGGCCAGCCTTTTTAGCCTTATCGCATGCACATCAAATCAGGAAGTAATCACTATGACAGACTCAAGCGCACAAACATTATCTAATAAGCAAAAAGCTGTAGCGGTTATATCAAGTATCGAAACGGGCGAGCAAACAGCGATTGGTTACATCAATCCAGAAAAGTATATCCAACATAACTTAGCTGTTGCCGACGGATTAGCAGGGTTCGGGGCTGTACTGCAGCAACTCCCAAAAGGAAGTGCAAAAGCCAAAGTTAAACGTGCATTTCAAGATGGTGATTACACCTTCACTCACACAGAATATAACTTTTTTGGTCCCAAAGTAGGTTTTGATGTATTTCGCTTTGAAGAAGGTAAAATTGTTGAGCACTGGGATAACCTGCAAGCAATCGCCCCCGCTAATCCAAGTGGTAGAACGCAGCTCGACGGTGCGACTGAAGTAACCGATTTAGATAAAACTGATTCGAATAAAGCGATTGTTGCTGATTTTGTCGCAACCATATTAATGAAAGGTGATATGAGCAAGATTAATCAATTTATTGATAATGATGACAATGCTTATATTCAACACAACCCAGCAATTGCAGACGGCCTTAGTGGCTTAGGTAAAGCGTTAGGTGAACTTGCTGCTGCGAATATGCCTATGGTGGTCAGTAAAAACCATAAAATACTCGGAGAAGGTAACTTTGTATTATCGATTAGTGAAGGAACCTTTATGAATCAACACGTTGCTTTTTACGATTTATTTCGCTTAGATAACGGTAAAATCGTTGAACATTGGGACACCATTGAAACCATTCCCGCTCAAACAGAGTGGCAAAACAATAACGGTAAATTCGGCTTTTAATATTCAGCTTAATCACAGATAAAACAACAATGCCGAACTTATTTCGTGACAGAAGTAAGTTCGGCATACTTATGTTCAAGCTTATGTTCAAGCTTATGTTCAAGCTTATGTTCAAGCAGAATGAACTCGGTTAATCGATATGACTAACTGCCTCTAAAGTCAGTTTAATCATTTCATTTAACGTTTGTTGACGTTCTTCCGCTGTTAAGTGAAGACCTTGTCTAATATGATCGGTCACTGTCATCATAGCAAGTGCTCGAGCGCCATATTCTGTTGCGACGCCATAAAGACCTGCTGCTTCCATTTCAACACCTAAAATGCCGTATTTTTCCATCAAGTCATATCGGCTTTCATCTTCACAATAGAATAAATCCGAAGAATATAGATTACCTACGTGATAACTCGCACCTTGTTTTTCTGCAGCATCAGTTGCTAAGCGCAGTAAACCAAAATCAGCAATCATGGCAAAGTCAGTATTAGCAAAGCGAGTGCGGTTAACGGTAGAGTCGGTACTCGCGCCCATTGCCATTACCACGTCCATTAATTTAATTTTGTCACTGACGGCACCACAAGAGCCGATACGAATAATATTTTCAACGCCATATTCAGTAATGAGCTCTTTAGCGTAGATAGAAATCGATGGGATGCCCATACCGGAGCCCATAACAGAGATAGTTTTACCATTATATTCGCCTGTGTAACCCAGCATATTACGTACATCTGTCACAAGTCTTGGGTTATCTAAAAAGTTTTCTGCAATGTATTTTGCACGTAACGGATCGCCAGGCATTAATACTGTTTTAGCGAAAGCGCCCTCTGGGGCATTAATGTGTGGGGTCATGCTCTTACTCCGATGTTGCCAACTAAGACCTTAGCTGGCATAAAAATATTAGTGTTCTAGTTGGCTAAACTAAATAATAAGCCTGCAATGGTTCCGCTCATTAAGTTAGCTAATGCTGCAGCAATCAATGCTTTCATACCAATTTCACTTAAATCATGGCGGCGCTCAGGGCACAGAGCGGCCAGTCCACCAATCACCATGGCTAATGAGCCAAGGTTAGCGAAACCACATAAAGCAAAACTGATGATAATTTGAGTTTTAGGTGACAAATCTTCAGCGACTTTTAAGAAATCAATATAAGCAACAAACTCATTGATCACCATTTTCTGGCCAATAAACGAAGCAGCTTGAGTCGCCTCACTCCACGGCACTCCCATTAACCAAGCTAATGGTGCTAAAAAATAACCTAAGATTGCTTGCATGGTGATATCACCATGACCAAACCAACCACCAACACCACCAATTAAGCCATTAACCATGGCTATTAAGCCAACAAAGGCAATTAGCAGAGCTGATACCGCAAGCACTTGTTGCATCCCCATAGCTGCGCCGCTTGCTGCTGCATCCAATACATTGGTAGGCTTGTCTTCTTGCTCATCCATGACTTGCTTAATATCATTGCGTGGCGTTTCTGTTTCAGGCCACATTAACTTAGCAAAGAGTAATCCAGCTGGAGCCGTCATAAAGGCTGCGGTGAGAACGTATTTAATGTCCACGCCCATTTGTATGTAACCAATCATAGTGCCACCAGCAACAGAAGCTAAGCCACCTGTCATCACAGCAAACAACTCTGAACGGGTCATATGTTTAACAAACGGTCTCACCATTGATGGCGCTTCAATAGGGCCGACAAAAATATTGGCGGTTGCTGATAATGATTCAGCACGGCTAGTGCCTAATAATTTAGAAAGTCCACCACCAATAACGCCGATAATCAGTTGCATAATGCCGAGGTAATACAGCACAGCAATCAAGGCACTAATAAACACCACAACAAACAGAACGTTAATAACAAAGATAAAACCAACACTGAATTTAGCTAAATCACCAAATACAAACGCTAAACCTTCATTACCATAGTTGATCGCATGCATTACTGCGCTAGATGCGCCACCCAACATGCTTTGCCCCATAGGTAAATACATGACAAATGCACCAAATGCGATTTGAAATGCAAGTGCACCGATTACCGTTCTTGGTTTAATTGCACTGCGTTTTTCTGACAATAAAATAGCTAAACCAATCAAGGCACACATGCCTAGTAAACTGATGAAAACTTCCATACATTTTTGACTCGTGAAACGATTTGATACATGCAGTTTATCGAGCAAATAAACGGACTCAAGCCTTGTTTGTTGTCAGAAATAACTATTTTAGTAAAAGATAAGAAAGTGGAGAAAATGCCGAAATAGCACCTAAAAAACCAAAACAAATACAGCATTTAATAAATATAAAAAACACATAAAAATCATAAAACAAACATTTCCAAACCAATCCATAAGATGTGTAAACATTCACTTTTCATCCTGTAGAGAAGCCATATTCAATAAAACAAAATTTCGCTCTATTGATTGTGTTATTGGCATATCAATTCTGAAATTAAACTACTTAAAACTGAGTAAAAATAGCGCATTTTGGCGCTTAATAAATACAAATAAAAAACCTCCACGTAAGTAAGACTTACGTGGAGGTTTAAAGACTGCACTAATCACAGTTATGATGCGCGAGTTTTACTTTAACTGTGCACGAGTGTTTTGCTAACACGCCAAATATTATTCTACCGTGACTGATTTCGCTAAGTTACGTGGCTGATCCACATCAGTACCTTTAATTAATGCCACATGATATGACAATAACTGTAATGGAATGGTGTAGATAAGCGGCGCCATAAACTCATCGCAATGTGGAACCGGAATCACCTTCATGGTGTCATCAGATTCGAACTCTGCATCTTTATCAGCAAAGACGTACATTAAGCCACCACGGGCACGGACTTCTTCAACATTTGATTTAAGCTTTTCAAGCAATTCATTATTTGGCGCGACAACAATAACCGGCATATCGGCATCAATCAGTGCTAATGGGCCGTGCTTTAACTCACCCGATGCATAAGCTTCAGCATGAATGTAAGAAATCTCTTTTAGCTTAAGCGCACCTTCCATCGCGATTGGATATTGATCGCCACGACCTAAGAATAAAGCATGGTGCTTGTCAGCAAAGTCTTCTGCAAGTTCAGCAATCGCATCATCTAAACTTAACGCTTGCTCTACTTTAGCAGGCATAGATTGTAAGCTCTGAGTGATCTCAGCTTCCATCTCTTCGGTCATACCGTTATGGCGACCAATTGCAGTGGTTAGCATTAATAAACCAGCAAGTTGTACTGTAAAGGCTTTCGTCGATGCCACACCAATTTCAACACCAGCTTTCATCATATAAGCCATATCAGACTCACGAACTAATGAAGAACCTGGCGCATTACAAATAGTTAAGGTCGCTTTGTAGCCCATCTCTTTTGCTAAACGCATCGCCGCTAAGGTATCTGCAGTCTCACCAGACTGAGAGATAGTCACTAACAGGCTGTTAGGGAACATATGTGATTTGCGGTAACGGAACTCAGACGCAATTTCAACATTACACGATACGCCAGCCCAGTCTTCTAACCAATAACGGGCTGCCATACCAGCATGATAACTGGTACCACATGCTATGATTTGCACATGCTTTATGTCTTTTAAAAATTCTGCCGCATTCTCACCAAATGCTGAATCTAACACTTTACCAGCAGCAATTCGGCCTTCAAGAGTATGGGCAATTGCTGTTGGTTGTTCATAAATTTCTTTAAGCATGTAATGACGATACTCGCCTTTATCGCCAGCATCATGAGTCACTTCAGATTCTTTTACCTCACGCTCAACCGGATTACCATCAACATCAAAAATACTGACTTCACGACGAGTAATTTCAGCGACATCACCTTCTTCTAAAAAAGCAAATGAACGTGTTACAGGTAATAGGGCTAACTGATCAGAAGCAACAAAGTTTTCGCCTAGACCATAACCGACAACCAATGGGCTACCACTGCGAGCAACAACCATACGCTCGCTATCACGACGATCTACAACGACTGTTCCGTATGCGCCTTCAAGCTGTTTAACTGTGGCCTGTACTGCAGCCAGTAACGTGTCATGGCTTTTTAATTCATGGTGAACTAAATGACAAATCACTTCTGTGTCAGTATCTGATGCGAAGGTATAACCTAGGCCTTTAAGCATTTCGCGGAGTTTATTATGGTTTTCAATAATGCCATTATGAACAACGGCTATATCACCTTCAGATAAGTGTGGGTGAGCATTGCGTTCACTTGGTTCACCGTGAGTAGCCCAGCGAGTATGAGCAATACCCGTTCCACCTGCTAACGGAGAAGTTGCTAGTGCATCATCTAGTTCTTGTACCTTACCTACTCGACGAGTCCGTCCTAATTCACCTTGATTGATGATGGCAACACCAGCGGAATCATAACCTCGATACTCAAGACGCTTTAAACCTTCTACTAAAATTTCTGCCACATCCCTTTGCGCTACTGCACCTACAATTCCACACATAATTTAATACCTAATTTATAAAACTGATTTATTTGTTTTTATATGGCGCTAATAAGACTTTAACGCCATATTGAGTAATTTTGTTGACCATATCCGCAGGTAATCTGTCATCAGTCACTAAAACACTGATGTTTTCCCAGGCAAGCTCGAGGTTGGGAATTCTGCGACCAAACTTATCTGATTCAAGCATCACAATAACTTCACGTGATACTTCAGCCATCACTTTACTGAGACCAGTTAATTCATTAAACGTAGTCGTTCCACGCTCAAGGTCAATACCATCAGCACCAATGAAGAGTTGATCAAAGTTATAAGAGCGCAGTACTTGTTCGGCAATTTGTCCTTGGAAAGACTCAGAATGCGGATCCCAAGTACCACCGGTCATCAATAAAGTCGGTTCATTTTCTAATTCATGAATAGCATTCGCTAATTGCAGGGAATTAGTCATGACTAATAAGCCCCGCAAATTATCAAGTTGCTGAATAAGACCTGATGTTGTACTGCCACTATCAATAATAATGCGATTATGATCTTTAATAAGTTGCGCAGCTTTTTTAGCAATAGACAACTTATTTGGAGCAATTTTGGAGCTAAACTGTTGAGTAACCTCATCAGGAACCGCAACAGCGCCACCATAACGACGCAGCAATAATCCTGCTTCTTCTAATGTCGCTAAGTCCTTTCGGATTGTGACTTCAGAAGTTTCAAACCGTAACGCCAACTCATCAACACTCACCTCACCTTGCTGAGATAAAATACTGATAATATTATGTCTGCGTTGTTGTGTATTACGTTTGTTCATAATAACCATAAGTTTCGATTCGAAAGATAATTATAAACAAACGAAACTTTTTAGACAATATTTCAAACAATTAATATCCAGTTTCATTAGGCATAAAAAAACGGCCTGTTTTAACAGACCGTTTATAAATTTGATTAATAAACTGATTTTATGTCAGTTTTTAAAGCTCAATTTTATGATTTAGGCTTTTTGACTGGTCTTGCCCAACCACTAATGTGACGCTGCTTAACACGAGTAATAACTAACTCACCCTCGCCGACATCTTTAGCAATCGTAGAACCAGCACCTAATGTGGCGCCTTTCCCAATAGTCACTGGCGCAATAAGTTGCGAGTCGCTACCGACAAACACATCATCTTCAATAGTCGTTTGGAATTTATTTGCACCATCGTAATTACACGTAATAGTACCAGCACCAATATTTACACCGCGACCAATACTCGCATCACCTAGGTAAGCTAAATGACCCGCTTTAGACCCCTCACCCAATACCGCTTTTTTCATTTCAACAAAGTTACCAATATGGGCATCTTCCTTGAGCTCTGCACCGGTGCGTAAACGAGCAAACGGCCCAGCACTAGCGGCTTTACCTAGCTTGGCGCCTTCGACTATTGAATAAGGTTTAATTTCAGCGTTATCAGCAATCTCACAGTCAATAAGAATGGCACCAGCACCAATCGTCACGTTATTACCAATCGTCACTTTTCCTTGGAAAATAACATTGATATCAATCATTACATCCATGCCGACGCTGACATCACCGCGAATATCAAGTCGAGCAGGATCACGAAGGTTTGCACCTTCAAGCATTAATTTTTCAGCCGCTCTTGCCTGATAAGCTCTTTCAAGTTGTGCAAGTTGAATGCGATTATTCGCCCCTTCAACTTCTACAGCTGATTCAGGTTGGGCTGTATCGATGTCCACACCATCTTCTTTTGCCATGGCAACAATATCCGTTAGATAGTATTCACCTTGAGCATTAGCATTTGATAAGCAACCTAACCAAGATTTAAGTTGTTTACCAGGAACCGCCATGATGCCTGTGTTTACTTCTTGAATCAGTAATTGCTCAGCATTAGCGTCTTTTTGCTCAACAATACCAACCACGTTACCCGCTTCGCGAACAATTCGACCATAACCTGTTGGGTTAACTAAATTGACCGTTAAAATAGCCATACCGTTTTCTGGTCTTGCTGCTAATAACTTTTCTAGAGTCGACTGCTGTATTAGAGGCACGTCACCATAAAGAATTAACACGGTGTCGTCGTCATTAATGTTTGGATTAGCTTGAGCCACAGCATGGCCTGTACCTAATTGCTCAGCTTGTAGAACCCAATTTACAGCTTGTTCACCTAAAACAGTTTGAAGTTTATCTGCCCCATAACCATAAACCAGTTGAATAGCATTACTACCAAGCGAATTAGCGGTATCAATAACATGTTGTACCATGCTTTTATGAGCAATGGGGTGTAGTACTTTTGGCAAGTCTGAACGCATCCGTGTTCCTTTACCAGCAGCGAGAATGACAACATTTAATGACATCAGGATTCCTTGAGCAACAATTGAGTTAATAGCCGTTTATTTTATCGCAGATATTGAATGTTAGAAATGGAAATGTGCAGTTCTCTGCTTATTCTGGTTCATTAGCTATGGTTAGTGACACACCTGATGAGGGACATTTAAATAACAGACACAAAAAAGGCGACCCAAGGGTCGCCTTTTTAAAACAATAACCTTTATCTGGCAATGTTCTTTTTGATGGTTTCAACAACACGAAGTTGAGCTAAAGATTTAGCTAATTCGATTGTTGCAGCTTCGTAATCAAAGTCAGCGCCTGCATTAGCGATACTCGCTTCTGCGCGTTGCTTAGCTTCAAGTGCAGCTTGCTCATCAATATCATCGGCACGCATAGCGACGTCAGCAAGTACAGAAATTGAAGTTGGTTGTACTTCCAGGATACCACCTGATAAATACAATACATCTTCACTTCCATCTTCCTTAATCATGCGCGCCATGCCAGGTTTGATTTTAGTTAGCAAAGGAGCATGGTTAGGCATAATACCTAACTCACCTTCAGTACCGCTCACTTCTAAGAAGGTCACGTCACCGCTGTACATGCTGTTCTCTGCACTTACTATATCAAGTTTGACTGTCATGGCTGCCATCAAGATCTCCTAAAATACTAAGCTAATGCTCAGTTATTTCTTTTTGTTAGCTTTCTCGACAGCTTCGTCGATTGAACCAACCATGTAGAACGCTTGCTCTGGAATGTGATCAAACTCACCATTCAAGATACCCTTGAAGCCACGGATAGTGTCTTTAAGAGAAACGTACTTACCAGGAGAACCTGTAAAGACTTCTGCTACAAAGAAAGGTTGAGATAAGTATTTCTCAATCTTACGTGCGCGGAATACAGTTGTTTTATCTTCATCAGATAATTCATCCATACCCAAGATAGCAATAATGTCTTTTAGCTCTTTGTAGCGTTGAAGTACAGTTTGTACGCCGTTTGCTACATCGTAATGCTCTTGACCAACAACTAATGGATCTAATTGACGAGAAGTCGAATCCAGTGGGTCAACCGCTGGGTAAATACCTAGCGAAGCAATGTTACGAGACAGTACAACAGTCGCGTCTAAGTGAGCGAAGGTTGTTGCTGGTGACGGATCGGTTAAGTCATCCGCAGGTACATATACCGCTTGTACAGAGGTAATAGAACCAGACTTAGTTGAAGTAATACGTTCTTGTAGAACACCCATTTCTTCAGCTAGTGTTGGTTGGTAACCTACTGCAGAAGGCATACGGCCTAATAGTGCAGATACTTCAGTACCGGCCAAAGTGTAACGGTAGATGTTATCAACGAATAACAGTACGTCACGACCTTCGTCACGGAATTTTTCAGCCATTGTCAAACCAGACAATGCTACACGTAAACGGTTTCCTGGAGGCTCGTTCATTTGACCATATACCATGGCTACTTTGTCGAGAACGCCAGAATCTTTCATTTCGTAGTAGAAGTCGTTACCCTCACGAGTACGCTCACCAACACCAGCGAATACAGAAAGACCTGAGTGTGCTTTTGCGATGTTGTTGATTAATTCCATCATGTTGACGGTTTTACCAACACCAGCACCACCAAATAAACCAACTTTACCACCCTTAGCGAATGGACAAACAAGGTCGATAACCTTGATACCAGTCTCTAAAAGTTCAGTTGTGTTTGACTGATCTTCGTATGAAGGTGCTTCACGGTGAATTTCATAACGCTCTTCTTCACCAATGTCACCCGCTTCATCGATAGGCTCACCCAATACGTTCATGATACGGCCAAGGGTTGCAACCCCAACCGGAACAGAAATTGGTGAACCTGAGTTTGCTACCTCTAGACCACGACGCAGACCATCAGAAGAACCCATAGCGATGGCACGAACTACACCACCACCTAGCTGTTGCTGAACTTCCAGCACCAAGCCATTACAGTCGCCTTCACCTGTGATCTTCAGAGCGTCATATACCTGAGGTACAGAATCTTGTGGAAACTCTACGTCCACAACCGCGCCAATTACTTGGACAACAGTACCTGTGCTCATGATTAATCCTCTAAACTTTATTAGTTACCTAACCTAAACCGCTGCAGCGCCTGAAACAATCTCCGACAATTCTTGCGTAATCGCAGCTTGTCGTGCCTTGTTATAGACTAATTGCAGATCATCGATCAGCTCACCAGCGTTATCAGTTGCAGCCTTCATTGCTACCATACGGGCAGCCTGTTCAGACGCAATATTCTCAACAACACCTTGATAAACTTGAGACTCAACATAACGAGTCAACAATACCTCCAAAATATCTTTTGGATCTGGCTCGTAAATGTAATCCCAAGGATACTTAGCTACTTCTTCTTCCGATTTAGGTAAAGGTAGCAGCTGTTCGATCACAGGAGTCTGAGTCATAGTATTCACAAATTTGTTGAATACGATAAACAGACGATCCAGTTTACCTTCGTTGTAAGCTTGTAGCATAACTCTCACGGTACCGATTAAATCGGCTAACTTAGGCGCATCGCCTAAACCTGAGGCATGGGCAGAGATTTCTCCACCAAAGCTATTGAAGAATTGCACACTTCGTGCACCAATTGGACAAAATTCAACTTCTGCCCCTTGGTCTTTCCAATCCTTCACATCTGACACAACCTTTTTGAAAAGGTTAACGTTCAGACCACCACAAAGGCCACGGTCGGTTGACACAACAATGTAACCAACCCGCTTGGCATCTCGAACTTCCAAATATGGATGTTTATATTCAAGAGTACCTTGCGCTACGTGACCGATCACCTTACGCATATGCTCTGCATATGGACGGCTCGACTCCATGCGATCCTGCGCTTTGCGCATTTTGCTGGCAGCCACCATTTCCATTGCAGAAGTGATCTTTTGAGTGTTTTTAACACTCGCGATCTTGGTTTTAATCTCTTTAGCGCCGGCCATTTCTACTCTCCAATCTGGGACCTGAGGCGCCTTACGACACCTCGATAATTATTACCAGGTTTGGGTTTCAATGAACTTGTCCAGGCCAGCTTTTAATTGACTTTCAATGTCTGCGTTGTAATCGCCAGTTTCATTAATAGTATTAACAAGCTCAGCATGTTCGCTGTTCATGAATGAAAGCAGAGCAGCTTCGAAGCTACCGATTTTACTTAATTCAACAGTCTTCAAGTAGCCTTTTTCAGCTGCGAAGATTGAGATAGCTTGGGCAGCGATGCTCATTGGAGCATATTGCTTTTGCTTCATAAGTTCGGTAACACGCTCACCATGCTCAAGTTGAGCACGAGTTGCATCATCTAAGTCAGATGCAAATTGTGAGAACGCAGCAAGCTCTCGATACTGTGCTAACGCGGTACGAATACCACCAGACAGTTTCTTGATGATCTTAGTCTGAGCCGCACCACCAACACGAGAAACAGAAATACCAGGGTTAACAGCTGGACGTAAGCCAGAGTTAAATAAGTCAGTCTCAAGGAAGATCTGACCATCTGTAATAGAAATTACGTTGGTCGGTACGAATGCAGATACATCACCTGCTTGGGTTTCAATAATCGGTAACGCAGTTAAAGAACCGGTTTTACCTTTTACTTCACCGTTAGTGAATTTATCTACGTAGATTTCGTTTACACGTGAAGCACGTTCTAATAAACGAGAATGTAGATAGAATACATCACCTGGGTATGCTTCACGTCCTGGTGGACGCTTCAATAGTAGAGAGATCTGACGGTAAGCAACTGCTTGCTTAGATAGATCATCATATACGATTAAAGAATCTTCACCGCGGTCACGGAAGTATTCACCCATTGAACAACCTGAGTAAGGTGCTAAGTATTGTAATGCTGCAGCTTCAGAAGCTGTTGCTACTACAACGATAGTGTTAGCTAATGCACCGTGCTCTTCAAGCTTGCGTACTACGTTAGCAATTGTAGAAGCCTTTTGGCCTACAGCTACGTATACACATTTAATGCCTGAATCTTTCTGGTTGATAATTGCATCGATAGCCATCGCTGTTTTACCAGTCTGACGGTCACCAATGATCAATTCACGTTGTCCACGACCAATTGGGATCATAGAGTCAACGGCTTTATAACCAGTTTGGATTGGTTGATCTACTGATTGGCGCTCAATTACACCAGGAGCAATTACTTCAACAGGAGAGAAACCATCGTTATCGATTGGTCCTTTACCGTCAATTGGCTCACCAAGGGTGTTAACTACGCGGCCTAATAAACCACGACCTACTGGTACTTCAAGAATACGACCAGTGGTCTTAACTTTTGCGCCTTCTACTAAATTAGCATAAGGACCCATTACTACGGCACCGACAGAATCACGTTCTAAGTTCAACGCGATTGCAAAACGGCCACCAGGCAGTTCGATCATTTCACCTTGCATTACATCGGCAAGGCCGTGAATGCGAATGATGCCGTCACTTACTGCAACGATTGTACCTTCGTTGCGAGCTTCACTAACGACGTCGAACTGCTCGATCCGCTGCTTAATCAGATCGCTGATTTCAGTGGAATTCAGTTGCATGCTCAAACTCCCAATTACGATTGTAGCTTATCAGACAAGCGCGATAAATTACCGCTAACCGAGCCATCGATGACTAGGTCGCCTGATTTAATAATTACACCGCCAATAAGCGATGCATCTACACTACAATTCAGCTTAACTTTGCGTGCGAGACGTTTCTCAAGAGAAACACTAATTTGCTCTTGTTGCTCAGAGCTCAGCTCAGTCGCTGAAACAACAGTTGCTTCAACTTCTTTAGCCCACTCATTGCGGTATTCAGCAAAAAGTAAAGATACTGTTGGTAGTATCTCTAAACGACCGTTTTCAGCCATCACCTTAATAAGGTTCTGACCTTGCGCATTCATTTGCTCACCACATACTTCGATAAATAGTGAGGCAAGTTGTGCACTAGCCAATGAACCACCAAGCAACGGTTTAATTGATTCGTTTTCACTTACCAATGCCGCGAAGTTAAGCATTTCTGCCCAATCTTCAATTGCTTTGTGTTCAACAGCAAAATCAAAAGCTGCCTTTGCATAAGGACGAGCAATGGTGCTTATTTCAGCCATAACTCCGATTCCTTAATTAAATTTCAGCAACAAGTTTATTAACTATGTCACTGTGAGCTTCTGGATCAATCGAACGTTGAAGAATTTTCTCTGCACCAGTTACGGCAAGAGTAGCAACTTGCTTACGCAAGTCATCTTTAACGCGATTACGTTCGTTTTCAATTTCAGCTTGACCTTGAGCGATAATTTTCGCACGTTCGGTATCAGCTTCAATTTTAGCTTCTTCAACTATTTGAGCTTTGCGCTTATTAGCTTGCTCAATAATTTCATTAGCAGTCGCCTTCGCTTCTTTTAGTTGCTCATTAGCTTTCGCTTGAGCCAACTCTAGATCTTTTGCAGCACGTCCTGCATCAGCTAGCCCATCGGCAATTTTCTTCTGGCGTTCTTCGATAGCGTTCATCAATGGCGGCCATACAAACTTCATGCAAAACCACACGAAGAGTGCAAAAGAAATCGCTTGGCCTAGCAGGGTAGCGTTAATACTCATAACGACAACTCCTTCTAAGGGGGGCGATTAGCCAGCTAATTAACCTAAGAATGGGTTAGCGAATACGAAGAATAATGCAACACCAACTGCAATCATTGGGATCGCATCAAGTAGACCAGCTACGATGAACATCTTAGTTTGTAATGCTGGAGCAAGTTCTGGTTGACGAGCTGAAGCTTCTAAGAACTTACCACCTAAGATAGCAAAGCCAATACCAGTACCTAGCGCTGCTAAGCCAATCATGATTGCAACAGCTATTGCTGTAAAGCTAATTACAGTTTCCATTTTATCTCCGATAAATAACTAATTTTATTAAATTAATGTTCTTCATGTGCCATGCTTAGATATACAATCGTAAGCATCATGAAGATAAACGCCTGCAGCACAATAACCAAAATATGGAAAATAGCCCAAGGCACTGATAATGCGAACTGAGCCCACCAAGGCATCAGTGCTATCAGAATAAAGATCAACTCACCTGCATACAGGTTACCAAACAGACGAAGCGACAATGAAATCGGCTTCGCAACCAAAGTAACTGTTTCCAAAATCAAGTTAACTGGAATCAGTGACCAATGGTTGAAAGGTTGTAAGGTCATTTCTTTTGTGAAACCACCAAATCCTTTAACTTTAATACTGTAAAAAACAATCAACGCGAACACACTCAAGGCCATACCTAGAGTTACGTTTAAGTCAGTTGTTGGTACAATTTTAAGGTAAGGAACACCTAAAAATCTGTTTGCGGCTTCAGGTACAAAGTCAACCGGAATTAAGTCCATTAAATTCATCAGGAAAACCCAGACAAAAATAGTCAGACCTAATGGTGCGATAACCGCGTTACGACCATGAAATGAGTCTTTAACGATTTTATCTACACCTTCCACGCACATTTCAACGAAACATTGAAATTTACCTGGAACGCCAGTTGTTGCTTTTTGTCCTACTTTGAAGAATGCCCACAAAAATAGAACCCCAAGACCTACTGAAAACAAAAGTGAGTCAATGTGCCAAGTCCAAAACCCGGCATCTTGACATGCATAGTTAAAAGCAATTCCGCCATCAGCAGAACACATTTTCGCATTAGTCAGGTGATGCTGGATATACTCGGAAGCATTTAATGCTTCACCAGTTGTCGCCATGATTAATCTCACTTAATTTTGCTTGAAGTATAAAGGGGCTGTCCAAGGTATTAATAGCGCCAACAAATAACAGCTAAATAACGGCATAAATGGCGTTTTCAGCATGCCAAATGCAATGGCGAATAACACAATGGTTAGCAGCAACTTTACCGCTTCCCCCAAGAAAAACATCCAAACGACTTTTCCTGACGCTTTAGCTCCCGCATGAGAGAAAGCAAGGGTTGCGAATACAAAATTAGGGAGTACAGCAATGAGACCACCTGCTAAAGCAGATAAGCCATACTGAGCTCCCCACAGAGCGAAAAATAAAATTGAAGTTCCCCCAGCTACCGCCGCCTGCAACAACACTATTCTATAGGCTGACCACCGGCCACGACGCGCTAAAACCTTACTCAATTTTTAATCTCCGCATTAATGCTTATTTCTCTTCTGGGCGGTTAATGTGATCATTAACAACTCAGACAGGAAAAAAAGCATGCAAAGTATACCTTTTCACACCTTGTTTGCAACTTTGATGAGAGGTTAAACAGTGATATTAGGCGTGATTTGAGACTAAATTTCTAAAATCTCAAATTTACGCCTTGTTACAAAGTTACTATTGAAATGACTTTGTTGGAGGATTTAGTGGATTTTGCTAAGTATTCCATCTAATTCAGCAAGATCTTGGTAGTTTATTACAATTTTACCTTTACCTTTACTGCCATGATTTATAGCCACTTTAGCACCTAATTTTTCAATTAACTGTTGCTCCAAGCGGGTTACATCATGATCTTTAGCTGGCTTTTCGGCTTCTTTGGTAGGATTTAGGGCTTTATTCACTAATCGTTCAGTTTCACGAACTGTCATTTCTTTAGAAGCGACTAATCGAGCAAGGTTTGTTTGCTCATCACCTTCAATAGCCAATAATGCTCGAGCGTGACCCATATCAATATCGCCATACTCTAATAAACGTTTTACTGGCTCATTTAAACTGTTTAATCGTAATAAGTTAGAAACACTTGCTCTAGATTTTCCGACAGCATCAGCCGTTTGTTGATGGGTTAATTCAAATTCTTCAAGTAAACGTTGTAATGCAATGGCTTCTTCCATTGCATTAAGGTCTTCACGCTGGATATTTTCAATCAAGGCAATTGCTACGGCGGATTCATCAGGTACTTGCTTAACAATACAAGGAACTTGCTCTAATTGAGCAATTTGCGATGCTCTCCAACGACGTTCGCCAGCAATGATTTCGTATCTTTCAGCATCAACTTTACGAACAACAATAGGCTGAATGATACCTTGTGACTTAATAGATTCAGCTAATTCATCCAGTGCTTCTGGTGACATGTCTTTACGCGGCTGATATTTACCAGATTGCAATAAATCCACATCTAGCATTAATAAACCATCTTCTTTCGGCGCTTGGTCGATATTGATGTTAGGTTGAGTCTGTTCTGTTTTTCTATTCGCAGCGCTACTATTGCTTAGTAATGCATCCAAACCTTTACCTAAACCACGTTTTTTTAACGTCATTTTATTCCCTTACGCTTACTTTGATTCTGTTTGTTGCTCTGCACGGCGAATAATTTCACCCGCTAAAGCTAAATAGGCTTTGGCGCCAGCACTTGATTTATCATAATACATCGCAGGAGCACCAAAACTAGGCGCTTCAGCTAAACGGATATTTCTTGGAATAACAGTGCGATATACTTTTTCGCCAAAATGTTGTTTTAGCTGATCGGACACATCATTAGATAAACGATTTCGAGGATCATACATGGTTCGTAAGATCCCTTCGATGCTCAAATTAGGGTTAACCATCGCACCTAATTTGGTGATGGTATCGATCAATGCAGTTAAGCCTTCTAATGCATAGTATTCACACTGCATTGGCACTAATACAGAATCAGCGGCAGACATCGCATTGACCGTCAACATGTTGAGCGACGGCGGACAGTCAATAAAAATGAAATCATAATCATCTTTTACTGCTGCCAAAGCATTTTTTAATCGAATTTCTCTTGCAAAAAACTCCATCAGCTTAATTTCTGCTGCAGTTACATCACCATTACCCGCAATAAGATCATATTTACCGGTCGTATCTTTGATCACTATCTCTTCGAACGGCTTTTCTTCAACAAGCAATTCGTATGCGGTATTTTCAACTTCATATTTGTCGACACCGCTGCCCATAGTGGCATTACCTTGCGGATCAAGATCGATTAACAGCACTTTGCGTTTTGTGGCTGCAAGTGATGCTGCTAAATTAACACAAGTTGTTGTTTTTCCAGCGCCACCTTTCTGGTTGGCTACGGCAATGATTTTACCCACGTGTTCACCCTAAGGACTTATTTACGATGTCCGATAATATTTATTTTTTTCCTGACTATTATTTCTTGGTCAGTTTTAACAGATGTCTTTGTTCATCGAGCTTTGGCACTGTTAACGAAATGGTTTCAGTGACTGTAAACTCGTTAGGAATACTGGCCATTTCTGCATCACTAAGTTGGCCTTTAAGCGCATAAAATTGGCCATTGTCAGCTGGTAAGTGATGACACCAAGTCAACATGTCTTCAATTGATGCAAAAGCACGGCTAATTACGCCATCAAATTTTTGCTCGGGCTCATAAGCCTCAACACGACTTTCAACTGAAGTAATGTTATTGATCTTTAATTCAAATTGAACCTGTTTTTGAAAACGAATACGTTTTCCTAAACTATCAAGTAACACAAACTCTTTATCGGGATTAAGAATTGCTAGTGGGATCCCAGGTAAACCTGGTCCAGTCCCAACATCAATAAAACGCTGCCCTTTAAGATAAGGAGAAACCACTAAACTGTCCATAACATGACGGATTAACATCTGTTCAGGATCTCTAACCGAAGTTAAGTTATAAGCTTTATTCCATTTGTTTAGCATGGTAACAAACCCAACAAGCTGTTGTTGTTGAGTTTCTGTTGCTGATATACCAGTTTCAGCAAGATAAATCTTAAGTTGATCGGCTAACACGCTAAGTGACCTCTAAATCAAAGGGAATCGTTAATCATCGGGTATTATGAATGGCAGAAATGACTAAGGGAAGTCTCAATGCTTCCCTTATTGGTTAAAACACAACTTTTTACTGCGATTTATGCGCTTTTACGTAATAAACCACGTTTTTTAAGGTGTACAAGCAAAATTGAAATGGCGGCTGGGGTCATTCCAGAAATACGTGAAGCTTGGCCAATGGTTTCAGGTTTATGCTCATTCATCTTAGCAATGACCTCATTCGACAAACCTTGCACTTCTTGATAATCCAAATCCAATGGTAAAACAGTCGTTTCATGACGGATTGCTTTGTCAATTTCACCTTGCTGTCTTTGAATATAGCCTGAATATTTCACTTGGATCTGAACTTGCTCTGCAGCACGCGGATCGTCAACACCTGGGCCGAAACCTTCTAAACTCATTAATTTACCGTAATCCATTTCTGGACGACGTAATAAATCTTCAAATGATGCTTCACGTGAAATAGGTGTATTTAATTCAGGATTCAATACATCCAGTAACGGTGAGTTTTTATGAACCCAATTACTGCGTAAACGCTGTAATTCAGTTTCAATTAACTCTTGTTTTTCACTAAACTTCTGCCAGCGCTCATCATCAACTAAGCCTAATTCACGGCCTTTTTCAGTGAGACGTAAATCAGCATTGTCTTCACGAAGTAACAAACGGTATTCAGCACGACTGGTAAACATGCGGTAAGGTTCTTTTGTGCCAAGTGTTGATAAATCGTCAACCAATACGCCAATGTATGCCTGATCGCGTCTTGGACACCAAACTTCTTTGCCTTGTACTTGCAACGATGCATTCATACCAGCTAACAAACCTTGTGCACCCGCTTCTTCATATCCGGTTGTGCCGTTAATTTGTCCAGCAAAGAATAAACCATCAATATTTTTAGTTTCTAAAGAGTTTTTAAGATCTCTTGGATCAAAATAATCATATTCAATGGCGTATCCAGGACGAATGATCTCAGCATTTTCCATACCTTGAATAGATCTAACCAAATTTAATTGTACATCGAAAGGTAGACTTGTTGAGATCCCATTAGGGTAGATCTCATTAGTGGTTAACCCTTCTGGTTCAATAAAAATTTGATGGGAGTTTTTGTCTGCAAAACGATTAATTTTATCTTCGATCGATGGGCAATATCTTGGACCAATTCCTTCAATAACACCTGAGTACATTGGGCTACGATCGAGTCCTCCACGAATAATATCGTGAGTTTTTTCATTGGTATGTGTGATGTAACAAGAAACTTGTTCAGGATGCTGGCTAACATCACCAATGAATGACATGACAGGTAACGGACTGTCACCTTTTTGTTCTTGCATTTTATCGAAATCAATCGTGTTTGCATCAATTCTTGGTGGCGTGCCCGTTTTTAGACGTCCAACACGAATTGGTAATTCTTTTAGTCTATTAGCGAGTGCAATTGCAGGTGGATCACCTGCTCTTCCGCCGCTGTAATTTTCTAAGCCGATATGAATTTTACCACTTAGGAAAGTACCGGTTGTTAATACAACGCTTGGGGCTTCAAATGCTAAGCCTATTTGAGTAACAACACCTAAAACTTTATTGTTTTCAACAACTAAATCGTCTACAGCTTGTTGAAAAATACGTAGATTGGGTTGATGTTGTAAAATTTGTTGTATTTTTTGACGATACAAAGCTCTATCAGCTTGTGCACGAGTCGCTCTAACAGCTGGGCCTTTGCTTGAATTTAATGTTCTAAATTGGATACCTGCAAAGTCAGTTGCGGTTGCCATTGCACCGCCTAAGGCATCAATTTCTTTTACCAAATGGCCTTTGCCAATCCCACCAATGGCTGGATTACAAGACATTTGTCCAAGGGTATCAATATTGTGTGTCAGTAATAGGGTTTTTGATCCCATTCTGGCAGCAGCTAAGGCTGCTTCGGTTCCGGCATGACCACCACCAACAACAATTACATCAAACCGTTCATGAAAATGCATTTTGTAACCTTGGATAAAATAAATTTCTAATTTAGATCTTTAAACGAAAGACTCTCTGAGCCGAGTATTTTAGCACCTGGTTTGCTTTTCGGGAATGATCAATTTTCGTCTTTCGATCAGAGGAGGTTTGCTTAATAGATCTTAAGATCTTTTTAAAGATCTCTTTGTTATGTTTATTATTAGGATCGTACTTTTCTGTGGGTAAGCCTAATTTTCCTTTATATTCAATGGGTAATAGATAAACGATCTTGTGATCTAACTGCGATCTAATTCAATATAAGTTGGGGATAGATCGGCTACTTATCCACAGGGGGGATCTTTAACCAGATCAGGTGTGGATCAATACAAAGTTATGATCGGATAAAATAATACCTTATCCACATAGTTATCTTGTAAATTAACTTATTGTGGATAAGATTGGCTAATTTTGTGAGTATAAATGAAGATGTTAACTTAATTAGTGGGAGTGATCGACGATTGCCATTGAGCTAACCAAGCAAGCGCGGCATCTTCAGGTACTGGATCCATTTGAACATCGATTTGGATCTTATTCACAAATGAGATTGCACCGAGTTGATCTAACCTTGAAATTATTTTTTCTGGACCTTGGCAAAAAGTATCGTAACTTGAATCACCAATAGCGCATAACGCATATTTTAGCTCTGTAAGATCATCATTTGTGGCGATCAATTGTTGATAAAAAGGCGCTATATTGTCGGGAAGATCACCAGCTCCATGTGTAGAACTGACGATCATCCATAGGGATTTGGGGTCTAATTCAGATAAATTAGGAGTGAGATGTATTTGAGTTTCGTGGCCTAATTTGTCTAATTCTGCAGCCATATCGTCTGCTACATATTCAGTACCACCTTGCGTTGTACCGACTAAAATTTCGATTTTTGCCATATTATTGCCTTTGAATTAACCGTTAATTGTCATAGTTTACGCTGATTTATCATTGCACAAAGCGGTTTTTGTCCGTATTTTCAATAGTTACATTTAACAAAAATATAACTTTTCATGTCTCTTGTTTCTATTACTGCCCAAATAGCCGATTTAGCTTGGGGCCCACATATGTTGGTATTACTTGTGGGCGGAGGGCTTTTTTTCCTTATTTATTCGAGGTTTATTCCGTTTCGATATATTGGTCATGCCATTAATATTGTAAGGGGTAAACATCCAGATAAAGGTGCAGAAGGGCATATTAGTCACGCTGGTGCACTCTCCAGTGCAATGGCTGGTACCGTTGGAATGGGCAACATTGGCAGTGTCGCTGTCGCAATCATGGTGGGTGGTCCAGGCGCTATTTTTTGGATGTGGATCAGTGCCATTGTTGGAATGGCGACCAAATTTTTTACTTGTACCTTAGCGATAATGTATCGAGGTAAAGATGAAAATGGCGATGTACAAGGTGGCCCTATGTACATTATTACTCAAGGGTTATCTAAAAAGTGGCACTTTTTAGCAGTTTTCTTTTGTGTTGTAGGCCTAGTGGGTAACTTTCCATTATTTAACTCTAATCAACTGGTACAGATTATTCGTGAATGGCTAATTGTAAAACCAGGATATTTTCCAGCTAATGAATCTACTTTTTGGATCGATTTATCACTGGGTATCGTCGTTATGCTGATTGTTGCTAGCGTTATTTTAGGCGGGATCAAACGTATTGCATCTGTGGCATCAAAGGTGGTGCCATTGATGATCCTCATTTATATGAGCTGTGCTTTTTATGTTATTGCGACTCATATAACTGAAATACCTCATTACTTTGCATTAATTTTTACAGAGGCTTTTTCATTAAACTCAGTTGGAGGCGGCATATTAGGTACTATGCTAATTGGCATTCGTCGTGCGGCTTTTTCAAATGAAGCGGGTATTGGTACCGAAGTAATGGCTCATGGTAGTGCGAGAACCAATGAACCTGTTAAAGAAGGCCTTGTCGCTATGCTTGGTCCAGCCATTGACACTTTGTTAGTGTGTACTGCAACAGCAATGATAATTTTGATTTCTGGGGTTTGGCAAACAGGTGAAGCACAAGGTGTTAATTTATCTGCCCAAGCCTTTGAAATGTCAATGCCAGGAGTAGGGCCTTATTTGTTGATATTGTGTGTGGTGTTTTTCAGTATCAGTACCATTTTTACTCAAGCATTTTATGGTGGCCAGTGCTTTGCATTTTTATTTGGTCGTCAACGGTTACGTTTATATCAGTACTTTTTCTTGTGTGCGATTTTATTTGCAGCAACGGCAAGTATTCAAGAAATTGTTAATATTATTGATGCGGCATATGCCTTAATGGCTATTCCGACGATGACATCTGCTATTTTACTTGCGCCAAAGGTGAGGGCAGAATCTAAACGTTACTTTGCTAAGCTTGCCAATAAGTCATTGACTACAAATCATCATTAATGAATAGAAATAAAAAATGCCAGCTAACATTTAGCTGGCATTTTTTATTGATGTTGAGTGTTAATTCCAACTCAAGAGTAGTTTACTAAGTAGTGTATCTAGCTGTTTTATCTCATCTTCTGACAAAATTGCTAATTTTTTTTGCTCATTTTTATGAAGCTCAACGATGATAGCGTCAACCAGTTCTTTTCCCATTGGTGATAACTTAACCAGCTTGCTACGCTTGTCGTCAGGATTATCTAGTCTTTCTATTAGCTCAGCTTGCTTCATCCTGTTTAGGACTTTTGTTAAACCGCCTGAACTGAATAGTAGAGAGTGGTAAAGGGTGGTTGGTGACAAACAATAAGGCTCGCCACTTCTTCTTAAGGTTGCCAGAATACCGAAGTCTGCACCTTGTATTTGGTAATGACCTAATAGCTCTTCGAGATCTGTTCTGATGTGATGATGAGCTCTGAGCAATTTAAGAATCGACGGAGAAATATGGTCGTATGCTTCAGGCCAATTAATTTTTGTTGATTGTAAAATGCTATCGACACTTTCCTGTTTTGGCAAAATCTATTCATTTAATCAGTGGGTGTTGCAAGTAATATATCTTGCTAGAAAGGTAAAATCTAGCTAGTATCTTTCTGGAAAGGTACTTTAGAGGTGTAAATGCAACAATCCATATCTAAAAGCTTAATTCTGTTACTTGCTGCTGTTTTTGCGATGACTCCATACGCGATCGATAGTTATCTGCCAGCGATTCCAATCATTGCAACTGATTTCAATGTCGACACTTCTTTGATTGCGATTACCGTCAGCATGTATGTTTTCGGGATGGCAATTGGTCAGTTAGTTGGCGGACCACTATCTGATAAATTTGGCCGTCAGCCAATTATGTCATTAGGTTTACTGGTGTTTGGTGTATGCAGTTTAGTGTTGGCTTTAGTCGATTCTCTGGCGTTTTTTTGGCTTTGGCGTTGCTTGCAATCAATTGGTGGCGGTATGGCTGTTGTTGTTGTTCCTGCAACTATTCGTGATAATGCAGAAGGAAAAGAAGCGGCGAAAGTATTCTCACTTGTGATGCTAATTATGATGATAGCTCCTTCTATTGCTCCCGCCATTGGCACCTTAATCATGAAAATATCCAGCTGGCATTGGATTTTCTTATCATCTGCAATTTTCGCAATCCTTGTGGCAATCTGTGCATTTTTTATTATGCCAAAGCATATAAAGGCTAGTAATACTATGCCTAGTACTAGCTTTAAAAGTGTTCTTAAGTTCAAGCCTGCACGGGGATATTTAATTGCACAAGTGTTTTCTTATGCGCTATTAATCACGTTTATTACCAATGCACCTTTTGCTTATTTAGTTAAGTTTGGTGTTAGCGAAACGCTCTTTTCAGGGTTATTTATTGCTAATGTTGTGGGAGTTGTGATCATCAATCGTTTAAATGCTTATTTGCTTAATCGTTATGATGCTGAACAAATGCTGTTGGCATTTTTAGGGTTAAAAGTGTTCGGTGGACTTGTTTTGTTCTGTTCAATTTTGATTATGCCAAATAATCTATGGTTTGCTGTTTCTGGCTTTGTTATCTGTATGGCGGCGACTGGTGGGACAATATCTAATGCAAGTGTAAGCTTTTTAAAGCACTTTGGTAGAAGTGCAGGTACTGCTTCAGCGTTAATGGGAGCTATGCAGTTTTTCATCGGCGCAATTATTAGTGGTATAACAGCATTACTGTTGAAAGACGCTTTATGGCCCATGGTGCTGATCATGTTTGGATGTTCGGTTATTGCACTTTTAGCGACATTAAAGGCTAATGCACTTAACAGAAAAATGACTGAGACAAAGATGAGTTATTGCGTTAATTAGTCTTTCTATGAAGTTATTTTCTTCATTATCTATGTGCGTTAATGCCTATATAAAAGCCTCAATGTTATTCACATTGAGGCTTTTTACAATCTTTATAAGGTTGCTATTTCTATTTTGAAAGTCTAACTATGTTTCACATGAAACAATGACCTATTTTTTTTAGGCAAAGGCTCATTGATCATTTTCGTTATAGCTTTCTACTTATAAATACTTTGCATGGAACCTTAAATGGTCTTCGATAAAACTACTAATAAAATAGTAGCTATGATCGTAGCCTTCTTGCATGCGCAAGGTTAAAGGGTATTCCTGTTCTTTAGCAACATCGATTAAGGTTTGTGGTTTTAACTGCTCAGCTAAGAAGCTGTCATCGCTACCTTGGTCCACCAGCATAGGAACAGAGGCTTGAGTAAGCTTCATTAATTCCGTGCTGTCATATTCAAGCCAATCTTGTTTATCTGTACCTAGATAACCATTAAAAGCCTTTTGTCCCCAAGGGCAATTAATAGGATTACAAATCGGACTGAATGCTGAGATTGACTGATAACGCTGCGGATTTTTAAGACCGATACTGATAGCACCATGACCGCCCATTGAGTGACCACTTATGCTGCGCTGCTGAGAAACAGGAAAGTGTTGTTCAATGAGTTCTGGCAACTCGTTCACAACGTAGTCATACATTTGATAATGGGTATTAAAAGGGGCTTGAGTCGCATTGACATAAAAACCTGCGCCTAGACCAAAATCATAAGCACCTTCGCTGTCGTCTGCGACACTCTCACCACGTGGGCTAGTATCAGGAGCGACAATTGCGATACCCAGTTCCGCTGCTATACGTTGAATACCTGATTTTTGCATAACATTTTCATCTGTACAGGTTAAACCTGATAACCAATAAAGCACAGGCACTTTTTGAGTTGCCGCTTGTGGTGGTAAGTAAATGGCAAAACGCATTTGGCAATTTACCGTGTCTGAATGATGGTTATATTGTTTTAACCAACCACCGAAAACTTTATTACTGCTGACATTTTCTAACGTCATGTTGTTATCACTTCTTTTGAAAATGCCTTATCAACTGATAAGGCATATGGTTGTCTTAAGGTGTTCAATTCAGAATATGTTAGCGTTCTGAATGGATAACATTTGCGCAGAGCTTACTTGTCGAAATGAATGACAGAGCGAATACTTTCTCCGCTGTGCATTAAATCGAAAGCATCATTAATTCCTTCAAGCCCCATAGTGTGAGTGATGAAGTGATCTAATTTAAACTCACCATTTAGATACTGCTCAACAATGCCTGGTAATTCACTGCGCCCTTTAACACCGCCAAATGCGCTGCCTTTCCAGACTCGGCCTGTCACCAACTGGAATGGACGAGTTGAGATTTCTTGTCCTGCACCAGCAACACCAATAATCACAGACTCTCCCCAACCTTTATGACAACACTCAAGTGCACTGCGCATCACATTGACGTTACCGATACATTCGAAAGAGAAATCAACACCACCGTCGGTTAGCTCTACAATGACATCTTGAATAGGTTTATCGTAGTTTTTAGGGTTAATGCAATCTGTCGCGCCAAGTTTAGTAGCTAGCTCAAATTTAGATTCATTTAAGTCAATACCAATAATACGTGAAGCACCAGCCATGGTAGCGCCAATAATTGCTGATAAACCAATGCCACCTAAACCAAATATGGCTACGGTATCGCCTTTTTGAACCTTAGCGGTATTAAGTACGGCGCCCATACCTGTAGTGACACCACAACCTAATAAACAGACTTCTTCTAGTGGCGCATCTTTATTCACTTTTGCAAGTGAGATTTCAGGTAATACGGTGTACTCGGAGAATGTTGAACAACCCATATAATGGAAAATTGGCTCACCATCTTTATAAAAGCGAGTAGTACCATCAGGCATTAAGCCTTTACCTTGGGTTTCACGTACTGCGCTACATAGGTTGGTTTTACCTGATGTACAGAATTTACATTTACCACACTCAGCGGTGTAAAGAGGAATAACATGGTCACCGACTTTAACGCTAGTGACTCCTTCACCGACCATTTCAACAATCCCGCCACCTTCATGGCCCAGAATTGCCGGGAAAACACCTTCTGGATCATCACCTGATAGGGTAAATGCGTCAGTATGACAAACACCCGAAGCGATAATCTTTACCATCACTTCTCCCGCTTTTGGGTACATGACATCAACTTCTTCAACTGATAAAGGTTGTCCTGGTCCCCATGCAACAGCGGCTTTAGACTTAATAAATTGTGCTGACATTGTGTTTGTCCTTATTAAAGGTGAACGACTAAATTGAATCTACTTAGTGTAGATGAGATTTTGTTGTGATAGATCTATTGTATTTATTTTTTGTCAGTTGATAATAAGCTTAAATTACAAATGACTTTTACAGGTGAGTAATAATGCTGCCATGGGAAGGGGTTTATGAGTTTGTCGCAGTAGCTGAAACGGACAGTTTTACCGCTGCTGGTAAGCGTTTGTCTATTTCAACAGCCCAAGTTAGCCGTCAAATTAGTCAGATTGAAAATAGGTTAAATACTAAACTTTTTTACCGTACCACCAGAAAAGTCTCTCTGACAGAAGAAGGGCAAGTTTTTTATCGGCATTGTAGGCAGGTGATTGATGGTCTCGAAGAAGCTGAGCGAGCCATCAGTAGCCTGCAAAATAAACCGCAAGGGTTAATCAAGCTGACTGCACCAGTGACCTATGGTGAGAAGTTTATCATGCCGATTGTGACTGACTATATGCAGCAATATCCTGATGTCGAAGTGATTTGTGAATTAACAAACAGGCAATTAGATTTAGTTGAGGGCGGTTATGATTTGGCTATTCGCTTAGGCCGATTACCTGACTCTAGTATGATGGCAAAGCGGCTAACCAGTCGTGAGCAATTTGTGTGTGCTGCACCTGAGTATATTAATCGCTTTGGTGCGCCATATTCATTATCTGAACTGAGTCAGCATAATTGTTTAATTGGCTCGCAATCTCACTGGCACTTTAATGAATTAGGTAAGGCGAGAAGTATAAAAGTACATGGGAACCTGCAATGCAGTAGCGGTATTAGTTTATTGGATGCGGCATTAAAAGGCCTGGGAATTGTGCAATTACCAGGTTATTACGTTAAACAGGCTATTGCTGACAATAAGCTAAATGTACTACTGGCATCTTTTCAACAAGAAAAAGAAGGCATATGGGCTTTGTATCCACAAAACCGTCATCTATCTCCTAAAGTCAGATTATTGGTAGATAAACTCACTGAATGTTTACCTAAGCAGTAATCTGTTATTGATTCATCTTGCTTTGAAGTAGCGGTTTGGAACCTATTCCAAATCGCTATCTCACATCCATATTTGATTAAAATATGCGCTGTGGTTCATTTCTGTAAATCTACCTATTTAGATATAAGTAAACCTTGGTTGATTCCCTTTTTGGAATTGATTCCATCTTTATGATGAAGGAGTCAATTTAAAAAAAGGGTGATGACCTATGAGTAATGTAGATCTGTTAGGACGCCGTAAATTTATCGCAGGGCTTGGTGTTGCAGCGGGTGCTGCAATGGTGGCTCCAGCGATGGCTGTTTCTGAAAAAGCAGACGGTGTTAAGTGGGATAAAGAAATTGAAATCGTCATTATTGGTTCTGGCTTTGCAGGGTTAGCAGCAGGAATTGAAGCGACGAAATTGGGTGCCAAGGACGTCCATATTTTTGAAAAAATGTCCTATTTTGGTGGTAACTCAGCCATTAATGGTGGTTTATTTGCTGCACCAGGTACGCCAATGCAATCAAAAGAAGGCGTTAATGATTCTGTAGATCGTATGGTTGCAGACCAATTAGCGGCTGGATGTGGTATTGCTGACGAAGCTTTACTACGCCATGTTGCTGAGCATGCTATGGAAGCATTGCAAATGACCTTTGATGCAGGGTCTGAATATCATCCATATTTACAGCAACTCGGCGGTCATTCGGTTGCTCGAACTTACCAAACAACGGTGAGTTGTGGTGCTGGTATTACTCAACCTTTGTTACATAAATGCCGTGAATTGGGTGTGCACACCCATAACCGTTCTAAGTTTGAAGGCTTCCTTGTCGGCGAAAAAGGTGAAGTGTTAGGCGTTAAAATGCGTGATAACTATCACTTTGGCGAAGATCAACCAGGCAAAGTGATTAATATCCGTGCAAAACGTGGCGTGATTATGGCGACAGGAGGTTTTGCTCAAAATGTAAATCTGCGTATGGCGCAAGATCCAACGTTAACCTCTGAAGTAGGTTGTACCAATGCTCCAGGTGCTACAGGCGAAGGCATGTATGAAATGTTCCGCCTTGGTGCCGTCCCCGTTCATTTAGCACATATTCAGTCTGGCCCTTGGGCGTCACCTGATGAAGGTGGTTTTGGTTATGTATCTAACTATTCTATCTATAACTTCCCTCATTCTATTGCGATTAACCGTTTAACTGGTCAACGTTTTATGGATGAAATTGCTGACCGCAAAACGCGAGCTGATGCTGAACTTGCGTGCCGTGATGAACAAGGAAATGCATTACCACCTATTTTAATCACTAGCTACAAAGATTCTAAAAAGCATCCTAATACCAAAAAAGTCATTAAGTACAACGTGGGGTGGAAGTTTGACTCTGTTGAGGAATTAGCTTCGCATTTTAATGTGCCGCTAAAAGCACTCAAAACTCAAATTGAAGAATATAACCAATACGTTAAATCTGGTGAAGATAAGCAGTTTGGTAAAAATATGACTAAGGCTGCAGGTAAGTATATTGAAGCGCCTTTTACCGTTGTGCGTTTATGGCCAAAAGTGCATTACTGCCAAGGTGGCGTTCAAATTAATACCAAAGCAGAAGTAAAAGACAGCTTCACGGGTGTGGCGATTCCAGGGCTTTACGCTGCTGGTGAAGTCTGTGGTGGTATCCATGGTGTAAGCCGCTTAGGAAGTTGCTCTATTCCTGAGTGTATGGTCATGGGAATGACTGCTGCTCGTAGCATGATGAAAGCGTAACCCAATTTACAAGAGGAATTATTGATGAACACATTAAAGATAATGCTTGCATTGGGATTATTATGTTTAAGTAGTGCCAGCGTTCAAGCAGTAGAAATTAGAGACCATCATAAGGAAGTGATTGGTAAGGATTGTAAAGCTTGTCATGATCAGGGGATTAAACAATTCCCTTCAGATCAAGCTTGTCAGCAGTGTCATGATGTTGATGAGTTAGCTGAAACAACAGCGCGTAGTGAAGAAGACAAGTGGCAGAATCCACATAATAACTTGCATTATGGCAAAGAGTTACCTTGTCAAGAGTGTCATGGTGAACATAAAGCGAAAAAGCCTATTTGTAGTGATTGTCACACGTTTAAATACGACAAACATAAAGAATAGTTCTTTACTGTTTTAGTTAACTTATAACAGCAGATAAGTCAGCAGTTGCTTATCAATTGCCTCCCCCCTTTGGGTAAGATAATTGCTGATAATCAAAGCCTCTAATTCATCATCTTAGGGGCTTTTTTTATGTTTTTTATTGCGGTTTATTTGTAGGTTTTATTAATAAGTACAACTTATGCTTTGATATCGAACCTTCAGCAAGGCGAGTTCACTTATTCACTGTCATCATTATGATGCGCTAGGTTTTCTACATTGGCTTTAATCAACGAAATTAACTGTAAGGTTGCATCTGTTTGGGTATCAGGATTGAGATAAAGTGCTTCGTTGAATACCGGTAATATTGGCAGTCCATGCTCAACGGGATCGAGTATTTGCATTTTGTCGCTGATCCGAAATTCAGCAATGGGGGCAATGGTAAGATCGTTTTCAACGGCCATACACAATGCTTGTGGTGACGGGGTTGATAGTAATACATTGATCGAGCGCATTGTTAATTGATGATTGGCAAAGACTTGTGCGCGAATAGGGCAATTTTCTGGGTACAGTGCCATAGGAATAGCGCTGCGTTTATGGGCATTACCATTCTTGGCTGCTACCCAATGAAAGCGTCGTTCAAAAAGCAACTCTCCATTAGCCGGTGTTTGCCAATGAGTTGCAACGATGACATCAAATTCACCTTGTTGTAAGCGTTTGTATAAATTTCCGCTCACGTCAGTATCAATCACTAATTCAATTCGCGTAAATTCACGAATAAATTCTAATAAACAGCTGCTTAAATATCGTTTTATATAATCTGTTGGAACACCTAATCGAATTATTTCTCGATTTTGGCCATCTTTTAAATCATCTAAAGCTTGTGAACTTAACTGCATCATTTTATAAGCATAGTTAAGCAAAGTGACACCTGATTCTGTCAAGGTGACCCCTTTGTTATCACGGATAAGCAGTGGTTGACCAACGCTTTCTTCAAGCTTTTTAATCTGCAAACTTAATGCAGATTGAGTGCGGCAAATTTGTTCAGCAGCCTTTGATAAGTTGCCATTTTCTGCCACAGCAATAAAGCTTTCAAGCAATTCTATTTTTAGCATTATCTTTAGGAATATTGGCTATTGGAATTGTTCATAGTGGTATCAGTATTACTTAATATCGAATAAGTAAGAAGCTTGTTATTGTACGAATGTGAAGTGATAACAAATTATTGATGAAAAGTAAGGGATGCATTATGAGTAGCTGGCAACAACGAGGTGATTACTTAGTTGAAGTGTCACAGCGCTATTTAAAAGGACATAAAACCTTCGATCTTTGTCGTTCGCATTTAGTAAAGGCTAGCCAAATTTCAAAAGGGACTGTGTATAACCATTTTCCCAATGAAGCTGATTTAATTGTGGCTATGGCCATTGATGATTTAAACCATTGCTTAGCCCAAGCAAAACTTGATGAACAAGCTTATGCAGATCCACTCAATATGTTTCTGTTCCATCAATGCAGGCGTTTACATGATGCGTTAGTTAATCAACGTTTTGTGATTGAACGAGTGATGCCAAATGAAGATATTTTATCCCATGCAAGTGAGGTATATCAGCAAGCGTATCAGCAGCGCTATGATGAGTATTTTGCTTGGTTTCACCATGTGATTGATAAGATAGGTAAGATTGTTGGTTTTAATCGAGCTGAACTGGTGACTCATTATTTACGTGGCGCCATCATCAATACTGACGATGCGGGTAAAGATGGTCTTGATCCTAATTTATATTATCAATATTGCTACGCTATTACCCAATTGCTCGGCCATTCAGACAAGCGATTACCTAAGCTTACTGTATTTAAAGATTGGCTAAGCAAAATGCCGCAACAACAATCTGCGGCATAACTATTCTATTGGCTAAGAAAAGCGATAACTTTAGCTTTTGGCATGCCTGTTATCATCTGGATATGCTCAAAAGAGATCGCTTGTTGAGGTTTATATTGCTTAATAGTTTCAAGTTGATGGAGCCATAAATGACCTGTCATGGTTGCATCTGCTAATGCTCGGTGAAAAACACCATCATTTGGCAATTGATGATAATCAACCAATGTCCCCAGTTTATGATTAGGAGCATCTTGATTGATCCTACGAGACAAGAGTAAAGAACAAGCAAATTGACCTGAGTATTGATGATTGATCCTATTGAACTCGGCGTCTAAAAATTTCTTATCAAAGCTGGCGTTATGCGCAACGAGATTAAAGTCGCCCATAAAGTCTGCAAAGCGTGCCATGACCGTTTCGCAATCATCAGCAGTTTGTAGCATTTGATTGCTAATTCCTGTGTAGTTTTCAATGAAACTACTTACCCGTCGGCCAGGGTTCATCAGTTCTTGAAATGAGTCAACCACGACACCATCTACTAATTTTACTGCACCAATTTCAATGGCTCTATCACCATTATCGGGTGATAAACCTGTGGTTTCGAAATCAAGAACGACGACATTATTTGCTGACATATTGTGTTACTTACCAATACAGAATGAACTGAAGATTTTACCGAGTAGATCATCGGAGGTAAATTTACCTGTGATTTCTGATAAGGCCATTTGCGCCATACGGAGTTCTTCTGCAAGTAACTCGCCTGCCAAGTAAACTTCAAGTTGTTCTTTACCTAATTGCAAATGGTTTGAAGCGAGATCTAATGCCTCTAAATGACGACGACGGGCAATAAAACCACCTTCAAGGTTACTTTGATAACCCATTAAGGATTTTAGGTGTTGTTTAAGTTCGTCAACGCCTAAACCTGTCTTAGCTGAAATACGGTAAACATTGTAGCCGTGCTCATCAGTTGTCATGACAGGCTCACCAGTTAAGTCGGCTTTATTTCGCACCACAGTAACGCCAAGTTTAGCGGGGAGGCGGTCGATAAAACCTGGCCATATTTCATGTGGATTTACGTCTGTGGTTGTAGTGCCATCAACCATAAATAGCACTCGGTCTGCTGTGGCTATTTCATCCCAAGCACGTTCGATACCTATTTTTTCAACTGTATCGGCTGTATCACGTAAGCCTGCAGTATCGATAATATGCAATGGCATGCCATCTAAGTGGATATGCTCACGCAGTACATCACGTGTGGTACCCGCAATTTCGGTTACAATGGCTGATTCTTTACCAGCAAGGGCATTTAACAGACTAGATTTACCCGCATTAGGACGTCCTGCAATGACAACTTTCATTCCTTCACGGATAATCGAGCCTTGTTTAGCACTGGCTTGAACTGAATCCAGTTTGTCGATGATGTTATAAAGTGAATTAGCAATTTTACCATCAGATAAGAAGTCGACTTCTTCATCAGGGAAGTCAATAGCTGCTTCGACGTATAAACGCAAGTTAGTGACTTGTTCGACAAGTTGGTGCACTTCATCTGAGAACTCACCTTGGAGCGAGTTTAAGGCGCTTTTAGCAGCTTGTTCGCTAGTGGCATCAATTAAGTCAGCGATAGCTTCAGCTTGGGTTAAATCAAGCTTGTCATTCATAAAGGCTTGCTCACTAAACTCACCTGGTTTAGCAATGCGAAGACCATCCACTTCCATTACACGCTTTATGAGCATGTCTAAAACGATTTGACCACCATGGCCTTGAAGCTCTAATACATCTTCACCAGTAAAGGAGTTAGGCCCTTTAAAGAACAAAGCAATTCCTTGGTCAATAACATCACCAGCAGCATTTTTAAAATCGCAATAATCGGCATAACGGGTTTTAGGTAAATGGCCTAACACCTGTTGTGCTACATCAGCGGCTTTATCACCCGAAATACGAATGATACCTACACCGCCACGACCTGGTGCGGTTGCTTGTGCCACGATAGTGTCTGTCATTGGGGAAAACCTTTGTTTAAATTTAATAAATGAAAAGGCGGCTCAATAGCCGCCTTTAAAGATTATATCAGTTTGAGCTATGACTTATTTTAAGCCTTTTTTCTCAAGACCTGCATAAATAATCTTTTGTTGTGTGATTGCGACTAAGTTACCTACTAACCAGTAAAGTACTAGACCTGATGGGAACCATAGGAAGAATACTGTAAAGATAACTGGCATCCATTGCATCATTTTCACTTGCATTGGATCCATGGTTGGTGCCATTGGTTGCATTTTTTGCATTAACCACATAGACACACCCATTAGTAGTGGCAATACGTAGTAAGGATCTTGAACCGATAAATCGTCAATCCAAAGCATGAATGGCGCATGGCGTAACTCATAACTTTCTAGTAATACCCAGTATAGTGCAATGAAAATTGGCATTTGTAGCAAGATTGGAAGACAGCCGCCCATCGGGTTAACTTTCTCTTTCTTGTACAACTCCATCATTGCTTGACCCATCTTCTGACGGTCATCACCAAAGCGTTCTTTTAACTCTGCAAGCTTAGGCTGCAAGTTACGCATCTTAGCCATTGAAGTGTATTGCGCTTTTGTAAGTGGGTATAAAATACCACGTACAGAAAGCGTAATTAGGATAATTGCAACACCCCAGTTAGTGACAATCGACTGGAAGAACATCAATAGTTTGTAGATAGGAATTGCTAGCCACCAAAGGAAGCCGTAATCAACAACTAAGTTTAATGTTTCAGAAATGTCTGAAAGTGCTTTTTGGTCTTTAGGACCAACGAAGAACTGAGCACTAATCGTTTGTTGTGCACCAGGAGCAATATCATGTACTGCGCCGCGGAAACCAATATTAGCTTGGCCACCCGCACTCATGCTAGAGAAGATAGTATTTGAATCGTTTGCTGGTGGTACCCAAGCTGACACGAAGTAATGTTGAAGCATCGCTGCCCAACCACCTAATGTTTGTTGGTTTAGGTTACTCTTAGCAATATCTTCAAAGTCATATTTTTCATAGCGTACACTTTGAGTCGAGAATGCTGCACCACGGTATGTTGGCATCATCATGCTACTTTCAGATGCTTGTACCGTTTGTTTAATTTGACCGTACATTTGCATTTGAAGCGGCGCTGAAGTGGTGTTGTTTACTTTGTAATCAACAGTCACATCAAATTGGCCACGGGTGAAAGTAAATACTTTGGTATAGCTTGCGCCATTTGCATCCACATAACTTAATGGTACAGATAACGTATCTTGACCATCAGCTAGTTGATAAAGTTCTGACTCTGCAGAGAAGTGTGCACGTCCGTGAGTACTGCTATCAATACCATCACGACCGATTAAACCACTTTGAGAAATATAGTTGAATGCGCCATTTTGCTCTAAAAGAACAAATGGGTCATTACTATCAATTTCAACTTTATGGTCAACCAAAGCAGCATAAACAATATCACCGCCGACTGGGTCAATTTTAATGTCTAACTGATCGGTTTTAACTTCAATCAGATTTTGAGTTGCCGGTAATTGAACAGGCATACTTGAATCTGCATCGGGTACATCGCTATTGCTGTGCGATGGTACATCATTCGTTTGAGCAACCGTAGTTTGTGTCGCGACTGGTTGCGGTGCTTTATCGTCTTGCCATGCTTGCCAAAGTAAAAAACTGACAAACAGTAGTGCGATAAGCATTAAATTGCGTTGAGATTCCATAGCCTATTTGTTACACCTGTCATTTTTAGGGGGGACGGGATCACTTCCGCCGGGATGTAAAGGGTGACATTTTAGTATGCGTTTCGCTGCAAGCCAACAACCTTTCACTGTTCCATGCGTTTTTATTGCGTTAATCGCATAATAAGAGCACGTTGGGTTGAATCTACAGCGAGGACCCAGCATGGGGCTGATAAGAAGTTGGTAACCACGAACAGCCTTAATGGCTAGCCATTGTAACGGCGACTGAGCTTGCGCCATAACTTCTCTGTTAACTTGTGTAATTCTGCATTTTCCATATCGACCACACCATTTCTAACCAAGACAACAATATCAAGATTTGGAATGTCGTGCTGATTTAAACGGAAATTTGTTCTGATTATTCGCTTAATTCGGTTGCGATCACTGGCATTTTTAACAAAACGTTTTGCAACTGTTAATCCAATACGAGGATGTTGTTCAGAATTAGGTACAGCGAGCAGAGTTATTTCAGCAGAAGATGCTTTGATAGGGTTTGAGAATACAGATTTAAATTGCGCGGGAGTTAACAGACGTAACTCCCGCGTAAAAGCATAGCTAGTCACTATGGTTATCTACTGATTAAGCAGATAAACGAGCGCGACCTTTTGCACGACGACGTGCAATCACTTTACGGCCGCCTACAGTGGCCATACGTGCGCGGAAGCCGTGAGAACGCTTACGCTTCAGGTTGCTTGGTTGAAAAGTACGTTTACTCATTTTGGCAATCCGTATATTTAGTGGTTAATAAACCTTACATTCTTAAAATAAGAGGTAAGGGCAAAAAAGAGGCCGAATTGTAATCACTTTAATCACTACCGTCAACAAGGAAAGTGGCTATATGAACAATTTTTACCTAATT